>JAEUJP010000890.1 GCA_016793725.1 Myxococcaceae bacterium | reverse complement strand
CTCCAACATCTCGATGACGACCTTCGCCGTCGTCTTGTGCGGCAGCGCGAGAAAAACGACGTCGACGCCCTTGCACGCCTCGGCCGCCGGCACCTGCTCGAACGTGAGCTCGGTCAGCCCCGCGAGGTTGAAGTGCACGTCGCCGACCTTCTTGCCGACGTTGTCGATGGCGGTGACCCGCGTCACCGTCACGTGCGGGTGAAACAGCAGACGCCTGAGCAGCTCGGCGCCGCCGTAGCCGGTACCACCGATGAGCAGTGCTTTGACCGAACCAGCGTTCGTCATTTGAGCTTCCCTTCGACCTTCGGCGCGTACTGCGGCGCGGTGTCTTTGAGGCGCTGCCACAAGAGCTTCGCGCCGTCTTTGTCGCCCTTCTTCTGAAGCGTGTCGCCGAGCGCGTCGAGCGACTCGGGGCTCTGCAGCGCGACGCTCCAGACGTTCTGGGCCATGGGCTTCTGCAGGCGCACGAGGCTCCACGCCATGCCGGCGCGGGCGCGCGCGTTGTCGGGGTTGAACGGCACGACCCGCTTGTAGGCGTCGAGCGCGTCTTGGTACTTGCCGGTCGCGAGCGCCTCTTCAGCCTCTTCGATGAGCTTGTCGAAGCCGGCCTCGAGCTCGGGGGTGCGCTCGACGTTCTGCACCGCGTCGATCATCTCTTGCGTCAGCTTCGGCATGCCGGCGCCCTGAGCCGCGTGCGGGTCGACCTTCTCAGCGACCTTGTTCGGGCCCTTCGCGGCGAGCTTCGACATGCCGCCGGCCTCGATGGCCGCGTTCGTGCGCTCGAGCAGCGCCTTCGCCTGCTTCGCGCGCGGGCTGGTCGGGTAGTCGGCGAGGAAGCGCGTGAAGTCGCCCTTCGCCTGCTCGAGCGCCTTGAGGTCATCGCCGCGGCTGTCGAGCAGCAGGGCTGCGCGCCCATAACGCGCCTCGGGGTTCGACTCGAACAGCTCGAGCGCCGACTCGTACGACGCGAGCGCGCCGGTGGGGTCGCGCATCAAGAAGCGCGCGTTGCCGAGCTGCGTCTCGAGCTCGATGAGCGGGTGCAGGGCCGCGCGCGCGCACGCTGCGCCGGCCGCCGGGTCTTGTCTGCCCTTCGTCTTCGCGAGCTCGAGCTGCGCGTCGAGCTTGTCGTCGGGGCCCGGCGTACAGCCGGCCGCGCTCGCGGCGGGCAGCGGCTTGTTGCCGGCGGCCTTCTTCAGCTGCGCGTAGAGGTCTCGGGCGGGCTTCGCCTTCTCGAGCGCCTGGCCCAGGTACGTCACCGCCTCGGCGTACCGCCCATGCGCGTAGTACAGGCGACCCAACGTCGCGGCGACCTCGAACGACTTGTCTTTGTCGGCGAGGTCTTTCATGCCGTCGAGCTTCTTCATCAGCTCGCCCGCGCTCGGCGCGGCTTCAGCGGGCGGGTGATTCGGCGGCAGCTGGCGGTTGCCGGGCTCGAGGGGCTGCTGGCTGAGGAGGAGCAGAACGACGGGGAGCACGTCACCTCTCTACATCGCCCCGCTTCACTCCGCGAGGCTCTCTCAGAGCGCCGAGGGGTCGTTTCAAAAAGGGCCCTCGCCGCGCCCACTCAGCTGCCGTACCCGCTCACGACCATGGCCAGACACGCGCTGATCTCGATGGTGGTTGCGCTGAGCGCATGTGCGCCGGCGCTGAAGCTGACCCGCGGCGCCGACGGCTGGCGGGTCGACGACAAGGGCTTCGCCATCGAGGCCACGAGAGACGGGCGGGTCATGGGCGACGGCTGGCTGCTCCAGAACTACGAGAAGGTGGCGAGGGGTCACTACGCGCAGCGACGCAGCGCCGACGTCGACCTCACGTTCAGCCGCGCCGACGACGACGGGGTGCTCGCCGTAGAGCAGCTCAGCGTCGAGCGAAAGAAGCTGCGCGTGCTGGTCGACCGGCTCGTCAATGAGCTGCGCACGCGAACCCTCGAGGTGCAGGCCGGCAACTTCCGCGCGCGGGTCGACGTCGATGAGCCCGTCATCGAGCTGGCCAGCGCTCCGCTCGCCGGCGAAGGTGTCGAAGGGTACGAGATCGTGGTGTCGCAGACACACCGCGGCGAGCGCGCCCCCTACCTGCACGTCTATCTCGCCTTGGTGCGCGGCCCGGCCACGGGCGACGTCGTCGTGGTGTCGTACGTGAACTCGCCTGCCGCCTTCGCAGCGGGGCTCGACGACGTTCGTGCGCTGACCCGACGTGTGAAGGTGGGTGGTGCGTCGTTGGCGGCCGACCAGCCGCCCCTCGCGCCGAACGGCACGAAGCCGGCGCCCGGCGCGCCGATTCGACTCTGACCTCACAGCTGCGCGAGCAGCTCGGCGACCGACTTCTTCAGCACCGGGTGCACGAGCTCGGGCGCCAGCTCGGCGAGCGGCTCCAACACGAACCGCCGCTCGTGCATCGCCGGGTGCGGCACCTTCAGGTTCGGCGTGTCGATGACGCGGTCGCCGTAGAGCAGAACGTCGAGGTCCAACGTTCGCGCCTGCCAGCGCGCGCGCTGCGCCGGCCGCCCCTCGGCCTGCTCGATCTCACGCAGCCGCGACAGCAGCGCCTGCGGCTCGAGGTCGGTGTGCAGCTCGGCCACCGCGTTCAGGTACGCCGGCTGCGCCACCGTGTCACCGGGCGCGAGCAGCGCCGGCGTCTCGAGGTAGCGGGACACGCGCGCCGCCTTCAGCTCGCGAACCGCCGCGTCGAGGTGTGCCCGCCGGTCGCCCAGGTTCGAGCCGAGCCCGACGTAGACCACCGTCACGCGCGCTTCACCGGGTTCTTCAGCACGCCGACGCCTTCGATCTCGACCTCGACCGTCTCGCCGTCACGAATCGGCCCGACGCCCGACGGCGTGCCCGTCGTGATGATGTCGCCCGGCAGCAGCGTCATGATGCGCGAGATGAACGACACCAGCACCGGCACGGGGAAGATCATGTCCGACGAGCTGCCGTCTTGTTTCGTCGCCCCGTTCACGCGGCCCTGCACGCGCAGGTTCGAGTAGTCCAGGCCCGTCACCATCCACGGGCCGACGCACGCGAACGTGTCGTAGCCCTTCGCCCGCGTGTGCTGCGTCTCGCGCTTCTGAATGTCGCGCGCCGTCACGTCGTTGAAGCACGTCACCGCGAACACCGCCGCGCGCGCCTCGTCTTCGCTCACCCGCGACAGCCGCTTGCCGATGACGACGGCGAGCTCGGCCTCGTGGTGCACCTCGTTGCTCTCGGGCGGCAGCAGAATCGGCGACAGGTGACCGTTCAGCGCCGTCGACGGCTTCGTGAAGATGAGCGGCTCGGGCGGCACCGGCTTGCCCATCTCGGCCGCATGCTTCTTGTAGTTCTGCCCGACCGCCACCACCTTCGACGCCTCGCTCGGCGGCAAGAGCGCCGCCGGGTCGAGCGGCACCGACTCACCCGTGTGCTTCGCTTGGGCCCACGGCGCCCCGTCGAGGAGCAATGCCTCGTCGCCGCGCAGCTCGGCGTAGCGCGCACCGCCCGACGTCTTCACCCGCGCGTATTTCACCTTCACAAGAACCCCAGCACGTGACGCATGTCGTACAGGCCCGGCCCCTTGCCCTGCAGCCAGGCCGCCGCGCGCATCGCCCCGCGCGCGAACTGATCTCGGCTCGTCGCCCGGTGGCTCAGCTCGACCCGCTCGCCATCGCCGAAGAAGTAGATGGTGTGCTCACCGACGACGTCGCCGCCGCGCAGCGTCTGCACGCCGATCTCACGCTCGGGCCGCTCGCCGATCTGCCCTTCTCGAACCAGCCGAAAGTCGCTCTTCGTACGCTTCGTCGCCGACGCGATCTCTTCGGCGAGCTTCAGCGCCGTGCCCGACGGCGCGTCTTTCTTGCGCTTGTGGTGCGTCTCGAGAATTTCGACGTCGAAGTCTTCACCAAGCCGCTTCGCCAGCTCGGCCGCCATGCCGATGACCACGTTCACGCCTACCGACATGTTCGGCGCGACGACGATGGGCGCGGTGCCGCCGAGCTTCTCGAGCTCTGCGCGCTGCGCCGTCGAGAAGCCCGTCGTGCCGATGACGATCGGCACCTTCGCCGCTGCACACGTGCGCGCGTTCTCGAGCGACACCTCGGGCGCCGTGAAGTCGATGACGCAGTCGGCGCCGGCCGGCTTCAGCGCGTCGGTCGTCTCGATGCCCGCGACCGCGACACCCTTCTTCTCGACGCCCGCGACCACGGTATGACCGAGCGCCTTCGCCGCAGCGACGAGGGCCTGGCCCATGCGCCCGGCGGCTCCACAGATGATGAGCTTCATGAGAACGCGGCTCATATCAGGCCCTTGTGCCCCCCGCTTGCGCGGGCATTGCCAAGCCTCTACATTTTCGTAGAGAGGGACATCGATGTCGGAAACACAAATCTCTGCCTACGTCTC
>JAEUJP010000879.1 GCA_016793725.1 Myxococcaceae bacterium | reverse complement strand
GAGAACGGGGAGTAGCACGCGCATCAAGGGGAGGAGCGCGAGTGTAGATGAAGAGATGTGTGCCCGCGAAAAGCCGTTGGGTCATGCTTACTCCGTCACACATCGGTGCTGTAGGGTCGGCCTCGATGCAGTGTGTGGTTCTCGCCGGCGGCCTCGCGACCCGAATGCGCCCGCTCACCGAGCGCGTGCCGAAGGTGCTGCTCGAGGTCGGCGGGCGACCGTTTCTGCACCACCAGCTGAGGTTGATGGCGGAGCAGGGCGTGACCGAGGTGGTGCTCGCGCTGGGGCACCTGGGCGAGCAGGTCGAGCAGCAGCTCGCGACCTCGCCGCCGCCGGTGCCGGTACGGGTGGTGCGAGAGGCCGAGCCGCTCGGCACCGCGGGCGCGCTGCGCAACTGCCTCGAGGCGGGCGTGCTCGACGAGCGGTTTCTGCTGACGTGGGGCGACTCGTTCTTGCCGATCGACTGGCGGCCGGTGTGGCGCGCCTTCACGGGCGAGGCGCTGATGACGGTGCTCGAGAACGAAGGCCGGTGGGACACGAGCAACGTCGTCTTCGAGAGCGGCGAGCTGAAGCTCTACGACAAGTCGCGCGCCGGCGCGCCGGCGAAAGCGTTTCGTCACATCGACTACGGGCTGCTCGCGCTCGACCGCCGTGTCGTCGAGGGCTTGCCGCGCGGCCGGTCGGACCTGGCGACGCTCTTCCACCTGCTGTCGCGCGAGGGCCGCCTGCAGGGGTACGAGGTGCGGCACCGGTTCTTCGAGATCGGCTCGCCGCAGGGCCTGGCAGACCTCGAGCAGCACTTTCGCGCGCCCGTGCTGGTCGTGCTCGATCGCGACGGCGTGCTGAACCGCACCGTCGCGCACGCCGACGACCCGCGTGACAGCCCGCTCGTGCCGTCGGAGGTCGAGCTGTTGCCGGGCGTCGCCGAGGCCGTGAAGCTGATGCATGCACGCGGCGCGTCGCTCGCCATCGCGTCGAACCAGCCGGCGGCGGCGAAGGGCAAGACGACGCGCGCGAACGCCGAGGCGGTGCACGCGCGGGTGCTCGAGCTGCTCGGGCCGGTGGGCGTGCGCTCGCACCTCTGCTGGCACCGGCGCGAAGACGGGTGTGCGTGCCGCAAGCCGAAGCCGCAGCTGGTGCTCGACGCGATGGCCGAGGCGCCGGGGCTCGAGACGTGGTTCGTGGGTGACAAGCACACCGACCACGAGGCGGGGCGGGCGGCCGGGGTGCGCACGGCGCTGGTGAGCCCGGCGTCAGGAGACGCCGATTGGGTGGGGGCGAGCCTGCCTGCCTTCGTGCGGTTCCTCTCGGCGCTGAAAGGGTGGTAGGACGCGCGCCGTCTTGAAGATCAAATTGTTCGCCGACGGCGCCGAGGTCGCGCCGATGATCGAGCTGTCGCGCGACCCGAGAATCAAAGGCTTCACCACGAACCCGACCCTGATGCGCAAGGCGGGCATCAGCGACTACCGCGCGTTCGCGCGCTCGGTGCTCGATGCCATCACGGCGCACCCGGTCTCGTTCGAGGTGTTCTCAGACGAGTTCCCCGAGATGGAGCGCCAGGCGCTCGAGATCGCCTCGTGGGGCAAAAACGTCTACGTGAAGATTCCCGTCACGAACACGAAGCGGCAGAGCTCCGTCGAGCTCGTACGCGCGCTGGCAGCGAAGGGCGTGAAGCAGAACGTCACGGCGGTGTTCACGCACGAACAGGTGCGCGAGATGGCGGCGGCGCTGAAGGGCGGCCCGCCGTCGGTGATCTCGGTGTTCGCGGGCCGCATCGCAGACTCGGGCCGCGACCCGAAGCCGCACATGGCCGAGGCGCTGAAGATCTGCCGCGCCGCGAGCGCCGACATCGAGCTGCTCTGGGCGTCACCGCGCGAGGTGTTCAACGTCGCCGAGGCCGAGAGCGTGGGCTGCGACATCATCACGGCGACGCCCGACCTCTTGAAGAAGCTCGCCTTCTTCGGCAAAGACCTGGGCGACTTCTCGCTCGAGACGGTCGAGATGTTCTACCGAGACGCGAAGGCCGCGGGGTACCGGCTGTGAGCCTCGACTTCGTCACCGGCTACCTCGCCGAGACGCGGGCGGCGGTCGAGAAGCTCGACGCGGGCGCCATCGACGCGGTGGCGAAGGGGTTGGCGGCGGCGCGCGATGCCGGCGGCCGGCTCTTCATTCTCGGCGTGGGCGGCAGCGCGGGGCACGCGAGCCACGCGGTGAACGACTTTCGCAAGCTGTGCGGGTTCGAGGCCTACGCGCCGACCGACAACGTGAGCGAGCTGACGGCGCGCGTGAACGACGAGGGGTGGGACACCACGTTCGTCGAGTGGCTCAAGACGTCGCGGGTCTCGAAGAACGACGCGGTGCTGGTGTTCTCGGTCGGCGGCGGCAACCGCGAGAAGAACGTGTCGATGAACCTGGTGCGCGCGTTGGAGCACGCCGGCGAGCGCGGGGCGCCCATCTTCGGCATCGTGGGGCGCGACGGCGGCACGACGGCGAAGCTCGCGAAGGCGTGTGTGCTGATACCGACGGTGAACCCGGCGCACATCACGCCGCACACCGAGGGGCTCGCAGCGGTGGTGTGGCACCTGCTCGTGACGCACCCCGCGCTCAAGGTGAACGCGACGAAGTGGGAATCGACGAAGTGAAGGTGCTGATCGCCGGCGGGGCGGGCTTCATCGGGAGCCACTTCACCGACGCGCTGCTCGCGCGACCTGGCGTGACGGGGGTCACGCTGTACGACAACTTCTCGTCGGGCCGCGAGTGGCACTACGCGCACCACGCGAAAGACGCGCGGCTCGCCGTCGTGCGCGCGAACGTCGAAGACACGCCGGCGCTCGCGAGGGCGATGGCGGGGCACGACACGGTGATTCACCTCGCGTCGAACCCCGACATCGCGAAGGCGATGACCGACCCGTCGGTCGACTTTCACCAGGGCACGGCGCTGACGCACGCGGTGGTCGAGGCGTGCCGGCTGGCCGGCGTGAAGCGGCTGCTCTACGCGAGCGGCAGCGGCGTGTACGGCGAGCTCGGCACGGTCGAGGCGCACGAAGATCTCGGCCCGCTGATACCGGTGTCGACGTACGGCGCGTCGAAGCTGGCGGGCGAGGCGCTGATCGCGTCGTACTGCTACATGTTCGGGCTGACCGCGTGCGCGTTTCGCTTCGGCAACGTGGTGGGGCCGCGGCAGACGCACGGCGTGGGGTTCGACTTCGTGCGGCGGCTGAAGGCAGACCCGACGAAGCTGCGCATTCTCGGCGATGGGTCGCAGAGCAAGTCATACATTCACGTGACCGACGTGGTGCGCGCGGTGCTGCTGGCGTTCGAAAAAGAGAAGGCGCCGTTTCGGGCGTTCAACGTGGCGACGGGCGACTACATCACGGTGCGTGAGATCGCCGACCTGGCGGTCGAGTGTGTGGGGCTGGCCAAGGGCAGCGTGAAGTACGAGCTGACCGGCGGCGACCGCGGGTGGAAGGGCGACGTGCCGATCGTGCGGCTGTCGATCGCGCGCATCGAGTCGCTGGGGTGGAGGTGTGCGCTCGACACGCGGGCGGCGCTGAAGCACTCGATGCTGGCGATGCTCGAGGAGCTGAAGGCGTGAGCGCGCTGCCTTTGTCACCCGACCCGGAGCTGAAGCTGTTGCTGCCGGTGACCGACGAGCCCGAGCCCGAGGTGTCGATCGTCATACCGGCGCTGAACGAAGAGATCACGATCGCCGAGTTCGTGGCGTGGTGCCACGAGGGCCTGTCGAAGGCGGGCATCAAGGGCGAGGTGGTCATCGTCGACTCGTCGACCGACGCGACGGCCGAGCGGGCGCTGAAGGCGGGGGCGCGGGTGCTGAAGGCTCCGAAGCGGGGGCTGGGGCGGGCGTACATCGACGCGCTGCCGTTCATTCGTGGGCGCTACGTGATGATGGGCGACTGTGACTGCACGTACGACTTTCGCGAGCTCAAAGCCTTCGTCGAGAAGTTCCGCGAGGGCTACGAGTTCATCATGGGGTCGCGGTTCAAGGGGTACATCGAGCCGGGGGCGATGCCTCCGCTGCACCAGTACTTCGGCACGCCCATCACGACGATGATTCTGAACGTCATCTTCGCGTCGAAGTTCAGCGACATTCACTGCGGCATGCGGGGGCTGACGAAAGACGCGCTGCTGCGCATCGACCTGCAGAGCCAGGGCTGGGAGTACGCGTCTGAGATGGTGCTGAAGTCGGTGCACTGCCGGCTGCGCACGGCCGAGGTGCCGATTCGGTTCTTGAAAGACCGCGAGGGGCGGCTGTCGCATCACCGGCGCATGGGGTGGCTGTCTCCGTGGCTGGCAGGGTGGGACAACTTGCGCGCCATGTTCGTGTACGGGGCGCACTTCTTTCTCTACCGGCCGGGCTGGGTGCTGCTGCTGCTGGGCCTGCTGGTGACGCTGCCGCAGGCGGCGGGGCCGGTGACGGTGGGCGAGCTGACGTTCTCGCTGCACTGGATGTTGTTCGGCGTCTCGGCGGTGATCGTGGGGCTGCAGTCGATCTACCTGGGCGTGCTGATGAAGGTGTTGTTCGACTTCACGGGCGCGGCGACTCCGGTGTGGCTCAGGCGCTTTCGTTACGACCGCACGGTGGCGCTGAGCATCATGACGGGCCTCGTGGGGCTGGGGCTCGGGCTGCCGCTGGTGACCGACTACGCGCAGCACGGGTACCAGCTGTCGACGTTGGGGTGGAAGAGCCACCTCGCGGTCATCGGCCTGCTGACGGCGGTCGCGTCGTTCATGACGTTCACGTTCACGCTGGTGCTGCACGCGACGCAGGTCGCCGCGCGGAGACGCCGGTGAGGTCGGAGTCGTTCGGCGAGTCGTGGAAGCCCACGGTCGTCGATCGCTTCGGCGTGTGGCTGTCGTCGCGCGCGATCAAGCGCTGGGTGCCGACGTTCGCGGGCAAGCGCGTCGGTGACTTCGGGTGCGGGTTTCATGCGTCGTTCAGCCGAACGCTCGTGGGCGAGGTGCAGTCGCTGGTGCTCGCCGACGTGTCTCTGTCGCCCGAGCTGAAAACCCTGCCGGAGGTGCGCACGCTCGAAGGGGCGCTGCCGGGCTCGCTCGACGGTCTCGAGAGCGGCTCGCTCGACGTCGCGCTGTGCGTGTCGGTGCTCGAGCACCTGTGGGACGCGAAGGGCATGCTGAAGCAGCTGCACCGGCTGCTTGCGCCGGGCGGGGTGGCGCTGCTGAACGTGCCGTCGTGGAGGGGCAAGACGTACCTCGAGCTCTCGGCGTTCAAGCTGGGGCTCTCGCCGAAGGCCGAGATGGACGATCACAAGGCCTACTACGACGTGAAAGACCTCTGGCCGCTGCTCGTCGAGGCCGGCTTCCTGCCGAGCCGCATTCACTGCTTCGCGCACAAGTTCGGGCTGAACACGTTCGCTGCCTGCGAGCGGTAGCCCCTCGGCCGGCGCTCAGCGGTGACGCGTCAGCGTCACAGCGGGACGAAGTACCCGGAACTGGCGACGGCCGAGGGGAAGCGGCCGGCGCTCAGCGGTGACGCGTCAGCGTCACAGCGGGACGAAGTACCCGGAACTGGCGACGGCCGAGGGGAACATGAGTCACGGCGAAAAGTCGATGCTCGCGACGTCTTCGAACGGCGGGCCGATGTCGCTCGCGATGAACCACGGGCGCGCCTGAAGCCGCTGCGGAGGCACGCGCGTCAGCTGCAGGTCGACGGCTTGAGAGACCGTCTTGCCGTCTTTCAGGTGGTAGTGCACCTGCAGGAGCGACACGGGCCCCTTGGGGGCGAGGTAGAACGCGTAGCGGCCCCAGCGTGAGGTGAGCGGGCGGCCGGCCCAGCCGAGGGCGTCGTAGGCGGGGTGGGCGCCGCCGAGCGGCGAGAGGCCGGTGGGCGGAGGGGCAGGCTCGGGCAGCGGCTTGCGCAGGTCATACGCGCGCAGGGGCGAAAACGTGGGTACGGCGGCGACGGGCTCGAAGCTCTCGGCGGTGCACGAGACGACGTACGGGTGGTAGCCCTTCGCCTCGGCGGTCGCGACGTCGGGCGGCTGGCGGTAGACCATGCGGCCGCTCCAGAAGATGAGGTTGACCCAGTCGAAGTTGGTGCCGACGTCGAACGACGAGTCGTCGAAGAGCACGCTCTTCTTCTCGATGGCGCCGTCGAGCGCGAGGCCGACGTCTTGGGCGACGGTGATCTGATCGGCGCGGCTCAGGCTCTCGCTGCGTTCGCGGGTCGCGGCGGCGGCGCGCGGCCAGGCGAAGACGAAGACGCCGAAGAGGCCGATGAGACCGAAGGCGGTCGCGAGGCGCGCAGCGGCGCGGGGCCAGCGCCTCGAGCCGCGTGAGAGCAACACCGCGGCGACGACGACGAGCGGCACGACGAGAAACTGCTCGACGAGGTTCGATCTCTCCCACGTGCGGGTCTGGGCCATCAGGGCGGGCAGGTGCTGCTTGATGCTGGCGACGAGGGCCCACTTCGGCTGCAGCTCGTAGACGCACAGCGAGGCGATGACGGCGGCGCCGAGCGGCTTGTACCTGAACGCGTCGCGCAGGGTGACGGCGTAGGCGAAGAAGCCGGCGGGCACCATGTTCCACATGTGAGAGGCGCCCTTCACGTTCGTGTACGAGTGAACGAGCCAGGTGCTCCACAGCCACAAGGTCATCATCACCTCGCGGCCGTCGCGGGTGCGCAGGGCGCTGATGAGCAGCCAGAGGCCGCACAAGAGCGTGAGCGGGTAGGGCAGCGGGCCGAAGACCGACCAGTTGATCTCGTTGAAGATGGCGTCGGCGGGGCGGGCGCCCGAGCCGACGTCTTCGCCCGAGCTCGCGTTGACGAAGCCGGTGGTGTGATCGAACGCGCGCACGTAGACGTCGGGGAAGGTGCGCCAGGCGTACAGGTTCCACGGGGCGGCGAGCACGACGAAGCCCAGGAACATCAGCAGCACCTGCTTGAACGTCGGGCCGCGGCAGAGGCCGACGCGCGCGAGCGCCCACCACGCGCCGGCGACGCCGAGCGGGGCGAGCGAGAGAAACGACTTGCAGAGGTAGCCGACGCCGATGGCGGCGCCGGCGGCGAGGGCCCACGCGGCCGACTCGCGCTCGACGGCCCACCACAAGAAGGCGATGCCGAGGGTGACGAAGGCGGCGACGGCGATGTCGGTGACGTCGGCGACGAAGTGGCCCTGGGTCATCCACCAGCCCCAGGGGAGCACGAGAAAGGCGCCGGTGAAGAAGACGGCGAGCACGCGGCCGGCGATGGGGCGAATGAAGAGGAAGGTCAGCCACGCCATGCCGAGCTCGCCGAGCAGCGAGGCCGAGCGCAGCGCGAGCGTGCTGACGCCGAACAGCTTGATCATGAGCGCGCCCCACCAGAAGACGCCGGTGGGTTTGTGCATCCAGATCCCCGCGATCCACCAGTGTCTCAGGTTCAGCGGGTAGAACGGCTCGACCAGCATGTGCGGCGCGAACGGCGTGTCCGCCGTGCCGCGGGTGACGGCGTGGTGAAACGACTCGTCCCAGTTGTGAATCGCCGGGTGATCGAGGCCGGGTAAGAGCCAGTAGAGGCCCCAGGCGGTGAGGGCGGCGAGCGAGAGCCAATCGACCCACATGAGCGGGGGCGTCTCAGGCAGTCGGCCCGCCCTCAGCGGTGTGCCCGGAGCTGGCGACGGCCGAATGGAAGCCTCCGGGCGAGCGGGCATCGTCGGGCTCGATTGCCTGAAACGATCACGCCCGGCAACTGGTTTGCGACCTTGCGGCGCGGCGCGCGGCAGGGCTATTCGCGTGCGCCAGGTGCCCCAGCTCATCGATGCGCTGCTCGCCGTGCCGGGCGCGAAGAAGACCCTGCGGCGCGCGGCCGACTTCATCGACATTCAGTGGACGCTCATCGACCAGGGGCTCAAGGCGGTCGCGCCGCGCGTGGGCGGCAAGCTGCTCGACGTCGGCTGCGGCAACAAGCCGTACCTGCACATCTTCGCGCCGCACGTGAGCGAGTACATCGGCATCGAGCACGAGGCGGCCTATGCAGCGACCGACGCAGCGTCGCGCGAGACGGGCCCCGATCTCTTGTACGACGGCAGGCGGCTGCCGTTTCCCGATGCGCACTTCGACACGCTGCTGAACATTCAGGTGCTCGAGCACACACCCGACCCGCAGGCGCTGCTCGACGAGATGGCGCGCGTGCTGAAGCGCGACGGGCTGTTGGTGCTGTGCGCGCCGTTCTGCTTTCGGCTGCACGAAGAGCCGCACGACTACTTTCGGTACACGCCGCACGGGCTCGCGGTGATGTGTGAGCGGGCGGGGCTCGAGATCGTCGAGCTGCAGGCGCACGGCGGGCTGTGGAGCGTGCTCGGCCACAAGCTGAACTCGTACCTCGGCATGAAGGTGGCGCGGCTCGATGCGGTGGGCCAGGCGCTGGGCAAGCTCGGGCACGAGGCGCAGTCGGGGCGGCGGGCGCGCCTGTGGGCGGCGCCGGTCGTGCTGCCGGCGATGGGGGTGGTGAGCGCGGGGGCGCGGGTGCTCGACCGGCTGCTGCCCGATGAGACCGAAGCGCTGAGCTTTCTCGCGCTGGTGCGGCACTCGCGCTGAGGCGGGGTGTCTCGCTTCAGTCGGGTCTGACGAAGATGTAGGGGCGCACCTGCTGGTAGCCGTGCTCGGCGAGGTACGGCCCGAAGAGCGCGTTGAAGTGGCGCTGCTTGCGAGGGCCGTACGCGGGGTCCATCACCATCACCTTGGGGCGGTTCTTCTCGAGCTGGGCGCGCACGCCCGAGAGGCGCTCGACGTCGGTGTCGCCCTCGTAGACGCCGAGGATCTCGTCCGTCCACTGGCTCTCTCTCACCGCATTCAAACGGTTCGCCTGGATGTAGAGAATCGGCACCCCCGTCGTGAAGATGGTGTCGGTCGGCTTCGTGACCTGCGCGATCACCTCGAGTGACCCGGGCACCTGCTCGGCGTACGGGTTGGGCATGGGGCGGCGGCCGTAGGAGGCGACCTCGGCCTCGTAGCGCGGCCACATGCGCAGGCCGACGCCGGCGAGCAGGGCGAAGCAGAACGCGAGGCGCATCGGCGCTGAGATGCTGGCGAGCTCGTCGGCGGCTGCGACGAGGCCGATGGCGATGAAGAAGAAGAGGCCGCTCATCGACATGTTGTAGTAGTGCGGCCACTGGCAGTTGCTGGCGGTGACGGCGTTGAGCGCGGCGACGAAGCCGACGAGCGCGAGGCCGAGCAGCAGCTTCGAGCGCCGCCACAGGCCGACGGTGGCGAGCCCGACGAGCGGTATGAGGTAGCCGAGAATGTGGAGGTTGAAGAACTCGCGGCGCGCCTGCTGAAACTGAACCCAGAGATCGTTGAGCGGGGTGGTCGGGTGAAAGCGGCCGAGCACGACGCAGTACGAGAGCTGCGGGTCGCGGTAGATCTTGAAGTAGCCGCGCAGCACCTTCACGTACGCGACGAGCGCGCCCGTGGGGATCATGTAGAGGCACAGCGCGACGACGATGACGGCGGCGCCGATCGCGCTGACCTTCACGTACTTCACCGGCGCGAGCTTCAGCTCGGGGTCTTTCAGGTGCAGCAAGAAGCCCATCACCCAGGTGAGGCCGACGCAGGGCAAAAACGGCTCTTTCGAGAGCACGCAGCACACGAGCAGCGCGGTGCCGACGCCCGTGAGCAGGGCGCGTCGCTTCGATTTCCACAACAGGCAGGCGGCGCCGTACAGGTAGTACGAGAGCCCGATCGACTCGGTGTCCGACAGGGCCGTGTCG
This sequence comes from Myxococcaceae bacterium, assembly GCA_016793725.1. Taxonomy (GTDB): domain Bacteria; phylum Myxococcota; class Myxococcia; order Myxococcales; family Myxococcaceae; genus Xiheicaenimonas; species Xiheicaenimonas phototrophica. The sequence goes on along the minus strand of JAEUJP010000879.1, from coordinate 1,965 downwards.
TGGAAGCCGGGGGCGACGAAGAGCTCGATGACGGCGAGGCTCCAGGCGAGCACGGCGAGAGGGTGTACGCGCCAGCTGAGCAGCGCGCAGTGCACGGCGAGAATCGCGCCGAGGGGGAAGTACGAGAAGAACTCGCGAAAGGCGAAGCCGTCGAAGCCGTGGAGCCAGAGGGCGAGGGCGTGGGTGATGAAGATGAGCGGCGGCTTGAACTCGAGGAACTCGAGGTACGGCGTGAGGCCTTTCAGAATCGACCAGCCGCCCCAGACGAAGCTGGGCTCGTCGAAGCCGATGCCGGCGTGGCGAAAGCCGTCGTTGTAGCGGTTGAAGACGTGAACGACGATCGGCAGCGTGAGGAGCGCGGGCAGGGCGGGCAAGACGAAGCGCCCAACCTTGTGCTCGCGCAAGCTGGCCAGACGGGCCCGTGCGGTCGCGGTCAAACCCTCGAGGGCCTTGCGCACGCGGGTCTCTTCGCTGCGAATACGGCAAAACGCAAGAATCGTGTAAGAGCCGCGCGATGATCATCGGGCGCAGCCCACTTCGCATCTCGATCGGCGGCGGAGGCACCGATCTGCCGTCGTACTACCTCGAGCACGGCGGGTTCTGCGTGTCGGCGGCGATCGACAAGTACGTGTTCGTTTCGATGCACCGCACGACGGCGCGCGACATGCTGCTGCGCTACTCGCAGATCGAGCGGGTGGCGCGGGCCGAAGACGTGAAGCACCCGATCATTCGTGAGGCGCTGCTGCTCACGGGGGTGACCGAGCCGAACATCGAGATCACGTCGATGGCCGACATACCGGCGGGCACGGGGCTGGGCTCGTCGGGCAGCTTCACGACGTGCCTGCTGCGCGTGCTGCAGCAGTACAAGCGGCACTTCATTCACCCACGCGAGCTCGCCGAGATGGCGTGTCACATCGAGCTCGACCGGCTGAAAGACCCGATCGGCAAACAAGACCAGTACATCGCGGCGTTCGGCGGCGTGACGGTGTTCGACTTCAACAAGAACGGCACGGTGAGCGCGCGGCCGCTGGCGGCGAGCGAAGACGTGCTGGCGCAGCTCGAAGACAACCTGCTCTTGTTCTCGACGGGGTACCACCGGGCCGCGGGCAGCATCTTGAAAGAGCAAGACGACAAGAGCCGGCAGAACGACCCGGCGATGATCGCGAACCTGCACCGGGTGAAAGAGCTCGGGCTGCGCATTCTCGAGTGCATCGAGAAGGGCAACCTGTCGAAGTTCGGCGAGCTGATGCACGAGCACTGGTTGCACAAGAAGAAGCGCTCGGCGTCGATGAGCAACCCCGAGATCGACCGCTGGTACGAGGTGGCGATGCAGAACGGCGCGCTGGGCGGCAAGCTGATCGGCGCGGGCGGCGGCGGCTTCTTGCTCTTCTACACCGAAGAGAAGGGGCGCCTGCGGCGGGCGATGCGCGAGGCGGGCATACAAGAGGTGGTGTTCGCGTTCGACTACGAGGGCACGAAGATCGTCGTGTGAGTCACGGCGGCGCGGTGGGCATGCCGAACGCCTCGCGCACGGCGCGGAACTGCGGGGTCCACTGATCGGCCGGGTCTCGTACCACGAGCACCTCTTCTCGGGTCTCGCCCACATCGTGGCGGCCGACCTCGACGGTGAACAGCGGCGCCTTGCCGGTCTTGGGCACGACGACGACGCGCACGGCGGGGTTGGGCCAGGCGGGCCGGGTCGCGCAGAGCACGATGGCTCCGCCGCGGGCGAGCAGGGGCTCGGCGGTCTTCACGTAGTCTTCGACGCCTCCGCGCAGCTCGAAGCGGCAGGCCTCGGCGTGGGGCTTGGCCGAGACGGTGCCGGTGCCGGGAGGAAAGTAGGGCGGGGTGCCGGTGATGAGGTCGAACGTACCGTCGGCGACCGAGCGGAAGTCGCCGTCGAGCACGCGGCAGCGCTGCTCGACCCCATTCCACCTCAGCGAGCGGCGGGCGAGGGCGGCACGG
>JAEUJP010000878.1 GCA_016793725.1 Myxococcaceae bacterium | reverse complement strand
AAGACGTCGACTGGCTCGAGGGCTTTCGCAAGCAGTACACGGGCAAGCGCGACGGCTGGGCGTGGCTGTTCGGCATCGGCGCGATCGCCCAGGTCATCACCGGCGTGACGATGCTCGTCGAGCCCGAGTCGCGGCTGCTCGCTCCGGTCGTGCTCGCCGCGGCGGTCGGCGGCGCGCTGTGGTGGCTCGGCAAGCCCGTCGCGCGGTGGGTGGTGCTGCTCGCGATTCTCGCCAGCAGCGCCGTGCTCGCCTTCACCGTGAGCCCGGTGTTCATCTTCACCAGCGTCGTGCCGATCATCATCACCGCCTCGGTCATCAACGCGACGCGCACCAAGCTCTTCTTTCAGCTCGACGTGTCGCGCGAAGATCTCAAGCGCATGTGGGACCTGTACGCCAACAACCAGATCGCGCGGCAGGCCCTCAACCTCGGCGTGGGCGGGCTCATCATCTGGCCGTTCGCGCCCATCGCGATGGTCTGCGGCATCGTCGGCCTCTTGCGCGTCGACCCGAACGCGAGGCCGCCGGTGGGGCGAAAGGGCTCGGCGATCGCCGGCATCGTGCTCGGGGCCGCCGGCATGGTGATCGCGACCGTCGCGATTCTCAACGGGTTCTAGGGCTCGCATGAAATGACCTGCCTGCTCGCCGGCCTCACCCTCACCTTCTTCTCGTGGAACGCGGTTCGCCCCGTGCGCGGCCTGCTGCTCGGGCCATCGTTCGCCGCCGCCACGTTCGCAGCCGAGCTGGGCCTCGTGCTCGCGCTCGTCTCGCTCGCCTCGGGCGCCGCCTTCTACACGTACGGCGCGGCCCAATCGGCCCCCGGCCTTGCGGGCCTCGCGCTCCACGGGCTCGCGTTCGCCGGCGCAGCGCTGCTCGAGGTGCGCGCGCTGAGCGCGGTCGGCATTGCGACCACGACGCTGAGAGAGCTCGGCCCGCTCACCGTGCCCGCACGCCTCTCGTGGCGCGCGCGGCCCGTCGCGCTCTGGCACGGCGGCGTCGAGCGCATCGACGACCTGCAGTACGGCCCCGCCGGAGCCCGCAACCGCGTCGACCTCTACCGCCCCCGCGGCGTGACCGCTCCGCGCCCGGTGCTGCTGCAGCTGCACGGCGGCGCGTGGGTCTTCGGCAGCAAGCGGGTGCAGGCCCGCCCGCTGATGTTGCACCTCGCGGCGGCCGGCTGGGTCTGCGCGCCCATCACCTACCGGCTCGCTCCGCGGGCGCAGTGGCCGGCGCAGCTCGACGACAGCCGGCTCGCGCTGCGGTGGCTCATCGAGCACGTCGCCGAGTACGGCGGCGACCCCACGCGCATCGTCGTCACGGGGGGCTCTGCGGGCGGTCACCTCGCCGCGATGCTCGCGCTCACCGAGTCGCAGCACGTCGCGGGGTGCGCGCCGTTCTATGCGCCGACCGATCTCGCCACGCTGTTCGGCGCCTTCGGTCGAGACCCCGCCGCCTCGTGGATCTGCCGCTCGACCTTCGGCTGCGCCACCGACGCGCGCGACGCGCTCGACGCCGCCTCACCCCTGCACCACGTTCACGCGAACGCGCCGCCGTTCTTCGTCGTGCACGGCACCGCCGACAACCTCGTGCCGGTCGAGCAGGCGCGCAGCTTCGTGAAGGCGCTCTCGGCGGTCTCGACGTCGCCCGTGCTCTACGCCGAGCTGCCGGGCGCGGTGCACGCGTTCGACGTCTTCAGGGGCCCTCGCACGATGGCCACCGTCGCCGCCGTGCACCGCTTCGCCGAATGGGCCGCCTCGAGACCGCGCCCGTCACCAGTGACCCACCAGGCCGATCGACCCGCCTGACGGCGTCACGCTCGCGACCAGCTGCGCGTATCGGTTCGGGTCTTCACCCGACACGAAGCAGTACGCGGCGCCCGCCACGCCCGCCGTGCCCACGCCGACCATCACCCACGTCAAGATCTGCAGCGTGTTGATCGACGACGCCATCTGCCGCGCGTCTTCGCGGCATTGGTCCTGGTTCGCGAAACACTCTTGCCGCACGCCGAACAGGCCGTCACCGTTGCCGGCCCTGCCCGAGGCGATCGACTCGAGAATCTCTTGCCGCGGCTTGAACTCGGTCTGGTACTTCGGCTCGGCGATGAGCCGGTCGATCAGCACCGCGCTCACGAAGCTCGCCGCCGCGATGCCCACCGCGACGTAGCCGCCCACGCGCAGCCGCCTGTTGCGCGCGTTGTACGCCGCCACGTAGTCGGCCGACGGCACCAGCGTCACGTCTTCGAGCGTCAGCTGCTCTCGCTGCACGCTCACCACCGTGACGCGGCTGATGAACCCGTCTTTTTTCACCGTCAGCCGGTGCCGCCCGCGGGGGAGCTTCACCGGCGCTTCGAGCGGCGTCGACCCGCGCGACACGTCGTCGACGATCACCTCGGCGCCCTCTTCACGCGTGCGCACGAGCAGCTGCCCCTGCTCGGCGAAGAGCAGCGGCCCCACCAGCTCTTGCGCGACCACGGTCAGGCTCGACGCCAGCTTGTCGAACGTCGGCTGCGGAGCGACCGTGCGCTGCGCCACCACCTTGTTGTCGCGCGAGTCGAGCAGCCGCAGCTCGGCCGACAGCCCCGCCTGCGTGCGCGTCACCGAGCCCACCACGACGTTCTTCACGCCGATCGCCTGCACCGACGCCGCGACCGTCGCGTCGCCCTCGATGCCGAGCAGCTGCTTCTGCCGCTCGATCGCGAGCAGCTGGCGCAGGTCGTCTGAGCTCACCACCTCGAACGCGTCGAGCTCGCGCAGGCCCTTCACCACGGCGTTGAGCGCCGCGGCCGTCTCGGCGGGCCGCGTGTCGTTCGCCTTGAGGTCGAAGACCGCGAGCGACGGCTTCACGTCGTCGGTCTGTGCGGCTGCTCCGAACGCGACCCACAACGCGAGACCGATTCCCCAGCGCACGTTGCCTCCCTGATCTAAAAACGTCGACCATCATGCACCGCCTCGCGCTCGGCGTCGCCATCTCAATCGCTCTCACCGCCTGCCCCAAACGTACGGGAGGCGGCTCGAGTGAAGCGAAGACCGTGCGCCTCATCGCCGACACGCCCGAGCGCGAGACCACCACGCTCACCGAGGCCCGCACCGACATCGAGATCGACACGCGCGATCACGACCGCACGCCGAAGGTCGTCGCCACCGGCGAGACGCCGCTGCTCGAGGCCGAGGGCCTCACCGCGCGCCTGTGCGGCGACGAGGCGTGCACCAAGGGCTGGGGCGTCGACAACCTGCTGCTCATCGAGGTGGTCGCCGACAACGGCAAGGTGCTCGACCGCGTGTCGATCGGCTTCAGCGACACCGTCATCATCGGCAACGAGCGCGTCGACAACCTCGGGCGCCGAGCCTTCAACTTCGAGGCGGGCGAGATCAACCTGACGCCCAAGCTGCCCGACCGCCGCACGTTCAAGCTGCGCGCGACGGCGCTCGACTACTTCGGCGTGGGGCGCGTCACCGACGTCTGGGTGCAGCTCAAGCCCGAGAGCGGCGATCGCACCGGCGACGATCTCAAGGGCCAGTGACCCGCATCAGCGAATCGCCGCGGGTTGGTTGATCCACCCGTCGCAGTTCGGGTGGCAATCGAAGTTGCTCCGTCTCACGCCAGGCGCCGGCCCGCTGTTCGCCCCGACGCCCACGCCGATGCCGACGCCGGCGGCGATGACGACGGCCGCCGCCGTCCAGAACCACCACTTCTTGTAGACCGGCGCGTCTTCGATCGTCTCGGTCGCCGTCACCGGGTCGCCGCCCGCCGACGACGACGGAGTGAGATCGTTTCGCACCGGCGCGTCGCTCTTGTTCGTCGCCACGACCGTCGCCGCGATCGGCGCCCCGAGCTTCACCTCGATCGGGTAGTCGCGCCCCGCCTTCGCGTTCAACGTCTGCGAGCCGTCGTAGTAGCCGTCTTTGCGCACCGCGATCTCGGTCGACCCCGGCGGCACCTCGAGCTCGATCAGCGGCGCCGTGCCGGCCAGCCGCCCGTTCACGAACACCTGCGCGCCCGCCACGTCGCAGCTCACCGTCAGTACCGCCGCGCTCGCCTCGAGCGACACGTTCACGTCGCTCGTCTTGTTCGCCGCGACCGTGACCTTCTTCGTGAACGGCGCGTAGCCGAGCCGGCGCACCGTCACCGTGTGCTCACCCGCGGTCAACGTCTGCGGCCCCTGCGGCAGCGTGCCGATCTCTCGATCGTCGATCGTGAGCTTCGCGCCCTTCACCGCCGGCGCCAGCTTCACGAGCAGGTCGCCCTTCTGCGTCGGCAGTGCGGGCAGATCATCGTCGGCCACCGGCGCAGGCTTCGTCTTCGGCCGCGCCTTCGGCCTCGGCTTCGGCTTCTGCTTCGGGGCCGTCGGCAGCGCGGGGAGGTCATCTTCCTGGGCCAGAACCGGGCCGGCCGCCAGGGCGATGACGAGGAACAGGGCGCGTCGCATGGCGGCGCACGCTAGCACGCCACCACGCCTTCGGTATGTTGCGCGTCCCCCATGTGGCGCCTCCTCCTTCTTCTCTGCGCGTGCGTGAAGGCCGTGACTCCGCCGGCTCCCGAGCCCGCCCCCAGGAGCGCCGCGACCGACCCGTGCGCCGCCGATCTGAGCGGCGACTGGCTGCTCGAGGAGGAGCTCGGCTGGCGCTACTCCGCCCGCGACGACGGCGGCACCCTCGACGTCGTCGTCACCCGCTTCGCCGACGCAGGCAGCTCCGCCACGATGCAGCTCACCCGCGGCGACGCCGGCTTCTCAGGCGTCGTGCGCGGCCTCGGCGGGCTCCCCTCGGGCGTCACCTGCGAGCTCACGTTTCCGATTCGTGTGACGCAGTGCAGCGGGGCGAGCCTGACCCTGCTCGCGGCGGCCGACGGGGTGATCGGCGAAGGGTGTGCGACTCCCGCTCGGCCCCGCAAACCTGCGATGCTGGAGCACAAGCTGACCCGGGCCGACGCGGGTGGTATGAGGTTTTCGCAATGAGACTCCTGTTCGTGCTGGCGATCTGCGCTTCAGCGGTCGCCTGCGACTGCAACAAAAGCCCCATCAAGCCGCGGTCGGCCTGCGAAGACGTGCCCATGGGGGTCGACCCGAGCTTCAAAGACGAGTGCACCGACTCGAGCGTCTGCTCCGATCACTACAACTGTCAGCGGCCGAACCGCGACGCGGTCGTGCAGTGCTGCATGTTCGCCGACCGCAAGTGCACCACCGAGGCCGACTGCTGCCCCGGCCAGACCTGCACCGAGCGCAAAGAGTGCTTCGACAAGGTGCTGAACTGCACCGTCGACACCGACTGCGGTGATCGCGGCGACCGCTTCTGCGAAGACTGGAACGACCCCAACATCGGCACCGAGAAGCGCTGCCGCTTTCACACGTGCGGCCAGCTCGGCGAGTGCCCCGCCGGCCAGGCGTGCTTCAACGGCGAGTGTATGGCCGACCTGCCGTGCGAGGGCAGCTGCGAGTCGGGCAAGGGCTGCGTGCCGACCATCAACCGCTGCCAGGACTACTCGATGCCCACCCGCGGCACGACCGCCTCGTGCCCGATGACCTGCAACGCGGGCTTCATCGCGACGTTCGACGACGCCAGAAACATCTGGGACACGTGCACGCTCCCGACCGTGAAGTGCGTGTGTGAAGAGCTGCCCGGCCTGCGCTCCGAAGACCTGGGCCGCTTCAGCGCGCTCGCGGTCGACCCGGGCAAGGCGCTGTGGGCCTCGACCTACGACGGCCAGTTCGGCGACCTCGCCGTCTACAAGTGGGACCTGACCGGCAGGCTCGCCGCCGGCTTCCCGCAGTACGTCGACGGGGTGCCGTCGGGCGCTCCGAAGTACGGCCCGAGCGGCGCGCGCGGCGGCGTGGTCGAGCCCGGCGACGACATCGGCCGGTACACCGACATCGCGGTGCACGGCGACAAGGTCTACGTCAGCTACTACGACGCCACGAACGGCAACCTGCGGTTCGCGTGGCGCAGCACCGCCGACGGCAGCACGTGGTCGACGATGCGCGTCGACGGTGAGACGACCGACACCGGCCTCTACACGTCGGTCGCGGTCGACTCCGACGGCAAGCCCGGCATCACGTACTTCCAAAAAGGGGCCGACGCGGCCTTCGACGCGACGGTGTGCCCGGCTCCGGCGCCGACGGGCCCGAAGGCGTTCATCACGGCGGTGAAGTACGCGAAGGCGGGCAGCGCGACGCCGACGGCCACCGACTGGACGTTCAGGGTCATCGCCTGCCAAGACCGCCCGGTGCCGGCGTGCAACAACTGCAGCAACGTCTGCGCCGACCCCGGTGCGATGTCGGGTGGGCCGCAGTGTCTGATGGCGGGCAGCGGCGGCGCGTGTGTGGCCGACGGCGGGGCGAGCGCGTGCGACAGCAACACCGAGGTCTGCGTGGTGGTCGGCGGCCAGCCGCGCTGCGCCGACAAGTACAACCCGAGCAACCTGCAAGACATACCCGAAGGCGCGGGCCTCATGACGTCGCTCGCGTTCAACGGGCGCGAGGCGTTCATCGCGTACATGCACCGGTTCAAGCCGGCGATGGCGACGGTCGCGAAGGGCGAGCTGATCGGCGTGCAGATCGACCCGGCCGGCGCGGTGCGGTCGCGCACGGTGCTCGATGCGAGCGGCGACACGGGCTACTTCCCCGACGTGAAGATCAACCCCACGAACCAGAACGTCTCGGTCACGTACCACGACTTCTCGTCGAAGGCGCTGAAGTACTACGCAGCCCCGGGGTGGATGGCGAATCAGACGCCCGAGATCGTCGACCCCGGCACGGGCCCCGCGAACAGCGGCGAGGCCAGCTGGGTCGGCACCGACAGCGCCATCATCTATGGGGCGGCCGCCGGTCAGATCTACGTCGTGTACCAAGACCCGACGAAGGGTGACTTGAAGCTCGCCAAGCGCGTCGGCACGAACTGGGTCGTTCAGCCGAGCATCATGACCATGGGTGCCGTCGGCTTCTTCGCCGACGGCGTCATCGAGGGCAACAAGCTGTTCGCCAGCCACGCCCGCATTCACGCGCGGCTCATCGCCGGCGAGCCGCATGTCGATAACGCGCTCCTCCTCAGTCCCGTCGACGCGCCCTGAGCCGGTCGTGAAGCTCGAGCTCAGCGTCGGGTTCCCCTCCGACGTTCTCGGGCGGTACTACCCGAACGGCAAGCTCGGGGGCCTCACCTTCGACGGCGCCCCGCCCGGCAACGTCGGGCAGCTCGTGCTGCTCACGGTGAAGGTCGAGCGCCCGCTGCGCGAGTTCGAGGTGAAGGGGCAGATCGCCTGGGCGAGACACAAGGGCTCGCTGAACCTCAAGGCGTGCTTCGGCGTCGACTTCATCGGCGACCACGAGCGCCTGCTGCAGTTCGCGCGCGCCGAGCTCGACCCTGCGGCCCTGCGTCTCGGGCCGCGGCTCGCGACCGATCTGCCCGTTCGCATCACGCACCGAGGTGTCACCCGAAAGGAATTTCTCGTCGACCTCTCTGACGGCGGGGCGTTCGTGCGCTCGCCCGACCCGATCGCCGTCGGGCAAGAGGTCGAGCTGCACTTGAAGCCGCCGCGCGCGCTGCTCGGCTTCACCCTCACCGGCCGTGTGGCGTGGCAGCGCAACACGGGCAACTCGCCCGGCTTCGGCGTCGAGTTCGACGCGCAGAGCGTGAACGCCCGCCCCAAGCTCGAGAAGCTGCTCCTGAAGCTCTCTGAGAGCTGAGGCGTTTTTTCACCTCGCCCTCGGCCAACCCCGCGAATGTGTGTGGGCACGGGTGATGCAACCTGGGTGTGTATTCCCACTCAACGGAGGCACCATGAAATCACTTCTACTTGCAGCAGCCCTGGCAGTTCCCCTCGCCGCGAACGCCGAAACTCCGCCGCCGCGGCAGCCCACGACGGTCTCGCCGACGGGCGAAAAGCCGAGCGGAGGCACCGCGACCGGCAGCGGCCAGACGAACCCCAACAACGACGTCACGAACGAGTCGGGCGCGATGGGCAACACGACACCGCAGCTCGGCTACGACTCGTCTGAAGCCTTCAGCAAGGACAAGGTCGTTCAGAAGCTCAACAAGATCGGCATGAAGCACACCGAGCTCGGCGGCCTGGCCAAGACGCGCGGGAGCAGCCAAGACGTTCGCAAGCTCGGCTCGCGCATGGTGAACGACGCCGCGGCGCTCTCGAAGGTCATCACGACGTACGCGAAAGACAACAACATCTCGCTGACGGCGTACGAGGGCTCGACGCCCGACACGCGCATCAGCGACAGCAAGAGCAACCCCTCGCGCTCGGGCACGATGGGCGGCACGGGCACCGACGAGACGTTCGCCGGCCGCGACCAGCAGCACTCAGACTCGCACGGCCAGTCGGGCAAGCAGGCGGGGACCGAGCGGCAGCAGCAGGGTGAAGACTTCCAGGCGAAGCTCTCGGAGCTGCGCAGCCTGCAGGGCACCGAGTTCGACGGTCAGTTCCTCTCGAACGTGATCGAAGACAGTGGGAGCGCGGTCTCGAAGCTCAACGGGTGGAAGGGCCAGGGCGACTCGGGCCTCGACCGGCTGATCGACCGCGCCGTGAAGACCATCGGCGACACGCAGAAGGAAGCGCTGCGCCTGCAGGGCAAGATCCCCGCGGCGTGACGTGAACGACTCCAGCGTCCCGCCCGCAACGAGGTACCAGGGACCTGCCGTCGGACGACGTAGAAACACAGCGGCTCGGGCGACCGGGCCGCTGTGCTTTTTTCGGCTCAGACGCGAGCGCGCCGCGCCCGGTGGTAGTGCGGCCCGCACAGCCCGCGGGCCAGCACGGGTCGGCCGCACCCTTCGACGCTGCACACGGCAGCGCGCCGGCCCAGCCGCGGCTCTGCCTCGAGCCCGAACATCGCGTAGCCGACCGAGATGAACCGGTCGACCTGCGAGCGCGACAGGTGTGCCTTCTTGGCGAACTCGAGCAGGCGGGCGTGCGAGGGGTCGGCGGCGTCGAGCGAGGGGCCGTCGCGAAACAGCTCTTGCACGGGCACCTCGAGCGCCCTCGCGATGAGCAGCAGGGTCTCGTAGCTCGGGCTGCGCTCGCCGCGCTCGAGCAGCGACACGAACGAGACCGAGATGCCGCAGCGGCGGGCGAGCTCTTCTTGTTTCAGCGAGAGGCTCTCGCGCAGCGCACGGACGCGGCGGGCGAGGGCTTTGAGGCTCTCTTGCGCGTCGACGCGCGCATCCTCCGTCGGATCTTCCCAGAACGCCGCCATGCAGTATCTTCCGCCGTCACCATGACATCTGCCGAGGCGACGGCCCACTACTTCAAGAAGGCAGCCCGCATCATGGACGTGGGCGAGCGCATCGAGACACTGCTCGCCGCGCCGCTTCGCGAAGTGAAGGTGCAGGTCAGCATCGAGCTCGACAACGGCGAAATTCGCACCTTCAACGGCTATCGGGTGCAGCACGACAACGCGCGCGGCCCGATGAAGGGCGGCCTGCGCTACCACCCGCTGGTCGACGCCGACGAGACGCTGTCGCTGGCCTCGCTGATGACGTGGAAGACGGCGGTCGTGAACCTGCCGTACGGCGGCGCGAAGGGCGGCATCTGCGTCGACCCGACGGGGCTGTCGTCGAAAGAGCTCGAGCGCCTCACGCGCAAGTTCGTCGATCAGATTCAAGACATCATCGGCCCGACCCGCGACATTCCCGCGCCCGACGTCAACACCAACCCGCAGGTGATGGCGTGGATCATGGACCAGTACTCGAAGTACCACGGCCACTCGCCGGCGGTGGTGACCGGCAAGCCGATCGACCTCTACGGCAGCCGCGGGCGCGAGGCGGCGACGGGGCGCGGGCTGCTCTACATCGCGCGTGAGATCGCGCGCGACGTGGGCCTGCCGGTGAAGGGCACGCGCTTCGCGATTCAAGGGTTCGGCAACGTGGGCAGCCACGCGGCGCGGCTGATTCACGAAGACGGCGGCATCATCGTGGCGGTGAACGACGTGAACGGCGGCGTGAAGAACCCGAAGGGGCTCGACGTGCCGGCGCTGTTCGACCACGCGCGCAAGACGGGCTCGGTGAAGGGCTTCAACGGCGGCAGCCCGTGCGGCACCGAAGAGCTCTTGACGTGCGACTGCGACGTGCTGATTCCCGCGGCGATGGGCGGCGTGCTCACGAAGTCGGTGGCCGCCGAGGTGCGCGCGAAGATCGTGCTCGAAGGCGCGAACGCGCCATGCACGCCCGAGGCCGACGAGGTGTTCGAGAAGCGCGGCGTGCTGGTGGTGCCCGACATTCTCGCGAACGCAGGCGGCGTGACGGTCAGCTACTTCGAGTGGGTGCAGAACCTGCAGCACGTCACGTGGGACGAAGACCGCGTGACGACCGAGCTCGAGAAGCTGATGCGCGAGGCCTACGAGCGGGTGGCGAACATCTCGCGCACGCGCAAGCTGCCGCTGCGCACCAGCGCGTACGTGCTGGCCATCGGCCGCGTGGGCAAGGCCACCGTCTTGAGGGGAATCTGAACATGCTCGAACGACTGCAGAAGGTACCGATGTGCAAGGGGCTGACGACCGACGAGGCGAAGCAGCTCGCGTCGATCGCGGTCGAGGCGTCGGCGAAGCGCGGCGAGAAGCTGTTCGACGAGGGCGCCCCGGGCGACTCGATCATCGTGGTGCTCGAGGGCAAGGTCGACATCGTGCGGTCGGGGCAGTCGCTGGCGCAGCTGGGTGAGGGCTCGGTGTTCGGCGAGATGAGCCTGCTCGGCGAGGGCGGCAAGCGCACGGCGACGGCGACGGTGGCCGACGACGTGAAGATGCTCAAGATCGACGCGAAGAAGTTTCAGGGGCTGCTGGCGAAGAACGACCTGGCGGCGCTGAAGGTGGTGACGAACCTCGCGCAGGTGATGAGCAAGCGGCTGCTCGCGATGAACGACAAGCTGATCGAGAGCACGAAGGGCAAGAAAGACGGGCTGGGGGAGTTCCAGAAGATCCTGAACGACTGGTCGTTCTAGACTGCTTTTAGCCCGTGGTCCTCCCTGCGCTGCTGATCCTCACTGCTGCTCCCACCGTTGCCCAGGCCGAGGCGATGGCCTCGAAGAAGCAGTGGGACGAGCTGTATCTCGCCTGGGCCGCCGTGAAGCCCGACGCCGTGCCCGAGGGCGACCGCGCGCGGGTGGCGAAGGCGCTCTCGAAGGGCTGTGCGGCGCTGGCGAGCTCCGACGCGGTGATGGCGCAGTCGCTCGGCGAGAAGGCGGTGCAGCTCGCCGAAGACGCCGACGCGATGTTGTGCTCAGCGAAGGCGGCGGTGAAGAACGACCAGCGCACCGAGGCCGAAGCCATGCTTCGCACCGGGCGCAAACACTTCGCCGACGACGACCGCTTCGCGCTCGAGCTCGGGCGCATGCTGCTGAGCGAGAACGACTCGGCCGGCGCGCTCAAAGAGCTGCAGGCGATCGGCCCGAAGTCGAAGCTCAAGAAAGAAGCCACGCCGCTGCTCAAGAAGGCGCTCACGATGGAGGCCGAGGCCGGCTCGGCGAAGGCCGACGTGCGCGCGACCGAAAAACGCTTGAACCCGCGAGAGGTCGCGGTCGCCGAGCGCGGGGGCGGCAGCATCACCAACACCGGCTCGTCGACGTACGAGTCGGGCGTCGACGACGAGGGTCGGCGCACGCGGGGCAACGCGTACTTCCGCTTCCGGTACTTCAACGGCCAGCGCGACTTCGGCCAGCGGGCCGACTACGAGGGCCGGGTGCAGGCGGCGCTCGAAGAGGCGCGCACGGCGTCGAACCGGCTGCTGGGCACGTCGCGCCAGAAGCCGACCGACGTGATTCTGTATTCGAAGAGCGAGTTCACGATGCACCACGGGGCGCAGGCGGCGCGCTCGGTCGCGGGCTTCTACTCTGAGAACGCGATTCGCATGAACGACACGGCCGAGATCAACCCGCGCAACCAGACGGTGCTGGTGCACGAGTACGTGCACGCGGTGCTCGACGAGGTCGCCCACTTCAAGGCGATGCGGGTACCGATCTGGCTGAACGAGGGCCTCGCGACATGGGTCGAGTGGCGGTACGACGGCTCCGACGGGCCGCCCCCGGCCGTTCAGAACGAGCTGCGCGGCGCGGCCACCCACGGCGCGTTGCCCTCGCTGCGACAGATGGCGGGCCGGGCGCTCATCTCGATGGGCAACCCGCGGCTGGCGTACGACACCTCGGGTGCCGCCGTACATCTGCTCTTGAAGACGGGGGGCCCCGAGAACCTGCTCGGGCTGTTCGACGACGTAGGGGGGGGCCAGGCGCTCGAGGTGGTCTTCAACCGGCGGTATGGAAGAACGCTCGCGGAGTTCGAGGAGAAGCTCGCTGACGAGCTGAAGTCGCGTTAGCTTTCCGCCGCCCTATGTCGGACACGCAGGCCGCGATGCGCGAGTTCCGCTTCCTCGACGAGAAGCGGAAGACGAGCGGCCTCTTGCCACCCGAAGAGCACCGCTGGCAGGAGCTCGCCTCGATTCTCGGCATCGACATCTCTCAGGCGGTGGGCGGCTACTGGGGCGCCGACGGCCAGTGGTACGCGTACCCACAAGAACAGCAGTACCCGCAGGAACAGCAGTACCCGCAGGAACAGCAGTACCCGACGTACGACCCGAACGCGTACGCGCAGCCGCAGCCGGTGTACGACCCGAACTACGGCTACTACGACCCGAACGTGTACCCACAGGCGCAGCCGCAGCAGCCGCCGCAGCAGGGGTACGACCCGAACTACGGCTACTACGACCCGAACGTGTACCCGCAGGCGCAGCCGCAGCAGCCCGCATGGGACCCGAACGCCTACCCGCAGGCGCAGCCGCAACCGCCCACGTGGGACCCGAACGGCTACCCGCCGCAAGACCCGGGCTACAGCGACCCCTACCCGCAGGCTCCGCAGCAGTGGCCGCAGCAGCAACCCGGGCCCGGGTGGCAGCCGCCGCCACCCGAGCCGGTGCCACAGGCCATCGCGCCGCTCGAAGAGAGCACCAGCGGCCCGATGGAGGTCGGCGACGACGAGGTGATGGAGGTCACGGACGACGACGTCCAGCTCCTCGACTCGACGCCCGCCCCCGAGGTGGTGGTGCCGAAACGCGCGCCCATCATGGGCAAGCCGTTCAAGCCCATCTTCGGCTCGCCCGAGCGCCCGCTCACCGAGAAGCGCCTCGTGCCGGCGCCTCCGGCGCCGCCGCTGCCACAGAAGCCGTTTGCGCCGCCCCGCCCTTCGGCGCCGCCTCCGCCCGAGCCACCCGCGCCTGCGCCTGCGCCTGCGCTCGACCTCGTCGCAGACCTCCGCGACTCCCTCGAAGAGTCGCAGCGCTTCGCGAGGCCGGTCGTGCCGCCGCCCCCCGAGCCGGCTCCAGTTGCACCACCGCCATCGCCGCCGCCTCCTGCTCCGCCGCCGCCTCCTGCTCCGCCGGAGCCCGAGGCCCCGCCGGCCGCACCGCCGCCGCTTCCCCTTCCGGAGCCGATTCTGGAACCCATTCCAGAGCCGATTCCCGAGCCCGTCGCGGCACCGATTCCCGAGCCCCTTCCAGAGGCTGCCCCGGTGCTCGAGACGCGCGTCGCGGTGCCGCTCGAAGAGCCACCTCCGCCAGAGCCGGCCGACGTCGCGATCGACATCGACGAGCCGGAGCCCCCGCCGCCTCCCGCGGCAGCACCGCCGCCCGAGCCCGAGCCCGAGCCCGAGCCGTCGGTCGTCGTCACGGCCGAGCCTGAGCTCTCGCCGCCTCCAGCCTCACCTGCTCCCGAGCCGGTACTCGAGGCTGCGCCGGTCGTGGTCGAGGAGCTGCCGGTCGTCGTCGAGGCGACGCCCGTGGTCGTGCTCGAGGCGACGCCCGCCGCCATCGAAGAGCTGCCAGTCGTCGTCGAGGCAGCGCCAGTCAACGAGCCCGAGCCGTCGATCGTGGTGAGCCCCGAGCTCACCGCGGTGACGCTGCCGCCCGAGCCCATCATCGACGTGGCCGAGGTCGCTGACCTGGGCTCGCCCCCGCCGCCGCCGCCGTCGGAGCCCGCGCAACCTCCTCCACCGAAGCCGATGGACTTCGACGTCGAGGTCGACGACGCGCCGCCGCTGCAGCTCGGCGGCGCGCCCGACGATCGCGTCGAGCTCGCGAGCACGGCCGACTTCCTCAACGACTCGACGAGCGCCGCGCCGCCGGTCGCCGAAGAGGTGCCGCTCGACGCGCCGATCATCGAGAACGCGTCGCTCGCGCAGCTCGCGAATCAAGACGCGATCGCGATCAGCGTCGAAGAAGAACCGACGGCGCCTGCCGAAGAGGCGCTGCCGCTCGCGAGCAACGCCGACTTCCTCGCGCAGCCCGAGCTCGTGAACACGGGCGAGCAGTGGCAGCGCTCGGGGCCGGCCGCGCTCGAGCTCGACCACAACGAGTCGACCGACCTCCACTACGACGTGCCGCCCCCGGCGCCTGAGGCGCCCGATCACGACACGTCGACCGGCCTGCTCTTCAACGCTCCGGCGCCCGGCCCGCTCACCTCGCTCGCCCCGAAACACGACGAGCGCACCGACCTCTTGTACCCCGTGCCGGCCCCGGCCCCCATCGCGCCGCCCCAGCCGCCAGCACCGGTCGCGCTCGGCTCGGAGCCCCAAGAAGACGACACCGACATCATCACCGGCGTCGTGATCGAAGACGACGAAGAGGAAGAGCCCGTCACGGCACCGAACCTGTCGACGCGCGACGTGTTCGGCGCGCTGCCCGAGTTCTCGCTGCCGTCGCCGCCGCGCCCGCCGTTCGCGCAGCCACCTCCACCGCAGCGCGCACCTCCGCCCGCTCCGCCCCCACCCGCACCGCCTCCGCCTCGCGCGCCGCCGCCACCTCCTCCCGCGCCACCTCCTCCCGCGCCACCCCCGCCGTCGGCGCCGACCCCACAACTGCGCAAGCCACCGAGCATCGTGCCGGGCCCGCCCGTCGCCGCGACGCAGGCGCGTGCGGCCGCTGCCGCAGGCGACGCCGAGCACATCGTCGTGCGCGGCGAGCACCGCGTCATCCTCCACACGCTCGAGGGCCAGGTGAAGCGCGGCGGCATTCGTGACGCCGACCTCGCCGCAGAGCAGGTGCTGCTCGAGACGACCGCGGGTGCCGTGCCCGAGCGCATTCCCCGCGCGCGGGTGAAGGCGGTCTTCTTCATGCTGCCCGCCGGCACGAAGGCTCCGACGCCCGACGGTCAGAAGGTGCGCGTGACGTTCAAAGACGGCCGCCAGGTCGCCGGCTTCTCGAAAGACCACCAGGCGGGCGGTCAGGGCTTCTTCGTCGTGCCCGCCGACAACCGCACGAACACCTCGCGCATCTTCATCTACCGCCACAGCGTGCAAGCCATCGCGGTCGACTGAAACGCCTGCGTTTCTGACGCGGTGCGTAATTTCCTGAGCGTTTCCGAGGTCTTGACACCAGGTACGCGCCAGGAGCATTTTCACCCACCTCTGAGACCCGAAAAGCGCAGTCACCCTCGTCTGGCCGTCGCGCTCACCGCGCACTGCCGCATCGGAAACCGATTCATTCGCGACGCGGTCGCAGACCTGAGTGAGGGGGGCCTGTACCTGCGCACGAAAGAGCCGGCGCGCGAGGGCACGCCGGTGCGCGTGGCGCTGGCGCTGCCACACGACGACGGCCCGAAGTTTTGCACGCTGGTGGGCAACGTCGCGCGCATCGACCGCGACCCGCGCGGGCGCCTGCTCGGGCTCGGCGTGTCGTTCGACGACTCGCAGACGGCGCTGCACGATCGCAGCACGCTGCACGCGTTCATCGCCCGCGCGTGAGCGGGGCTTCTGGTCGCTGCGCTCCCGTTCCCGCGCCAGAGGCGCGGGGTCACGGCCCCACTTCGTCGGCGCCGATGTCCATGTTCGAGCCGGTGGGGTTCGGGCGCTGCTGACCGTCCCAATCGTCCGTGGGGCCCGAGCTGCCGAGCAGCCCCGGCCCGAGCCCGCGCAGCAGTGACGTGCCGGAGATGTGGGGGAACGAAAACTGAATCGACGTGAAGCCGGGGCTCAGCGAGACGTTCGCGGTCGCTCCGGTGAGCGCGTTGATCTGCGCCACCGTCGTCAGCGGCGTCGTGCCTTCGTCGAGATAGAGCGGCCCGCCGTCGGGTGCGCCACTGACGAAGAAGTCGTTGTTCGCGAGGCTCACCGGGTCGAGCGCGCTGCTCGACTCTTCGAACGCGAAGGTGCGCGTGCCGCCGGGCCCGGCCTGAAAGACGTTGTTCGTGAAGGCGCCGAGCTGCGGGCCCGGCACGATGATGGGCCCCATGCCGAGGCTCAGCCGCACGCCCGACTGGTTCTGCGGCACCGCCGGGGCGGCGCCGAACCACGCGTGCGAGAGTATCGAGTTCGAGTGCAGCACCGGGCTGGGGAAGCTGCCGTCGCCGCTGCGCGAGGCGGCGACGATCTCGACGCCCACCGACGTGCCCGTGCTGCACGTCGGCCCGATGATCGCGTTGTTCTGCAGCGTCGCGCGCGAGCCTTCGAGCACGACGCCGCGCCCCTGCTGGCACCCGCTCGTCTCGCCCGGCCCGATCGAGTTGCGCTGCACCATCGGGTTGCTCTGCTCGACGTAGAGGCCGACCGCCGTGTTCTGCGCGGCGCCGGCGTTGATGCCGCCCGCTCCGTTCGGGTTGGCCTTGTTGTCGCGAATCTCGACGCACGCGCCGGCGCACGCGACCGTCGAGCTCGCACACGCCCCCTCGCACCAGATGCCCGCGGCGCTCGTGATCTGCGGCGAGGTCGAGCCGATGATCGAGCCGTTGCCCACGATGCGACAGCGCGGGTCGGTGCCGGCCACGCCCCCCTGGTACGTGCAGAGCACCCCGATGCCGAGCGAGCCCAGGCCCGCGCTCAAGCCCTGCGCGCCCACGATGTTCACGTTGTTCAGCAGGTCGACCGCGCAGCCGTTCGAGACCTCGACGCCGACCGCGAGGCCCGGCGCCTGTACGGGGCCGCCGAAGATGCGGCCGCTGTTGCGCCAGATCATCGGCTGACCCGTCAGCGCCGGGCAGCCGTCGATGAGGCCACCCGCATTGAGCGTCGGCAGGTTCATCACGATGCCCTGCGGGTTGCAGCCCGTGGCGCCGACGCCGTCGAGCACGATGTCAGACACGTTGCCGCCCGCGATGACGCCGACGCACGCCGGCCCGCCGAGCACGCTCGCGGTGCTGTTCGAGATCTGCGTGCTCGTGGCGTTGTTGAGCGCGATGCCGTACGCGCCGGCGCCGCCGCCCGAGGCCGTCGCCAGCGAGACGACCTCGGCGACGGTGAGGCTCGACACGTCGGCGCGCGAGTTGTTGATGTAGAGGCCGGCTGCTGCCGAAGACGCACGAATGCCCGAGATCGACACCTGCGAGATGAGCGGGTTCGCCCGCGTGGCCACCGTGTTCACGAAGACGCCGGTCTCGTTCGCGCCGAACGGCGGCAGCGCCGTGCCCGTCACCGTCACCTCGTTGAGTGTCGGGCTCGAGTCGACGACCGAGATGCCGGCGCGCTCGGCACCCTGCGACACCACGCGCACCGCGATGCGATCGACGCCGGTGTTGCCGCGCATGGCGGCTCCGCCGAAGCGCAGGCCCAGCGCGGTCGTGTTCTGAATCACGCTGCGGTCTGCCGGCGCAGCGCTGCGCACAGCCCAGCTCAGCCCGCCCGCCATCGAGCTCGGCACGTACGCGCCCTCGAGGCGAATGCCCGCCGGCACGATGACGTCTTCGGTGTAGACGATCTGCGCGCCGGCGCTGCCGAAGCGCGTCGCGACGAAGACCACCGGTGCAGACAGCGCCTGCGCGTTCGTGATGCCGCGGTTGACGGTGAGCACCGGGCAGCCCGCCGAGCCGTTGTTCAGGTTCGATGCGCCGGGGCACGTCGGGCACACGTACGTGCCCGCTGGAGCGCCACCGCACGGGTTGCCGCCACCGCCCGCCGTGTTGGTGCCGCCGCTCGTGCCGCCGCCCGCCGTGTTGGTGCCGCCGCTCGTGCCGCCGCCCGCCGTGTTGGTGCCACCGCTCGTGCCGCCGCCCCCGGTGTTGGTGCCACCGCTCGTGCCGCCGCCCGCGGTGTTGGT
>JAEUJP010000872.1 GCA_016793725.1 Myxococcaceae bacterium | reverse complement strand
CCGTGCCGCCGTTGACGGGGCAGCGCACGACGACGGCAGTGAGCAGGCCGCGCACCTTCGCGTCGATGCCGAACTGCGCCTGGCCCGTGACTTTGTCGCGCGCGTCGAGGCGCGGCACGCTCTGGCCGATGACCGTGAAGCCCGCCTTCTTCAGCTCGACGCTGCCGGCGCGCTGTGACGCCGCGGCCTCGGCGAGCTCGCCGTAGGTGGCGCTGCGCTTCGACTCGGCGTGCGTGATGACGCCGTTCTTCGCGATGAGCTGCGCCTTCTGCACGCTCCAGCGTTCGGCGGCGGCGGCCTTCAACATCTCGCGGGCGGTGGCGCCGGCCTGACGCAGGGGCTCCCAGCTGGCGCGGGTGCTGGTGCTGCCGCCGGTCATCTGCAGGCCCATGACGGGGTTCGCGTAGCGGCGGTCGGCCGGCGCGAGCTCGACCTTGACCTTCTGGGGGTCGACCTCGAGCTCTTCGGCGACCAGCTGCACCGACGAGGTGATGACACCCTGGCCCATCTCGGCAGGCCAGATGAGCACGGTGACCTCGTTCGAGGGCGTGACCTTCAGCCACGCGTTCGGCACGAAGACCCGTGGCTCGGCGGCGAGCGCGTGGGGAATGCGAAAGGCGATGACGAGACCTGCGGCCTTGCCGGCTCGAAGGACGTCGCGGCGAGAGAGGTTCATCGCTTGTCACCCGCGGCGCGGTGAACGGCCTTCTTGATGCGCTGGTACATGCCGCAGCGGCAGATGTTGCCGCTCATGGCCGCGTCGATGTCGGCGTCGGTGGGGTTGGGGTTCTGCTTGAGCAGCGAGCACGCGCTCATCACCTGGCCCGACTGGCAGTAGCCGCACTGGGGCACGTTCTCGTCGACCCACGCCTGCTGAACGGGGTGCAGGGTGCCGTCGGGTTTCGCGAGGCCCTCGATGGTCGTGATCTCACGGCCGCCGACCATCGAGACGGGCGTGATGCACGCGCGCATCGCGCTGCCGTCGAGGTGCACGGTGCAGGCGCCGCACAGCGCCATGCCGCAGCCGAACTTGGTGCCGGTGAGGCCGAGCACGTCGCGCAGCACCCACAAGAGTGGCATCGAGGGGTTCACGTCGACCTCGTGAATCGTGCCGTTGATTTTGAGCTTCGTGGCCACAGGTACTCCGATGAAGGGAACGTGCGCGTGACGGCCCACAACGAAGGGGCCGTACACTCTTACCACCTGTGCGAGTGATCTCGGTCGCGGTGCTCTTCGCAGCACACGCGCACGCTGCGTCTCTGGCGTTGGAAAAACAGCCCGTGCTGCTCGGCAAGACGGAGTCTGTCGGCGTGACCATCACGCTCGACGAGCCACCGGGTGCCGAGGTGAGACCGCTGCGCGTCGCCGTCAACGTCGGCTCGTTTTCGCCGGTGCAGCGCAAAGGGCCCGGCAAGTACACGACGACGTACGTGCCTCCGGCGACGCGCTTTCCCCAGGTCGCGCTGGTGGCCGTGTGGCGCGAGACGGGGGCCGAGGCGCCGATCGAGTTCTTGCGCATACCCCTCTACGGCTCGACGAAGCTGCCGGTCGGAGCGAAGCCGGGCAGCGAGGTGACGGCCGAGGTCGGTGATCTCTCGTTCGGGCCGATGAAGGTCGACGCCGACGGGCGGGTCGACGTGCCGATCTCGGTGCCGCCGGGCTTGCGCGACGTCGGCGTGAAGGTGAAAGACCCGCGCGGCGGGGTCGGCAACAAGAAGATCGGCATCGAGGTGCCGCCGTACAACCGCGTGACGGCGGCGCTGGTGCCGCACGCGCTCGTGGCCGACGGGCAGGGCGAGGCGCGGCTCGACGTCTTCTACGATCTCGGCGGCGCCGACGTGCCTCCGTCGCGCATCAAGGTGACGGCCAGCGTGGGCGAAGCGCGGCTCGAGAAGGCCGACAAAGGCCGGTACGTGTACCGCTACCGGCCGCCTTCGGGCGCGACGGCGGCGAACGTCGAGTTCACGGTCTCGGTGAGCGGCGACCCGACGGCGAAGGCGACGGCGACGCTGAAGCTGGGGCAGCCGCCGCCCGACAAGCTGGTCTTGCGGCCACCGCAGTCGAAGCTGCGCGCCGATGGGGTGTCGAAGGTGAAGGTCGAGGTGATCGTGTTCGACGAGGCGGGCCTCGGCGTCGCGAACCAGCCGGTGCGCGTGGCGGCGAACGGCGAGGGGCTCGGGCTGCCGACGTACCGCGGCAACGGGCTCTACGAGTTCGACTGGGTGGCGCCGGCCGAGTTCCCGCCCGGTGGGCTCGTGCAGTTCGTGGCGACCGACGACAAGCTGCAGGGGGCGGCGAACTACCAGCTCGTCGCTCCATCGGCGCCGAGCGAGGTGACGGCGCGGGTGGTGCCCGACCCGATACCGGCTGACGGGCACACCGACGCGGTGGTGCACCTCGACGTGCGCGACGCGGCGGGGCTGCCGCTGACGGGCGCGAAGCTGCTCGCGGTGGCGAGCCACGGCACGCTGGGGCCGCTGAGCGAAGACGGCGAGGGGCGCTACAGCGCGCACCTGCAGGCGCCGAGCGGCGTGCCCGACGGCAAGGCGCTGATTCGGGTCGTCGATTCGACCGGCACGTTCGAGCAGAAGGTCGAGCTGCCGATGCGCGAAGACCCGAAGCGGCTGCTCATCGGCGTGCGCGGCGGCTTCACGCACTCGCTGCAGGAGCTGATGGGGCCGCGCGGCGGGTTCGACCTCTCGCTGTCGTTTCGCGCGGGGCCGGTGCTGCTGTGGCTGTCGGCGCTCGCGCAGGTGGGGCTCGCGCAGCAGACGGTGAGCGACTCGAGCGGTTCGCTCTCGACGCAGAGCCAGCTCTGGTTCGTGCCGGTGCAGGCGCGGCTCGCGGCCGAGCTGTGGGCGGGGCGGCGGCTCTCGCTGCAGCTCGGCGGCGGCGGCGGTGCGACGTGGGCGCGCTACAACACGACGCTCACCGGGCTGGTGTCGTCGGCGTGGGGCGCGAACGTCGGAGGCTTCGTGGCGCTGAACCTCGCGGCGGGGCCGGGGCACTTCTTCTTCGAGGCCGGGTACACGTGGGCGCCGGTGTCGGGCGCGGGGTTTCGCGTCGAGGCGGGCGGGGTGGGGCTCGCGCTCGGGTATCGGCTGGGTGTGCTGTGAGGCGGGCGTCGCTGATGCTGCTGGCGTGCGCATGTGCGGGCGCGCCGGCGCCGTCGAGCCCGCAGCCTTCGTCGGTGACGCCGTCGCGCGTGGCGGCGGGCGCGCCGTCGACGCTGACGATCGGCGGCATGGGCTTCGACGCCGAGATCTTCACCGACTGGCGGCGGCCTTCGTGGAGCGAGCTGCGCGCAGACTTCGCCGTCACGGTCGTGGCCGAGAGCGGAGCCGAGACCGCTCTCGCGGCGGTGACGTTGCTCGAAGACGGCTCGCTGTCGGGCGAGCTGCCGGCGATGTCCGAGCGGGGGCTCTACGACGTCGTGGTCACCGACCCGCGCGGCAACACCGGCACGCTGACCGGAGCGCTGCGGGTGGTGACGAGCGCCGAGAGCATCGCGTCGTTCGTGTTCGACGCCATCGAGCCGCAGCGTGCGGGCGTGCCGTTCGCGGTAGGTGTTACGGCGGTCGACGAGGCCGGGCGTACGGTCGAGGGCTTCGACGGCGTGGCGAGCCTGCTGATGCCCGACGTCGCCGTGTTGCCGATTGGCCCCTTCGTGCTCGGGCGCGCGCGAAGGTTCGTGACGGTCGCGCAGCCCGCCACCGGTGTGAAGCTCTCGGCGTTCTTCACGCTGTCGCTCATCGGCGTCTCGGCGCCTTTCGATGTGACGCCGGGTGAGGCCGCGCGGGTCGCGTTCATCGATGCTCCGGCGCGGTTCACGGCGGGGGCGTGCGGCGGGCCGTTCACGCTCGAGGTGCAAGACACGTTCGGCAACCCGGCGTCGGCGTCGGCGATGTCGGCGTTCACGCTGGCGGTGAACCCGCCCGAAGGGGGGCAGCTGTTCGCCGACGCGGCGTGCGGCGCGGCGATGGCCGGCGGCACGCTGCAGGGGCGCACGTCGTTCTTCGTGCGGTCGACGCGGGCGGGGCGGCCCGAGCTGAGGGTGGTGCCCGAGGCGTGGCCGTCGGCGACGCGCGCGGTCGACGTCGATGCGGGCGCGGCGGTGGGGCTCGAGATCGTCTCGGCGCCGCAGGTTCTGGCGGCGGGCATGTGCTCTCGAGCCGTGCGCGTGCGCGCGCGTGATGCGTTCGGAAATGCGTCGCCCGTGGAGTCGGCATCGGCGCTCGAGGTGTCGATCGGGCCGGCGACGGGTGTGACGCTGCACTCGGACGGTGCGTGTGCCTCGCCGCTGAACGTGCTCGAGCTCTCGGCGGGCGGGCTCGAGGCGCGGTTCCACTTCCGCTCCGCCGTGCCGGCGATGCTGACGGTGAGCGTCGACGGTGGGGTGCTGGGTGTGGCGGCTCAAGGCGCAGAGGTGACGCCGTGAGGCGCGCGCTGTGGTCAGCGCTGCTGCTCGCGGCATGCCAGTCGGGGTCGAAGCCGACGGCGACGCTCGATGCGATCGCTCCCGACCGCGGCCCGCAGGATCGCGACGTCGCCGTCACCATCACGGGCACCCACTTTCAGCCTCAGCTCGTGACCGACTTCTCGCGCCGCGGCTCGAGCGTGCTCGACGCGACGGTGACGGCGCGCCTCGGTCGCGAGGCGCTGCGCGACGCCGTGCTGAACGAAGACGGCACCATCTCGGCCGTCGTGCCGCAGGGCCTCTCGCCCGGCACGTACGACCTCTCGCTCACCCTGCCCGGCGGCACGACGCTCGAGCTCGAAGGGGCATATCGCGTGCTGGCCGTGAACGAGCTCGCCGATCTCGTGCAGGCGTTCACGTTCGAGCCCATCGCGCCGCAGCAGGTCGGCCGGCCGTTCACCGTGACGGTCACGGCCGTCGATTCGGTCGGGCTGCCGGTCGACACGTTTGCTGGCACCGCGGTGCTGACCGACCTCACCGGCACCGTCGTGCCGAAGCAGGTCGGCCCGTTCGCACGGGGCGTGTGGTCGGGCCTCGTCGAGGTGCGTACCCTGCACGGCGCCGACGTGCTCACGGCGACCAGCGGTGCTGGCAAGACGGGCACGTCGAACCCCTTTCCCGTGATGGCGGGGGCGGGCGCACGGCTCGTGTTCGCGACGGCTCCTCGCAGCGCGGCGGCGGGCGCATGCTCGGAGCCCGTGACGGTGCAGGTGGTCGACGCGACCTCGACGCCGAGCCCGGTGTCGGCGCCGCTCGCGCTCTCGCTGACTCCGAGCCCTTCGAACGGCTTCGCGCTGTTCACCGATGCGGCGTGCACGGTGCCGCTCGGTGCGCCGGCGATCGCCGCGGGGCAGAGCGGCCTCACCGTTCGCTTTCGCGGCACGCGCGCCGGGGCCGTGCAGCTCGCGGCGGGCGCGGCGGGGCTCTCGGGCGCAGCGCAGACCGAGACCGTGACGGCGGGGGCTGCGGCGTCGCTGGTGTTCGTGACGCCCGACCCGACGCTGAACTCGGGCAGCTGCTCGAGCGACGTGACGGTGCAGGCGCGCGATGCGTTCGACAACCCGGCGCCGGTGGCGGCGCCGACGGTGGTCGCGCTCGACGTGACGCCGGCCGCGAGCCTCGAGCTGTTCGAGACGGGCGGCTGCGGTGCCGCGCTGACGTCGCTGGCCTTCGCGAGCGGGGCGTCGTCGGGCAGCTTTCAGCTGCGTGGCTCGGCGGCAGGGGCGTTCACGGTGACGGCGTCGGCGCCGGGGCTCGGCATGGCGACGCTGCGCGTGCGCGTGAACCCGGCGGGCTTCCCCACGCAGCTGGTGATCGTGTCGATGCCGCAGACGGTGATGGTGGGCACGTGCTCGGGGCCGCTCGCCGTGCAGTCGCAAGACGCGGCGGGCAACGCGGTGACGACGCCGGGCCAGCTGCCGGTCAGCCTGTCGGCGTCGCCGGCGGCGGGCTTCGACCTGTTCAGCGACCTGGGCTGCACGAC
>JAEUJP010000648.1 GCA_016793725.1 Myxococcaceae bacterium | reverse complement strand
TGCGGGTGCAGAATCTTGATCGCGACCTTGCTGCCGATGACGGTCTGCTCACCGAGGTACACGGTGCCCATGCCGCCCTTGCCGACCATTCGAATGATGCGAAACGAGCCGATGGTGCTGCCGATGAGCGGGTCGAGCTCGGGCACCTGCGGCACCGGCAGCTGAATCGGCGGCGGCGACGCGAGCGCCGAGCGCGGCAGCTCGGGCGGCGGCGGTGGCACCTGCGGCCCCGTCGCGACCGCTGACTCCATCGCCATCGTGCCCGACGCCGCCGGCCGAATGACGGTCGGGCAGGGCGCGTCAGCAGCGTGGAGCTGCCCGCAGATGGCACACGGTTGTCGCACTTTCAGGGAACCGGTCGGCGCACGTTCGAGGTCAGGGAATCGAGGGTTTGGGGCTCGGGAGTTTACAGTGCCAGCGCACAGACTGCAGCAGGCCTGTTCCCACCCGGTAACGCAGGGCCACCCCGATTGCCGCCGATGTCAACCCCCCCGCAGGGCGCCGACGAAGGCCTTCGCTTCCAGGGTGTTGAGCACGTCGGCCTTCGTCGTCCACCCCTTGCGGGCCATGGCGAGCGCGAGGGGCAGGTGCTGGTGGAGCTCACTCACCGAGTGCGCGTCGGTGCTCACCACCAGCTTGAGGCCGCGCTGCAGTGCGAGCCGCACGTACTCGGCCTTCAGGTCGAGGCGCTCGGGGCAGCCGTTGATCTCGATCGCGACGCCCTTCTTCGCGGCCTTGTCGAGAATCTCTTCCATTCGCATCGGGGCCGGCTCGCGGCGATTGAGCAGGCGGCCGGTCGGGTGCCCCCAGATCTGGAAGTGGGGGTTGTCGAACGCGTTCAGCACCCGCCGCGTCATCGCGTCTTCATTCTGGCTGTAGCGCTGGTGAATCGAGCCGATGACGACGTCGAGCTGCTCGAGCACCGAGTCGGGGTAGTCGAGCGAGCCGTCTTCGAGAATGTCGCTCTCGATGCCCTTGAGCAGCACGATGCCGTCGAGCTCTTCGTTCACTCTGTCGATCTCGTCCCACTGCTCTTTCATGCGATCGAGGCTCAAGCCGCCCGCGTAGCTCGACGTCTGCGAGTGTTCGGTCACCGTGTAGTACCTGAGCCCCATCGCCTTCGCGGCCTGCGCCATCTCGAGCAGCGAGGCCCGGCCGTCGCTCCACGTGGTGTGGCTGTGAATGTTGCCGACGATGTCTTGCCGCTCGACGAGGCGCTTCGGCAGCTCGTGCTTCTGCGCCGCTTCGATCTCGCCCCAGTCTTCGCGCAGCTCGGGCGGCACGTAGTCGAGCCCCAACATCGCGTAGAGCTCGGCCTCGTCTTCGACGGTCAGCTTCTCGAGCTCGCGCAGCTCGGCGTCGCTGCGGTCGACCCGGTGCACGCCCCACTCGCTGAGCTTCAGCCCCTTCTCGATCGCGAGGCCGCGCAGCTTGATGTGGTGCGACTTGCTGCCGGTGAAGTGGTGCAGCGCCGTCGCGTAGTCGGCGTCGGGCAGCACGCGCAGGTCGACCTGCAGGTCGCCCTCGCGCAGCCGCACGCTCGCCTTCGAGTCGCCCTGGCCGAGAACCTCTCGAACGTCGGGGTGCTTCGTGAAGGCCTCGAACACGGGCTTCGGGTCTTCGGCCGACGCGATGATGTCGACGTCGGCGACCGTCTCGCGCATTCGGCGCACGCTGCCGCCGAGCGACGCGCGCACGACGCCGGGCGCCTTCTTCACGTGCTCGAGCAGCTTCTCGGCGCGCGGCAGCACGTCGGCGAGCAGCTGCCGCCCGGTGCCCTTCGTGCGGCGCGCCACGTCGATGCCGGCGAGCAGCTTCTCTTCGGTCTGCTGCCCGAAGCCCTTGATGTCGCGCACCCGATTCGCTCTGCAGGCGGCCTCGAGCTCGTCGATGGTGCCGACGCCGAGCAGCTCGAACAGCACCTTCGCCTTCTTGGGCCCGAGGTTCGGCACCTTCAACAGCTCGAGAATGCCTGGCGGGTACTCGCGCTTCAGCTGCTCGAGGGTCTCCATCTTGCCGGTCTCGACCAGCTCGGTGATCTTGGCGGCGATGCTGGCGCCGACGCCCTCGAGCTCGGTGAGCCGCTTTTCGGTGACGAGCTGGCCGAGATCGTCGGCGAGGCCCGCAATGCGCTCGCTCGCGATGTCGTACGCGCGCGTCTTGAACGAGTTCTCGCCCTTGATCTGCAGGTACAGACCGAGGTCTTTCAGAGCGTTCGCGACGGCGACTTTGTCGTTCAGCTTCACGCTGAAGGCTTATAACCGGTGTCGAGTGCGTTTCGTTCTGGCTGTCGCGGTCTTGCTCGCCGGGTGTTCATCGGGGCCACAGCCCGAGCACTTCTCGTGGTCCGACGACGTCGCGAGCCTCGACAACCCGTTTCCCGACGTGCGGTTTCTCGACGGCACGGGCGGGGCGCAGCTGCGCGCCGACTACTACCGACCGTTCTTGATGCCGAAGGCGGTGACGGGCGGCTCCCGTCGACTGTTCGAGAAGTACATCGCCGACGGCAAGACGATGTTGAAGGGCATCGGCAACTTCGGCGCGACGCTGCTGCGCACGTCGGTGCCGGTCGACCCCGCCTCGCTCGCCGGTCACTTCGCGCGGCTGCGCAAGAACGGCGGCACCTGGGAGGTGCTCGAGGCCGACGTCTTCGTCGAGCACTCGACCGCGTCGCTCGACGGCACCGACGCCACCGTGGGCGAAGGCTTCCCCGAGTTCGTGTTCGTGCGGCCGTCGGTGCCGCTGCCCGAAGGTGAAGACGGCCTTTTGGTCGTGAAGAAGGGCGTGAAGTCTTTAGACGGCATCGAGCTCGGCCGAGGCCGCGAGTGGGAGCACTCGCGGCTGGACCTGAGCGGCCCCGCAGCGGCGCTGGGCATCGCCGAGACCGACATCGTGCTCGCGCTGGAGCTGAAGGCCGCGCCGGTGTCGGCGCCGATCGCGTCGCTGAAGGCGTTCGTCGACGGGCCGATGGGGTTGGCGGCGGTGACGGTGCCGGCGAAGGGCATGCAGGGCGACTTCCCCGTCGGCGTGTGGACGAGCGCCGACTCCGACTGGAGCGTGATGACGCGCCTCATCGGCAAGTACGCGTGGGCGATGCCCGGCGTCGCGTCGGTCGGGCGCGTGGTGATCGGCACGATCGCGGCGAGAGACCCGCGCGAGAACGGCGTGTGGAAAGGCGAGTGGGTGGCAGACCCGTCGAAGGCGCCGGTGGTGCCGCTCAGGTTCGTGCTGAGCGTGCCGGCGGGCGCGAAGCCGGCGGGCGGGTGGCCCACCGTGCTCGGCGTGCACGGCGTCGGGGGCCGCAACATACCCGAGACGGGGAGCGACATCTCGTACTGCCTCGAGCACGCCGCGTACCTCGCGCCGGCGGGCATCGCGTGCCTGGGCATCGATGCGCCGAGCCACGCGACGCGCGGCAACTTCTTGGGCTTCTTCGACATCGAGAACGTCGGGGTGATGCGCGAAAACTTTCGCGAGATGACGTTCGACCTGCTTCAGGTGTCGCGGGCGGCGCCGAACATCGACGTCGACGGTGACGGGCAGGGCGATCTGTCGCCCGAGCTCGGGGTGTTCGCGAACTCGCTGGGCGCGATGATGAGCTCGGCGTTTCTGCCGTTCGACGAGCGGGTGCGCTATGCGCTGCTGAACGTGCCGGGCGGCGGGCTCTCGAACATTCTGGTGAGCACGGTGAACCGTGACCGCATCGGCCTGTTGATGGTCGCGAAGACGGGGGTCGTGTTCGACAGCGCCGAGTACTACAGCTCGTTTGCCGTGATTCGGGCGGTGTCGCAGCCGTTTCTCGAGCCGGCTGACATGGTGAACACGTTTCGGCTCATCGACGGGGCGCGGCCGGTGCTGATGCAGATGGGCCTGGGCGATCAGACGATACCGAACGGCACATCGCGAGACCTGAAGGCCGCGGCGGGGCTGCCCGAGCTGACGGCGTCGTCGATGGGCACGCCGGTGCGCGGCTTCACGGTGATCGACCCGACGAAGTACGGCAAGCCGGCGTCATACGACGCGCACAACGTGTTCGGCGACATCGCGTTCACGCGCACGCAGGCGCTCGACTTCTTGCGAACGAAGGGCACGACCTTCACGGTGCCGCCGTGATCCAACCGCCGTGATCCAACCGACATGAAGAAGACGAAGCTGGGCCCGGCGAACCTGAAAGAGGGCGAGATGCGGGGCTACCCGGTCGGCAAGCGCAACGTGCTGATCGCGTGTGTGGGCGGCAAGGTGAAGGCGCTCGACGACTGGTGCAACCACGCGGGGTGTCTCTTGTCGGGCGGCACGCTCGAGGGCAACCAGGTGACGTGCCCGTGCCACGAGGTGG
>JAEUJP010000796.1 GCA_016793725.1 Myxococcaceae bacterium | reverse complement strand
GCTGCCTTCGCCCGGCCGCGTCGACTTCGACGAGAAGCGCACCGCGAACGTCGGCTCGCCGCTCTCGGGTCGCGTCGAGTCGGTCGAGGTGCGCCTCGGTGACCCGGTGAAGCAGGGCGACCGCCTGTTCTCGGTGCGCAGCGGCGCGTTCGCCGACCTCGAGCGCGAGGTCGACGGCGCGAAGGCCGACCTCGTCGTAAAAGAGCGCGTCGCCCAGCGCACGCGAGAGCTCGTGAGCTTGAGGGCCGCGGCCGAAAAAGAGCTGCAGGCCGCCGAGGCCGAGGTCGCCGCCGCCTCGCTCGCCGTGAAGGCCGCGGTCGCCAAGCGCCAGAGCCTGAAAGTGGGCGCGGGCGGCAACAACCTGTTCTGGGTGACGGCGCCGCGCGCGGGCGCGGTCGTCGACGTCGACGTCTACGCCGGGCAAGAGGTGACGCCCGACCGCGACAAGTCGCTCGTGCGCATCAGCGACCTCGACGAGGTGCTCGTCATCGCCGACATGCCCGAGACCGACCTGGGCGACCTGAAGCTCGGCGACGCCGTCACCGTGCGCGCGCTCGGCCGCGGCCTCGAGAAGACCAGCACCGTCAGCTTCATCAGCGAGGTCGTCGACCCGAAGCGTCGCACCGTCGAGGTGCGCGCGCGCCTCGCGAACGAAGACCGCAGCTTCAGGCCGAACGCGTTCGTCGAAGTGGTGCCGGCGGCCGACGGCAAGCAGCTGCGCGTGCGCGTGCCCGACACCGCGGTGGTGACCGACGGCAGCAAGAGCGTCGTGTTCGTGGCCCGCTCGGCGAATCGCCTCGAGCCGGTGCAGGTGCAGACCGGCCGCCACCGCGACGGCGAGGTCGAGCTCGTGTCGGGCCTCGAGCCGGGCATGCGCTACGTCGCGCGCGGCGCGCTCTTGCTGCTCAACCAGGTCGACCTGGGAGACTGAGGTGTTCGAGCGCCTCGTCACCTTCAGTCTGCAGAACCGCGCCGCGGTTCTCTTCGTCACCGCAGTCGTCGCCGTGTTCGGGTGGGTGAGCTTTCAGGGGCTCACCATCGAGGCGTTTCCCGACCCGACCGACACGCAGGTGAACGTCATCACGCTCTTCCCCGGCCAGCCGTCGGAAGAGGTCGAGCGGCAGATCGGGCTGCCCCTCGAGCGCGCGCTCAACAGCACCCCGAACCTCGCGCGCCTGCGAAACCTGTCGATGTTCGGGCTCTCGTTCGTGACGCTGACGTTCAACGACGGCACCGAGGGGCTGTGGGCCCGCGCACAGGTGCTCGAGCGCCTGCGCGACACCGAGCTGCCCGAGGGCGTCGTGCCCGAGCTCGGCGCGTACGCGACGCCCATCGGCGAGGTCTATCGCTACACGCTCGAGGGCGCCGGCGGCGACCCGATGCAGCTGCGCACCCTGCAAGAGTGGGTCGTGCGCCCCGCATTGATGCGCGTCACCGGCGTCGCCGACGTCGTGAGCTACGGCGGCCTGAAGCGCGAGGTGCACGTCGAGCCGCACCCGGGCCAGCTCGCCTCGTTCGGCCTCACCCTCGCCGAGCTCGAGGCCGCGATTGTGGCCGGCTCGGTCAACGCGAGCGGCGGCATCATGGAGCGCGGCTCGGAGCAGCTCGTCTTGCGCAGCGAGGGCCTCTACAAGAGCCTCGATGACCTGCGCACCGTGCGCGTCGCGACGCACGAGGGCACGCCGGTCTTCTTGCGCGACGTCGCCACCGTGACCGAGGGCTGGGCGCAGCGCCAGGGTGTGGTCAGCCGCGGCGCCCGCACCGACGCGGTCGAGGGCATCGTGCTGATGCGGCGCGGCGAAAACCCCAGCGAGGTGCTCGCGCGCCTGCGCACCGCCATCGACAAGACGAACGTGCGGCTCGAGGCCGACGGCGCGCACATCGCGCCGTTCTACGACCGCACCGAGCTCGTCGACACGACGCTGAAGACGGTCGGGCGCAACCTGCTCGAGGGCGGGCTGCTCGTCGTGCTGGTGCTGTTCGTGTTCTTGCTCGACCTGCGCGCGGCGCTCATCACCGCCACGCTGATACCGCTGTCGCTGTTGAGCGCGTTCATCTACCTGAAGCTGCGCGGCATGTCGGCGAACCTGCTGTCGATGGGCGCGGTCGACTTCGGCGTCATCGTCGACGGCGGCGTCGTCATCATCGAGGCCATTCTGAGCCGGCTCGCGGTGCACGGCGGGGCCGAGGCCACGCTCAGCCCCGCCGAGCGCATTCGGCGCGCGACGGTGGCGGTGGTGCGGCCGACCATCTTCGCGCTGCTCATCATCATCGCGGCGTACCTGCCCATCTTCATGCTCGAGCGGGTCGAGGGCCGCATCTTCGCGCCGATGGCGAACACGGTCGTCGCGGCGCTCGCGGGCGCGCTGGTGTTCTCGGTGACGCTGGTGCCGGTGCTGGCGGCGCTCGTCTACCGGGGCCCCGTGAAGCACCGCGAGTCGCCGGTCTTGAAGGCCGCGGTGCGCGCGTACGAGCCCTCCTTACGCTTCGCGCTGAGGCGGCCGGCGCTGGTGCTGTCGCTCGGCCTCGTCGGCCTCGGCGGCGCCGCGGTCATGCTGCCCCGGCTCGGCAGCGAGTTTCTGCCCGAGCTGAACGAGGGCGCGCTGTACATGACGTTCACGCTGCCCTCGAACATCTCGCTGAACGAAGGCCGGCGCCTGGTGCCGCAGCTGACGAAGTTGATCTCGTCGAACCCCGAGGTCGAAGAGGTGCTGAGCCAGCTGGGCCGGCCGGAAGACGGCACGG
>JAEUJP010000728.1 GCA_016793725.1 Myxococcaceae bacterium | reverse complement strand
ACCGCCACGGTCCCGATTCGTCACTCGGACACTCGCGGTCACTGGCGCAACCCCGTGGCGAGCAGATCCAGCCCTCGTCAGGGTGCGGCGACGTATGCAGGCACGCGAGGCCATCTACACATTCCGCGACGCCGCCGTTGCCGCACGACTCGCCCGCTCGGCGCACGGCAGCGACATCCTGCACGAACTGCTTCGTCGTGACGATCGTCGCACCTTTCACGGAGTCGGGTTCTCGCTGGCACGCTGCTCCGGCAGCAACGACGAGCGTCAACCAAGTCCACCGTGAGGCAACCTTCCGAGATTTCGGCAACGTCCCCTCCAACGTGACGAGTGCGTTCTGAGTACCTTGCTGCCAAGCCTCCTGGCAAGGGCCTATCGGCATCTGCCGCGGACCCAACGTCTTCCCTAGCTTGCGAGCCTCTGGACGCCAAGACACCGACCGATGACATCGAGCGGCGCGTCGCCCAGCGGCTCCGTGAGCTCCGCGTCTCGCAGTCATTGAGTCTTCGACAGCTCGCACTTCGAGCGGGGCTCAGTGCAGAGATGGCCTCGCGGGCCGAACGCGGCATAAAGGCCCCGAGCGTTCACACCCTCGCGAAGTTGTGCCGGGGACTGGGCGTCAGTCTCGCCGCGTTCTTCGAGTTCACGACCACGCAGCCACTTCGCAGAGATTCAGACTATCGACGGCTGCAACGAGCGTTGGCGAGGCTGAATCCGCGGACTCGTGCGCGAACGATCGCCGGCTTCGAGGCACTCCTCACGGCGCTCTCGGAACAACAATGAGCGCACGCGAGATGAGCGCTACCCTCGCCTGCGAAGCCGCAAGGTGAGCAGCACCAACGCCAGCAGCTCGAGCCCCGGCACCGCCGAGCAGCCCCCCTTCGCCTTCATGTCGTCGGTCTTCCCACCGGCCGTCAGCTTGCGCGTGACGTTCAGCTTCGCGGTCAGCACCTCGCCGTCGACGCCGGTCACCTCGGCCGTCAGCACGTTCGCGCCCTCTTTCAGCGGCACGGTCGCCGAGAACGCGAGCCCGCCCGGCAAGAGCTCGGCGGCCACGCCGTTCACCTTCGCGCTCAGCACCTCGAAGCCGCTCGCCGCGCCATAGACCGTCACGCTCTCGGTCGTCACGGTCGCGCCCTCGAGCGGGTCGGTGAACACGACCGAGCGCTCGCCAGGCCCCGCCGAGCCTGGCAGCAGAGACACGTTCAGCGTCATGCGCCCGTCGTCGCCGACCGTAATCGTCTCGGCGTGGCTCTGGTACCCGGTCGCCTTCACCACCACCTTGTAGTCGGCCGGCACGGTCATCACGCCGAGCACGAAGTTGCCCATCGCATCGGCGGTCGCCGTCGACACGCTCGCGCCGCTCGCCGGCTCGAACAGCTCGACCGTCGCGCCCGCGATGCGCATCGCTTCGTTGTCTTCGGCGTACACGAAGCCCGCGACGCCCGCGTTGAACGTCGCGGTCGACTCGGCGCTCGCCGCGTTGCCCGCAGCGTCGGTCGCCGTCACCTTCAGCGTGTTCGTGCCGGGCTTCAGCTTCACCGGCGCCGTGAACACCCCCCCCGCGACCGGCACGTCGACCGCTGCCGCGCCGTTCAGCGACAGCTTCACCGTCGTCAGCGGGCCGCGGTCGTCGCTCGCCGTGCCCTGCACGTCGAACACCGCGAGGTCGAGCTGCGCCGCGGTCATCGGGAAGGTGATGGCCACCACGGGCGCCTGCGTGTCGGGCGCCGCCGTCGTCGACAGCCCCACGCTGCCCCACGTCGTCACGCCCGACGCCACCATGCGCGTCTGCTGGTTGTTCGCGTAGCCGGCCTTCGTCGCCGTCACCGTGTACGTGCCGGGCGGCAGGTTGAAGAGCCACTGACCGTCAGCGGCGGTCGTCGCGGTCGCCCCGCCGGGCGAAACCGTCACCACCGCGCCGCTCAGCGAGGCGGTGAGGTCGGCCGGGTCTGCCGCGTTGTGCGCGTACACCTTGCCGCGCAGCACGCCGGTCGCCGCGGCCATCGCCGTCAGGTTCATCGAGCCCCACACCGTGCTGCCGGCGACGACGGTCTTCGTCGTGGTCTGGTTCGCGAAGCCTGCCTTCGTCACGGTCGCGGTGTGCGCGCCGGGCGCGAGCGTGAACTGGTACAGGCCGTTCGCGCCGGTGGTGACGGTCTGGTTGCCGACGGTGACGACGGCTCCGGCGACGCGGTTGTTGGTGTCGCCGCCGGTGTAGATGGCGCCCGTCAGCACGCCGGTCGTGGTGGTCGGCGTCGTGCCGTTCACCAGGTTCATGTAGTGCGTCCAGTTCCAGCCTGTGCCGGGGTCGGTGTGGCCACCCGTGTTGCAGTTCGGAGCGACCTCACGGTGCCCGATGATGCGCGTGCGCGTGCGGGGAATGTTGTAGCGGTCGGTCAGCCAGCGCGTGAGCTTCGCCGACTCGGCGTACATCGCCGGCGTGTACCAGCGGCCCGGGTCGGCGACGAAGCCCTCGTGCTCGATGCCGATGCTGCGGCCGTTGTAACACTGCGCGTGCCACGCCGTGTTCGAGTCGCGAACCATCTGGGTAATCTCACCGTCGCTCGAGCGCACCACGTACTGCGCGCTCACGTCGGAGCTCGGGTTCTGAAACCAGCTGATGCACCCTGCGTAGCTGCCCTGAATCGTGTGAATCACCACGAACTCGTACGTCGAGCGGCCCGCCGAGAAGTTCGGCGACGCCATGAAGCTCACCGCCGCCGGGTAGTCGGTGCCGTTCAGCGCGTCGCGCTTCGCTGCCGTGAGCGGCGCGTGGTCGCGCCAGCTGCTCGCCGTCGGCTCGAGGTTCAGCTCGGGCACGGTGAAGCCGGTCTCCATGCGAACGAAGAGGTCGGCCGCGAAGTCGTGCGCGTCGGAGGCCGCGTCGAAGCCCGGGTACAGCGAGACCGCGTGGTACCAGTCACCGAGGTCGCGCGCGTCGAGCTCGGGGAAGTCGCGAAACGACTTGTCGGCGAGCTCGCGCAGCACCGCGGCCGCGCCCCGAATGTTCGCCTTCGCGTCGACGTCGAGCTGGCCGGCGTTCGCGCCCGTCAGCGCGGTCGCGCGCGAGAGCATCTTCCAGTCGTCGCGCTCGACGATCGCCATGATGCCGTGACCGCCCGTCTGCGAGACCAGGCCGGGCGTGGTCGAGACGCGCGTCTCGACGTACGCGAGCGTCTCGAGCAGCTGCACCGGCACCTGGTACTCGCGCGCCGCGGCTTCGAACGCCGCCTGCAGCTCCGAGCGGGCGGGCGCCAGCGCCGCCTCTTCGGGAGCACGGCCACAGGCAGCGAGCGCGATGACCCCGACAGCTGCGGCGCGTGCAGAGAACATGGAGCGGTGGAAGATCCACACCCGGTGCCAGAAGGTCGATTCCATAGCGGTCGGTATGGATGTATCGCTCACCCCGTAAGTCTCTGCTGGCCCTCGGGAATCGGGCGAAACCCGCACGTTTCAGCGGCCTGCGCACGAGGTGCGTAACGGGCCTTTGCGTGGGGAGCGGCACGGGCGAAGACAGGTGGAGCGCGCACCTCCGCTCCCCGAGCTTCACGTGCCCCCTTCGACTCCGCTCCGCGCTTCGCGCTCCGCTCAGGGCCAGCGGTTCATCTTCGTTTGTTCTTCGTCTTCACCGGCGGCGGCTCGACCTTCTCGACCACCGCGAGGTCGACCGACAGCGCGTTGTTTCTCGACTGCGAGACCGCGCGCTGCAGCGTCTGCCGCCCCTCGAGCTCGAAGCGAAACGTCACCATGCCCTCGCGCTTCTCGAGCTTCACCTCGAGCGGCGTCGTGCCCAGCACCTCGCCCGTGTCTTCGCGCGTCACCTTCGCGCCCGTCGGCGAGCTCTGAATCTCCATCACGATCTGCTCGGGCCCCTTCGGCGTGTCGACCACCGGCGGCGCGACCGGCGCAGGCTCCGCTGACGGCCGCAGCGCCACGAACGCGACCCCGCTCAGCGCCAGCAGCACCAGCACGCCGAGCAGCACGTTGCGCCCGGTCTTCGGCTTCATCGCCTCGATCGCCGCCACGTCGGTCGCCGGCGCCGGCGTCAGGTCGACCGGCGGCGTACGCCCCGCGAACGGCTCGAGCGCCTGGTGCAGCTCTTCACAGCTCGCGTACCGCTCTTCGGGCCGCTTCTGCAGACACTTCAGCACCACGTCGGCGAGCGCATACGGCAGGTGCTCGCCCGACCGCGACTTCACCGGCAGCGGAGGTGGCGGCTTCGTCGTGATGTGCGCCACCAGCTTCGCGAACGTGTCGGCCTGAAACGGCGCCACACCCGCCAACATCTCGTACAGCACCAGCCCCAGCGCGTAGACGTCTGACCGCAGGTCGGTCGGCAGCCCCATCGCCTGCTCGGGCGCCATGTACTCGGGCGTGCCGATGACGATGCCCTGCGCCGTCTTCGCGCGCGGCAGGTCGCCGATCTGCTCGAGCAGCTTCGCCACGCCGAAGTCGAGCACCTTCACGAAGTCTTCTTTGCCCTGCTTCGCGAGGAAGATGTTGTCGGGCTTGATGTCGCGATGCACGACACCCACCGCGTGCGCCGCGCTCAGCCCCTTCGCCATCTGCTGCGCGATGCGCACCGCGCGCTCGACCTTGAGCGGCGCCTTCCACATCTCGTCGGCGAGCGCGGTGCCCTCGAGCAGCTCCATCACGCAGTACACGCGCGACGTGCCGTCGGGCAGCGCCTCTTCGCCGAAGTCGTAGATCTCGACGATGTGGTCGTTCTTGATGGCGTTGACCGCCGTCGCCTCTTGTATGAACCGCTGCACCAGCTCGCGGCTGCGCGCGTGCTCGAGCTTCAGCACCTTGATCGCCGCCTGCCGCCCGATGCGCGTGTGCCGCCCGCGGTACACCCGGCCCATCGCGCCCTCGCCGATGGTCTTCTCGAGCGTGTAGCTGCCGATGCTCTTGCCCGTCAGGTCGGGGTCATCAATCTGCACCGACTCGACGAACGCCTCGCCGCCCGCGCGCTCTGGCTTCGCGCTCGGCTGCGTCGGCGGCCCACCGTCGGCCAACACCGTGCGCGCGATGTCGCTCACGTCGGTGCGCGGCCCCTTCAACGTCTTCAGCCGGTCTCGCACCGAGCGCGCATCGGGCAGCCCCTGCAGCGACTGCTTCAGCGAGGTGTCGTGCGCCTGCAACATCGCCACCAGCGTTCGCACGTCACCCGCCGCGTCGGCCGACTCTTCGCGCAAGAGCGGCGCGAGCGAGAAGTCGAGCTGCGCGCCCCCCTTCGTCAGCAGCACCCGCGCCGGCGACAGGGCCCCGTGCACGAGCCCCAGCGAGTGCGCCGCGCCCAGCGCCTCGGCGAGCGGCACGCCCACGTCGACGAGCTGCTCGAGCGGCAGCTGCGACCGCATCGCGAGCGTCTCGCCCTCGACGTGCGCCGTCAGCACGTACACCTTGCCGTCGTTCGTCTTGCCGGCGTCGAACACCTGCACGACCGCGCCGTGCTTCAGGTTCGCGAGCGCCCGCGCCCCTTCGAGAAACCGCTCGACCCGCTCGGGGTCGGCCGCCGCTTCGGCCTTCAGCGTGCGCAGCACCAGCTTCGCGTGGCCGGGGGCCTGCGCGAGAAAGGCGTCGCTCCAGGCATCGCCGGGGAGCGGGCTGAGCACCTTCACGTTGGCGAGCACGGTCACGTCGGGTTTCAGCACTTCAGTCTAGGTGGACACTGCAGAACCCGTCACGGGAAAGCCCGGCCCGCTGCCTACATGCCGATTCGACACACATGACGTGAAAGTCGGATCAGCGAAGATTCGGCGCTATACCGACGTGCAGATGCGGCTCCTGCTCGCGCTGTTGCTCGCCTTCCACGTCGCCTTCGTGCCCGAGTCGGCCGAGTGGCCGTGCCCCGAAGACGACGATGCGGGCTGCGAGCCGGGCTGCACCGACTGCGCGTCGTGTGGCCACTCGGCGCTGGGCGACGTGGTCGAGGTCGCGCTCGGGGTCGAGGTCACCCACACGACCGTCGCCGAGCACATCTCGCAGCCGCCGCTCGCACCCGAGCCGGGCGACATCCTCCATGTCCCGATAGCGCGCGCGTAGGGCCCCACACCCTTCGTTTGCGAGGTCGTCGTGAGACTCCGTCTTCCAGCGGCAGGCGTGTGCCTTGCCGTCATGTCGTCGCCGTGCGCGAGCGCGGCTGAAGCGTCGTGCGCCGTCGTCGAGCGCTCGACGTTGGTTCGCTGCGCGCTGCAGATGAGCCCGCTCGTGCGCGAGCAGCTCCACGCACGCGAGGCCGCTGAAGGCCGGCGTGAGGCCGCGCGCCCGGTGCTGCCGTCGAACCCGGTCGTGGCGGGCTCGGGCGCGTGGCGCTCCGGCTCGGGGCCCGGCGCACAGCAGTCGGCGAACTGGTACGTCACCGTCAGCCAGGAGCTCGAGCTCGCCGGCCAGCGCGGCAAGCGCCTCGACGCCGCCGACGCCGACCTGCGCTCTCTGCAGTTTCGCGTCGAGGCCGCGCGCGCCGAGACGGCCGCCGATGCGTGGGCCGCCTACTTCCGCGCGCTCGCCGCCGCCGAGCGCACGCGCGTCGCCGCGAGGCTCGAGACGGCCGCCGCGTCGGTCGCGACGACGGTGCGGGCGATGGCGGTGAACGGGCTGAGCTCCGAGGTCGACGCCGACGTCGCCGAGACGCAGGCCCTGCGCGCGTCGCGCGTGAGGCTCGAGGCCGAGGCCGACGCGGCAGCTCTCGCAGCCCGCGCTCGCGCGCTCGTGGGTGCGCCGCCCGAGGCCGACGTCACCGGCACCCTCGAGCCGCTGGCGGTCGCCGAGGCTGCGCAGCCGCGGCCCGAGCTGCTGGCGGTGGAAGAAGAGCGCGGCTTCTTCGAGGCGCGCGGCGAAGCGCTCGGGCGCGAGCGCATACCCAACCCGACGCTGTCGCTGTTCGTGCAGAACGACGGCTTCGACGAGCGTGTGCTCGGTGCGGGCCTGAGCTTCCCGATTCCGCTCCCCCAGCCGGTCGGGCGCACGCGGCGCGGCGAGCGGCTCGAGGCCCACGCCGAAGCCCAGCGCGCGGGCGCCGAAGCAGACCGGCTGCGCCGCGAGCACGGGCTCGAGCTGGTCGCCGCGCGCGCGG
Source organism: Myxococcaceae bacterium (assembly GCA_016793725.1). Taxonomy (GTDB): domain Bacteria; phylum Myxococcota; class Myxococcia; order Myxococcales; family Myxococcaceae; genus Xiheicaenimonas; species Xiheicaenimonas phototrophica. The sequence goes on along the minus strand of JAEUJP010000728.1, from coordinate 750 downwards.
CGTACGGTGCGGCCACGAAGGCGCGCGCGCTCTACACGGCCGAGCGCACCGAGCGCGCTGCGGTGCGGCTCGAGGCGATCGCGACGCAGGTGAAGGCGGGGCGGCTCGCGGTGCGCGACGCGCTCATCGCGCAGGCCGCGCTGGTCGAGCAGCTCTCGGGTGAAATCGACGTGCGCGAGCAGCTGTGCCTCGCGTCGGTGCGGCTCAACCGCGCGGCGGGGGTGGCGCCATGAGGGCACAGCGACCACGAATGTGGCTGTCGAACAGCAGTACTCGACAGCCTGATGAGCAGCGGAGCCCGAATCGGAAAATCATGAGGGCACTGCTGCTGTCGTTGGGGCTGCTCGTTGGGTGCAAAGAGACGCCGAAGCCCGCCGCCCCCGAAGTGCGCCACTCGGACGAAGAAGAGCACGGCGCGCTGCCGAAGCAGGTGCGCCTCGACCCGAACGCCATCGCCGAGGCCGGCATTCGCACGGAGCCCGCGAAGCGCGCGGCGCTGGCGCTGACGGTGACGCTGCCCGGCGAGGTGACGTCTGAGCCCGACCGCACCGCGCGCGTCTCGGCCGCGACCGCGGGGAGGTTGGACTCGGTCACGTTCAACGAAGGCTCGGTGGTGAAGAAGGGCGACGTGCTCGCGACGCTGCGTGTGCCCGACGTGGGCCGGCTGCGCGGCGCGCTCGCGGGCACGCAGGCGAAGGCGAAGGCGGCGCGGGCGAACGCGGCGCGACTGAAGTCGCTGCGCGAGAGCGG
>JAEUJP010000681.1 GCA_016793725.1 Myxococcaceae bacterium | reverse complement strand
CGTGTTCTGGTCGGGCTGTGGAGGCGCGTTCAGCAGGTAGAAGTCGCTCGAGCGGCCGGTCTGAATGGCGTTCACGAGCAGCTGGCCGCTGGTGAGGGTGGGCACGCCGCTGGGGTTCAGCACCGAGCCGGCCGTCGCCATGTTCGACTCTTCGAGAAACCACACCTTGTTCTGCGAGATCGCCGCGATCTTCGAGCCTGCCGCAAAGGGGATGATGTAGAGAATGACGTCGTCGAGCACGGGGCTCGACCAGCGCTGCTGGCAGCCCGACTGCATGCCCTGGGTGCCGCAGGCGATCACCTTCGACTTGGTCGGCTGATCGAGAATCGGCACCGAGATGTAGACGGTGCGCGCGTCGGGGCTCATGCCCACCTGCGGCGGGTACATCAGGTCTAAGAACTCGAACTTCTGGCGCACGAGCTCTTTTTCGCCCGTGACCTGGCCGGTCATGTAGTTGACGAACACGATGTTCTGAATGCCGCGGCCATCGCCCGGCAGCTTCCACATGGGGATGAGGAAGAGCCCCGTCGTGTTGTCGTGCACCGGCGGCCCGTTCTGAATGCCCTGCACCGCGGTCTGCCACGCCATGTGGGCGCCGAAGCTGACGTCGCCGATGACGCCGCTGTTGTGCCTCACCTTCTTCAGCGCGTTGTTCGCCAGAATGCCGCTGCTGTCCCACACGAGCGCGTCACCGTCGGGGCCGACGACGAACATCTTGAACGCGTCGTGGGTGATGCCGCCGGTGATGTTCATGTTCACGTCGAAGGCGAAGGCGCCCGCGCCGGGCTGGTAGAGCCAGCGGTAGTTGCCCGCGACCTTGTCGCTGATCGACGCGAAGTAGTTGCAGCCGAAGGGCAGGGCCATGTTGCAGCCGCAGGGCGCCTGCGTGCAGGGGCAGTCGCCGGCGAGGTCGCCCGAGGTGTTCACGCGCGCGAGACCGAGCGCGCCGCCGATGTTCGCGCACCCGAGAAACGTGACGGGGGTGGTGCCGACGCCGCCCTCGGCGACGAAGCTGTCGGGCATCATGATGCTGCGGCCCATGCTCGGCTCGATCGACGACTGCACGGGGAAAAACTTGATGGCGAGGGGGCTCGACCGGTTCTCGCGCGCGTCGTTGCAGTACGCACGGGCGGTGAGGCTCAGGTTGGCGGCGATGCCGGCGGCTCCGTAGAAGCGGGCGATGTCGCCGGGCACGACCACGACCTCGGTGTTGTCGCCGCGGTAGGTGACGTTCTTGAAGGGGATCTTGCCCTGCTCGAGCTCGAGGGCCTGAACGATCTCGCACCCGGTGACCCTGATCTTGACCGTGAACGACGTGCCGACGACGTTCAGCTTCGCGGCCGAGAGGTGAACCTGCGGCGGCGCGGGCGGGTTCGGGGGGCTCTGGCCCCCGTCACAGGCCGCGAGACCGAGCCCCAGCACCAGCAAGGCGACGACGCGCATGTTTCACTTCTCCGTAATGAGGAACTCGACGCGGCGATTCAACTCTCGGCCCCGCGCGGTCAGGTTGGGAGCAACGGGCTTGCTGTCTCCGTAGCCTGCCGACTCGATGCGGGCGCGGTCAATGCCCTGTGAGACGAGGTAGTCGGCCACGCTACGGGCCCGATCTTCCGAGAGCTTCTGGTTGGCGCCCTTGTCGCCGCGGTTGTCGGTGTGGCCCTCGACCTTGATGCGCTTGATGTTGTTCTTCACCATGACGTCGACGACCTGCTGCAGCAGGTTGAACGAGTCGGCCAGAATCGTGGCCTTGCCGGTCAAGAAGTGCACCTGCTGCGAGATCTCGATCTTGTCGTCTTTGATGATCGCCAACATCTTCTTCGGCGCCGGCGTCAGGTCGAAGTTGAGGGCCATCTCGGCGGTGGGCGAGATCTGCACGTCGCGCTCTTGCGCGAGAAAGCCCTCGGCGATGACGCTGACGGTGTAGGCGCCCGCGGGCATCTCGACCTTCACGGGGTCTTTCACGTCTTTGGCGGTCGCGGCCGACTTGTTCTCGGCGCCGGCGAACGTGACGTTGGCGGCGATCGGCTTCTTGTTGCCGTTCACGGTGACGGCGAAGACCGAGAGCTTCTCGACGGGCTCGAGGGCGAGCTGCACCTTGGCCGACTTGCCGGTCTCGATCTTGAGCTCCTGCTCGATGTCTTTGTAGCCGTCGCGGCTGGCCTTCAGCTTCACGGGGCCGGCGGGCAGATCGTAGGTGAGGAAGCGGCCGGCCTCGGCCTCAGACGCGACGGGCGGCAGGCCCATGCCGACCATGGCGACGAGCACCCCGGGAATCGGCTGGTTCGTCTTGGCGTCGACGACGGTGCCCTCGACCTTGCCGGTCTTCGGGGCCTCGGCGACCTTCTTGTCGAGCGTGCGCTCGCGCACGGTCTCGACGATCTTGGTCTCGCCGCGCTGAAAGGGGTCGATGTTGAACGAGAGGTTCAACAGAAAGTTCCACGGTGAGGTCGCCGCGATGCCGAGGCCGACGCTGCGCGCGAGGCCGATGTCGAAGGCCGGCATGATGGTGAGATCTTTGATGGCGGTGATCTTGAGACCGAAGCCGAGCCGCTGCGGCATGGCGCTCGTGACGCCGACCTTCACGCCGTCGGGGCCGGTGAGCTCGCCGTTCGGCACGCCGAACGGGCCGGCGAGCTTGTACTCGAGGAAGGGCGCGACGACGGGGAAGGGCGCCTCGAGCGCGAGGCCGAAGTCGACGCGGTTGAAGCGGTAGATGCCGAGCGCGAACTCTTCGCTCGCGTTCAGGGTCTGGTTGGTGACGAGGCCGGCGGTGGTGTCGAGCGTGACGCCGAAGTTCAGGTGAAAGATGAGGGGCAGCTTCGGAGTGACGGCGCGGAAGTCGTAGGTCACGAGCAGCGACGGTTTGAAGCCGACGGCGAAGCGGTCGATGCTCTGGTTGCCGACGGCGCTGAACGTCAGCAGCCGCAGATCGAGGCCGAGGTAGAAGCCGCGGGCCGCCGAGTTGGGGTTCTTGCTCGGCTGAATCGCGCCCTTCAGCCCGAGGGTGAGATCGCCGAGCGACTGAATGAGGGTGGGCGAGGTGCCGTTGTTGGTGTTGGCGATGGCCGAGTAGCCGAGGTACGCCTCGAGGAAGCTGACCAGCACCATCGAGACGCCGAACGTGGCGGCGGAGCGGATGTTCTGGCGGTTGCGCACGGGGAAGTCGCCCTGGCTCGCGTATTCGCCGAGCACCGAAAACCGGAGCACGCCCTTGGGCCCGAGGCGGGCGCTCTGCAGGTGGAGCACGCCGACGCCGACGCTGCCGACGTTCACGCGCGCGTTGTCGTCGGCGAGCTTCTTGCCCCAGGTCGACGGGCTGTGGGGCTCGGTGCCGGGCTCGAGGCGCTCTTTTTTGGCGACGACGGGCAGATCTTTGCCGGGGTCGGCGGGGTCGCCGCTCGTGGGGGCCGCGGCAGACGCCGGAGAAGCGGGGGGGGGCGCCGCGGTCTTGGGAATCGGCTTGCCGGTCTCGGCGGCCTTGAGGCGCTCTTCGACGCGGCTCTTGGCCTTGGGGTCATTGGCGGGCGGCGAGGGCAGATCTTCGGCGCGCCGCACGGGGGGAGGCGGCGCCACGGGGGCGTCGCTCAGCTTGCGCGCCGGGGTGCCCGCGTCGGGCGGGGGCGGCGGCGGCGTGGCTGGAAACGTCGTCCACTCGTCGTTCTGCGCGTACGTGAGGCCCGCAGAAAGCAGGGCGGAGAGGAGGATCAAGCCTTTCATTTCGAACCTTTTTGCGCGAAGCGGCCGGATGGGAAAGCGGGCGCACTCTACACCCTGGGCGTATGTGTGCCACCTACCGCGCAAGACGATCAGCCGTCGCGTTAGACTCCGGTTCGTGGTGTTGCCGGTGCTTCTGGTCACTCTCGCGGCGGGTAGCCCACCCCCCAAACGCCCGCACGTCGACTACCAGGCGATGCGCGAGGCGATGAGCCCGATGCAGGAGCCATCGGAGCGCTTCAGCTCTGCCGCGTCGTACGCGCACTACCTGAAGGCGCGGCTGCTGCACCACGACGGCGACCACCGCGGCGCGCTCGACGAGCTGCGGCTGGCGCTGGCGAGCGACGATCAGAACGCGTTCTTGATGACCGAGCTCGCCGAAGAGCACGCGCGGCTGGGCGAGCTCGACCGCGCCGAGGCGCAGCTGCACAAGGTGCTCGACAAGTTTCCGAACCATGCCGCGGCGCAGCTGCTCATGGGGCGGGTGCTGTTCGAGGGGCAGAAGATCACGCGGGCGCGGGCGGCGCTGAAGAGCGCCATTCGGCTGAAGCCGAGAGACCCCGACGCGTACCTGGTGCTGACGCAGCTGTGGCTCGATCAGGGCAAGCCCGACGACGCGGTGAAGGTGGTCGAAGAGCTCGCGGCGGCGCTGCCGGGCGAGCCCATCGGCTACAAGCGGCTGGGCATGGCGCTGGCCGAGCGCCAAGACAACGCGCGGGCCGAGAAGCTCTTGACGAAGGCGGTCGAGCGCGACCCGGGCGACGCCGAGGCGTGGGTGACGCTGGGGCAGATCTACGAGTCGGGCGGGCGCCTGCAGAAGGGCGAAGACGCGTACAGCCGGGCGCTCGAGCGCGACCCCGAGAACCGCGACGTGCTGCTGGCGGCGGGGCGGCTGGCGCTGCGGCAAAACGCTCCGCAGCGGGCGCGGGCGTACTTCGAGCAGCTCCTGTCGTTCTCGAAAGACCCCGAGCTCGCGGTGAAGGTGGCGTTCTCGTACCTCGCGATGCGGCAGATGACGGCGGCGGTCGAGGTGCTCGACGGGGCGCGCTCGACGGCGGGCGAGCCGCGGCTCCACTTCTATGCAGGCCTGGTTCACGAGCGCATGCACGCGTGGCAGAAGGCCGCCGACGCCTACGCGCAGGTGAAAGAAGAGGCGGGCGACCTGTTTCACGAGGCGCGGCTGCACCGGGCGAACGCGCTGTCGTCGCTGGGGAGGCACGCGCAGGCGCTCGAGCTGTACAAAAAAGGGCTCGAAGATCGGCCCGACTACGGGGCGCTGGTGCCGGCGTACGCGCGAGGCCTCGAGCGGGCGAATCAGCCGAAAGAGGCCGAGCTGGTGCTGGCGAGGGCGCTCGCCGACAAGCCGACGCCCGAGAGCTTCGAGGCGCTGGCGGGGCTGTACGAGCGGCAGGGGCGGCTGGCCGACGCGATCTCGCTGCTCACCGATGCGCTGCGCAAGCGGCCGCGCGACGAGCTGCTCCTGTACGCGCTGGGCACGGTCTACGAGCGCAAGGGTGAGGTGGCGAAGTCGCTCGAGAAGATGCGAATGGTGCTCGACGTGAACCCCGACAACGCGAACGCGATGAACTTCATCGGGTACACGCTGGCCGACCGCGGCATGGACTACGACGAGGCCGAGAAGCTGCTGACGCGGGCGCTCGAGCTGAAGCCCGACACGGCGGCGTACCTCGACTCTCTGGGGTGGATGTTCTACCGCCGCGGCGACACGTCGAAGGCGATCGACGCGCTCGAGCGGGCGACCGAGGTCTCGCCGGGTGAGCCGACGATCGAAGAGC
>JAEUJP010000528.1 GCA_016793725.1 Myxococcaceae bacterium | reverse complement strand
CCGTGCTCACAGTCGGGCTCGACCTGGTCGAGGTTGTACTGCCGCCACTGCGCGCTCGGCGCCACCCGCCACGGGCTCGAGTCGCGCGTCTCGTCGATGACCGCCTGCGCGAGCGCCTCGCGCCGCAACAGCCGCTGCAGGTGCGCGTAGTCGCGCCGGGCGTCGTCTTCGAGCAGCCGCTCCTGCACGTTCGCCAGCCGTCTCAGCTCGGCGAACGCCTGCGGCTCGAGCGACACGAACGTGCTCTCGACCCGCTGCCGCTCGGCGTCGAGCCGGCCGGCCAGCGGCGCACACGCGGGCCGGCTCCGCAGCGCGTCGGTCGCGCCGTCGAGCGCCGCGCGGTAGGCGGTGCTCCAGCTCAAGTACGACTGGGCGGCGCTCTGCGCGACGAGCAGGCTCCACTCGGTGCGGTTCACGACGGCGAGCGCGTTGAACGTGCGCGCCGTGGCGACCGCGTTGTCGTACGCGGCCGCGTCGGCGAGCGTCTGCAGCTCCATGCGCTCTCTGACGCGCACGCCCAGGGCGATGCCGAAGAAGGCGAGCAGCGCCAGCAGGAACAGCGAGATCGCGAGCAGCACCAGCGCCTGGCCACGCCTCACGTCGACCCCGGGCCCGAGCAGTCTTGGTGGTCGAAGTACTCGGGCGCAGGCGGCGTCATCATGCGCATCGACGACGTCACGGTGATGGGGAACACCCGCTCGCCGCGCGCGAGGCGCGACAGCAGCTCGTCGCGCACGACCACGTCGCGAAACCGAAAGCCCTCGTCGCGCCACCGCGCATCGCGAACCGGCATCAGCGGGTCGGCGCCGCGCGGGCTGCCCAGCCCGAACACCGCGCGCGAGATCTGCGCCATCACGCTGCTCGCGAACGGAATCTGCATCGGGTACCAGAACACCAGCCGCACCTCGAGCCGCACCGCCGCGCCACCCTGGTCGAACGTCTCTTCGTCGCGCGCCACCACGCTGCCTGCGCGCGGTGCGTCGCGCAGCAGCCAGAACATGGTGCCGTCGAACCCGGGCTCGGTGCGGGCGTCGAACCGGTACTTCGCCGCCTCGTAGCCCGACGACCTCTGCTGCAGCTCGGCCGCGTCGCGCACGCGGGTGAACGTGGGCAGCAGCGCTTTCAGCGTGACGCGCTGCATGTCGTCGCACCGCCCCTGCGTGACGCTGCCCTCGCGCGCGGCCCAGAACGCGGCGTACTGCGCCATCTGCCGCGCCTGCAGCATCAGAAACAGCTGCAGTGTGCCGAGCGCGATGAACACCACGAGCGGTAGCACGAGCGCGGCTTCGACCGCAGCCTGGCCGGCGTCTGGCCTGCGCATGGGGCCACACTGTTTCACCGCGGCTCTGCCCGTGACCATCGGATCTTCGAACGCGTGTAGGTGCATGGGCGGCATCACGGAGTTCAGCCGCCGTGCCGTGTAGGTAGAGCGCGGATACGCGCGCTTCGCCCCGAGCCTGTCTCGCGCCGCGACAGCGGCTGCACGAGTTGTGCAACGCTCGCCGGCCGTTTCGTGCAGACCATCGGCCGCTACGAGCTGGTTCGCCGCCTCGGCCGCGGGGGCATGGCCGAGGTGTTTCTCGCCCGGGCGAGCGGGCCACAGGGGTTCTCGAAGCAGCTGGTGCTGAAGTTGATTCTGCCGGCCTTCGCCGACGACCCGAAGTTCGTCGAGCTGTTCTTCCGCGAGGCCAAGATCGCGGCGCGCCTCAACCACCCCAACATCGTGCAGGTGTTCGACTTCGGCAGCGCCGACGACGAGCACTTTCTCGCGATGGAGTACGTCGACGGCCTCACCCTGCGCGAGATTCTGAAGCGCACGTGGGGCGTCGACCGCCCGCCGCCCGTGCCGGTCGCCCTCAAGCTGCTCTCGCCCGCGCTGAGCGCCCTGCAGTACGCACACGGCGAGAACGTCATTCACCGCGACATCAGCCCCGACAACCTGCTCGTCTCGAAGGCGGGCGCCGTGAAGCTGTCTGACTTCGGCCTCGCGCGCGCCGTCGATGCGACGCACAGCACGACGCTGCGCGGCAAGTACGGCTACCTCGCGCCCGAGCTGATGTCGGGCCAGGGCCGCTGCGACCACCGCGCAGACCTGTTCTCGTTCGGCGTGGTGTTGTTCGAGGCCCTGACCGGCCGCCGACCGTTCGGCGGCGCGACCGAGCTCGCCGTCGTGCAGTCGACGCTGTACGCGCCGCACCCTCGGCCGAGCGAGCTGCGCCCCGACGTGCCCGCAGCGCTCGACGCGCTCGTCGACGGCCTGCTCGAAAAAGCGCCCGAGCGCCGGCTGGGCTCTGCGCGCAGCGCGCTCGGTGCGCTCGAAGCCGTGCTCGGGTCATGGCCGCCGGTGCGAACGTCAGACATCTCGAAGCTCGCCGCCTCAGCGTCGACGTAGCGGCTCGACCGGCGCCGTCGCGGGCAGCTCGAGAAACAGCTGCACGCGCGCGACGAAGTCGTCGACGGTCGCAAAGCGGTCGGCCGGAGCCTTGGCCATCGCGCGCTGCACCGCCGCCGAGAGCCCGGCGGGAACCCGAGGCTCAAGCGCGGTCAGCGACGGCGGCGCGGCGACCTGATGGGCGCGCAGCACCTCGTGCTCTCGCCCGTCGAACGGCAGCTCGCCGCACAAGAGCTCGAACGTGACGACGCCGAGCGCATAGACGTCGGTGCGGCCGTCGACCGGCGCGCCGTCGATCTGCTCGGGCGCCATGTACGCGACCGTGCCGAGCTTCTGGCCCGGTCGGGTGAGCAGCGGCCCCAGCGCGTCGTGCGCGAGCCCGAGGTCGAGCAGCGTCACGTGACCGCCCGCGCCAACGAACACGTTGCCCGGCTTCACGTCGCGGTGAACGAGGCCGCGGTCGTGCAAGAACTGCAGCGCCGCACCCAGCTGCCGCACGACGCCGAGCACGCGGTCGTGCGGCAGCCGCCCCGCGTCGAGCTCATCGGTCAGCGTGTGGCCCTCGAGGCGCGGCATCGCGACCCACGGGGTCACCCCGCGCCACCCCGAGCCGAGCAGCGGCACGAGGTGTGGGTGCTCGAGCTCGCGCAGCAGCTGACACTCGCGGTTGAAGCGCTGCACCGCGTCGGTGTCGCGCGTGAGCGCCGCCGAGAGCGACTTCACCACCGCGGGCGCCTTCGTCTGCAGGTCGTCGGCGACGTACACGGTGCTCAACGGGCCCCTGCGCAGCACGCCGGTGAGGCGCCACCGCTCTTCGAGCAGCTCACCGACGGCCAGCGCGCTCACCTGCGTCACTTCGCGCTCGCGCAGCTTGCGGCTGCGGTTCGGGGTCTCGGCGCGCGTGTCTCGGCAGGCGGGGCACTGGCCGTCGCTCAAGGCCTCACCACAGCTCGGGCAGACGTCGCCTGACATCGAGCCAGCACGCTACTGCACAGATTGCGCAAGCTGTCGCTCGGCGCGACGCCCCACGGCCGCGAAACTCGGGGTGCCCGGGGTGGTTCAGGCGTTGCTGTTTTCAGGCCACATGAGCCCACTCCGCCCCTCACACCTCGCCGTCGCCATGCTGTGCTTCGCACTCGGAGTCGCCGCGACCTCGGCCTTCAGCCCAGGCGGCTCTCAGCCCGCCGTCGCCGTCGCGCGCCCGCCGGCAGTGACCCCGTCGGCGCCCGGGAGCGCCGTCGACGTGAAGCCCACCTCGGAGCTCGACGCCGAGCTGCAGGCGCTCGCCCGTCGCGACCCGAAGCTGGCCGCCGAGGTCGAAGCGCGCATCGACCGCGCCCGCAAGGCCGCGAGCGAATGGGGCGGTCACGTGGTGGTGGGCCGCATCGTCGTACCGAAGGGCTTCGACCCGAGGGCCGTGACCGCCCAGATGGAGATTCAGCGCAGCGGCTGGTTCGTCGACGTGCTGCGCGACTGGCAACGCCCCGTCAGCTTCGGCTCACCCGACCTGGTCGAGCGCCACCTGGTGCTGGCCTCGGCGCCCGCCGGCGTCGGCTTCGTCGGCGCCTTCGAGCTCGCGCCGGCGACGAACGCCGAGCGGTCGCGCATTCACGGCCGCGTGGCGCTCGAGGGCGCCGACGCAGACGACGTCGAAGTGGTCGTCTTCAGCTCCGAGAGCGAGCTCACGTTTCCGCGACGTGAAGCCGGCGGCCGGCCACGTCTACCTGCTGAAGAGCAGCTTCGGCCATCACGTGCTGCTGCGCATCGACTGAACTGCGGCTCGACTCACGCCTCGACTGAATGCGCTCGAAGCGCCGGCCGGCACGCAGGCCGACGACCCGCCACCGCGTCGACGGAGCTCAGTCGAGCTCGCCTTCGAGCCCCACCCGCTTCCTCGCGCCCTTTCGCGGCCGCGGCAGCCCGAAGGTCTCGATGCGAGTCACCAGCGTGCGCCGGCTGATGCCGAGCACCTTGGCGGCGAGCGTCTGGTTGCCGCAGCACTTCTCGAGCGCGTCGAGCACCCGCTGCTTCTCGGCGGGCACCTCGTCGGTCACCGGCACGGCGGCCAGCTTCTCGGCCGGGAGCTCGTCGGGCGTGATGACGTCGTCGGGTGCGAGCAGCACGGCGCGGTCGATGACGTTGCGCAGCTCGCGGATGTTGCCTGGCCACGCGTAGCCCTTCAGCAGCGCGAGCGCGGCGTCGTCGACGGCCATGGCCTTCTTGCCCAGCTTTCGCCCTGCCCGCTCGGCGAACCGCCGCGCCAGCGCCTCGAGCTCGCCGGGCCGCTCGCGCAGCGCGGGAATCTCGATGCTCACCCCGTTCAACCGAAAGTAGAGGTCGGCGCGGAAGCGGCCCGACTCGACGTCGGCCGCCAGGTCGCGGTGCGTGGCCGCGACGAAGCGCACGTCGATCTTCTTCGGCTCGGTCGCGCCCACCGGCGTGACCTCACGCTCTTCGAGCGCGCGCAAGAGCTTCACCTGCGTCGCCGGCGGCATCTCGCCGAGCTCGTCGAGAAAACACGTGCCGCCCTTCGCCGCCTCGAGCAGGCCCACCCGGCTCTTCGCAGCGCCGGTGAACGCGCCCTTCACGTGACCGAACAGCTCGCTCTCGAGCAGGGTCGGCGACAGCGCGCCGCAGTTGATGGCCACGAACGGGCCCTTCGCGCGCGGCGACGACTTGTGCACCGTGCGCGAGACGACCTCTTTGCCGACGCCGGTCTCGCCGAGCAGCAGCACGGTGAGGTCTGACGCCGCGACCCGCCGCACCTGCGCATACAGCGCGCGCATCGCGGGGTCTTCGACGACGGGCGCCTCGTCGTGCACGTCGCTCGAGCCACCGGGAGCGGCGGCTGCGTACAGCGCCGCCGGCGAGCGCGCCGACTCGGGCCACGAAGCACGCCCGACCTCGGCGCCCGGCACCACGGCCGACACCTGCGCGGCGAGGGCGCTGATGCGCTCGAGCGTCGCGCCCGCGACCAGCGCCTGCAGCCCCTTCGCGTCGCGCCCCAGCACGTCGGAGCTGCGCAGCACCGCCGCCACCTTCGCCGCCGCCTCGAGCGGGTCACCCGGCAGGGCGATGCGCAAGAGCCCGAACGGCGTGCCGCCCGCCGCCTCGGCCCGCTCACACTCTTCTTCGAGCCGGGTGTCGAAGTAGTCGGGGCTCGCGAGCCGGCGCGGCCGCGCGGCCTCGGCGCCGGCGACGCGCTCGGGCTGCACGAGCAGCAGCACGCTGCCGAGCTCGAACCCGTCGCCGGGCTCGAGCGTCACGCGCTCACCGGCCTTCAGCGTGCGCCCGCGCACCTTCGTGCCGTTGGCGCTGCCGAGGTCTTCGAGCATCAGCGGCGGCCCGAGCCACAGCCGCGCGTGCTGGCGAGACACCCGCGGCAGCTCGAGTCTGAGGTCGGCTTCGGCACCGCGCCCGAGCAGCACCGAGCCCTGCTCGGGCAAGACGCGCGCGGTGACCGAGTCACCATCGACGAGCAGCAGCTTCAGCCGGCCGGTGAAGCCCGGGCCGCCGGCCGAGTCGCGCTGCGTGATGTCGTGGGTACGCACGGAAGGCGCTCAGTACCACGTGTAGCCACCATTCCACCCGCCGTACGGGTCGGTCGCTCCGCCGTTCTTCAGGTCGACGACGCCCTTCGACTTGTCGATGCCGCCGTACCGCTCGTCGGCGTAGCGCACGGCGGCGACGATGTTGTCGACGGGGTCCATGATGTTGCCGCCAGGGTTGTAGGCGTTGAAGTTCGACACGGTCACCTGCATCAGGCCCTTCGACGGGTTGCCGGCCTGGGCGTTGGCGTCGAAGTCGTTCACCGCGTTCGGGTCGTTGCGCGACTCGTAGTAGGCGACGATGCGAATCGCCTCTTCTTCTTCGGCGGTGAAGTCGCGACCCATCTTCTCTTCGGCCGACGCGATCCACCCGTCGACCTGGGCGCTGTCGCCGGTGCTGTCGAGACCCGTCGAGCTCGCAGGCGGCGCAGGCGGCGCAGCCGGCGTACCCAGGCTCACCGGGGCGGCAGGCCGCTTCGGCTCGAACACGTCACGCGACTGATTGAACGGAAAGCCCTCGGGGAAACTCGACCGCGCCGGCGACGCACGCTGGGCCGGCGCAGAGCGCTGCACGCTCGAGCGAACCTGGTCGGCGATGCGACGGCCGAGGTCGGAACCCGAGCCGGAGTTGGAGCTGGACGAACGACGAACGGGGAACGCCATGAGACACCTCTTCTCTTGGGGGTTGAACGACTACGGCACGAGCCGCTCGAAGATGGCGGCGAGGTCTTGAATCGAGCGCAGCGCGGCGGCGCGGTTCGGCGCGTAGCGGGCCGTCGTGTCCCACGCGGTGCCGTAGCACCACGCATATGACGCGTTGATGCACTCGGCGGTGACGGTGGGCTCTTCGTAGGTGAAGCCGACGGCGCCGTTGCGCAAGAGCCACGAGCGGCGCAGGTCGCCCGTCGAGCTCACGATGCCGGCGTGCGTCGAGGTGCCGTTCGCGTAGCCGGCGTCGACGGCGGTGCGCCACAGCACGTCATAGACACCGAGGCCCGGGTGCAGCTGCCGCGCAGTGGCCTCGAGGCTCGCGAGGGTGCGGCCCGGCACCTGCACCGCCGAAGCGCCGACCTGCCACGCGCGGCCGGGCGAACAGACCTCGAGTGGCCCGATGCGCCGGTCGCCCGACGGCGTGTTGCAGTTCGAGTAGCCGATGGGGTTCGCGAGGCCGAGCACCCCCTCTTTCAGCGACCACCACGTCACGCGCGAGGCGACCCGCACCTGGTCGGCGCGCGTGCCGGTGAGGCGCGGCACCACGTTCGCGGCGATGCGGCGCACGTTCGCGTCTTCGTTCGCGGTGAGCGTGAAGCCGTTCACCACCAGCGCGCCGCCCGCCGGCACCATCTCGAGCCAGCTGCCGTGTGACCAGCCGAGGGTGCCGCGGTGACGCACCTGAAAGAAGCCGTTGCTCGCGGTCGCCGAGACCAGCGTCGCCGTGTCGCCTGCGGCGATGACCCGAATCACCGTGTTCGCCGTCGATGGCCCGGTGCGAAGGTTCACGGCGTCGGTCGCGCGCACGGTGCCGCCGGCGACGGGGTTGGTGAGGCGCGCCGCGGCTTCGGCGAGCTCCTCGGCGGCGGGCTGCTCCTCACCGCCGCAGGCGGCGAGGCACAACGTCACGAGCAGGCTGATGCGCTTCATGGTCTGGCTCCAGTTCA
>JAEUJP010000497.1 GCA_016793725.1 Myxococcaceae bacterium | reverse complement strand
AGAAGGCACGGCCTCGAAGACCCTCTTCCTCGCCGCAGGCCCTGCCGACACGATGAAGTGGAGCATGAACGACGGCACCACCAGCTTCGGCATGGCGCAGGTCATCTCGGTGAAGGGCGATCAGGCGTCATTCAAGGTCATGCGCGCGAAGCAGATGACCGCGGCCGAGAAGGCCGAGGCGGCGAAGCTGAACCCGCCGAAGCGTGAAGAGGCGGCGCCCGAGGTGGCAGCTCCCGAAAAGAACACGGAAAAAGCGCCCGAGAAGAAGTGAGCGCGAGCTCCAAGCAGCGCAAGCGGCTGGGTGAGCTGCTCATCGAGGCGGGAGTGCTCGATGCCTCCCAGCTGCAGGGCGCGCTCGCGGAGCAGAAGAAGTGGGGCGGCCGGCTCGGCCGCACCCTCGTCGAGATGGGCTTCGTCGACGAAGACTCGATGGTGAGGGCGCTTTCGCGGCAGCTCAAGCTGCCGGTCGTCGATCTCGACACGCTCCGGCTGCCGCCGACCGTGACGCAGATTCTGACGGTGGGCGTGTGCGAGCGGTACGGCGTGTTCCCGCTCGGGGTCGACCTGAAGCAGAAGCAGGTGCAGCTGGCGACGTCAGACCCGACGAACGTCGCCGCGCTGAACGAGCTGACGTTCAAGACCGGGTACAAGGTGCAGACGGCGGTGGCGACGGGCTCGTCGATCGATCGGGCGATTCGGCGCATGTATTACGGCGAGCAGACGCAGGCGTCGAAGACGGCGACGCCGCAGCGCTTCGGCGTGCAAGAGCCGACGTTCGGCGAAGACGAGATCTCTGGGGTGAAGCAGCGGCCCGTGCCACCGGTTGCGACGGTGCCGCCCGCGCCGCCCCCGGTACGCGCGGCAGACCCGATGGCCGAGATCGAGGCGGCGGCGCGCGAGGCCGAGATCGCGAGGCTGAAAGACCGCGTCGCGGCGCTCGAGAAGCAGACGACCGGGCAGGTGCGGGCGCTGCGCGCGCTGGTCGAGCTGCTCGTCGAGTCAGGCCTCATTGCGCGCGATGAGTACCTGCAGAAGGCGCAGCAGGGCCAGGCTGCCGTGGGACAGGCTGGTTTTCCGCCGAAGTAAGGCGCGAGACTCGCCGCAGGGCGCGAGCGGAAAAGCTGCCTGTCCCTTCGGCACGGCGCCCTTCGGCACGGCGCCCTTCGGCACGGCGCCCTTCAGCCCCCTCACACCATCGGCGTCGCATCACCCGAGGGCTTCACCGACTGCGAAGCCACCGCGGCGTTCTGCTTCGTGCGCTCATCGGTGAGCTCGCTCACCAGCACCAGAATCTGCGGGTGCGACAGCACGATCTGATCGAAGTCTTCGCGGGGCAGCCGCAAGAGCGACGTGCGCCGAGCCGCCGCGCACGTGGCCGTCGCGGGCGCCTTCGTGAGCAGCGACATCTCGCCGAAGATGTCGCCCTCTTTCAGCGACGCCACCGGGTGCAGCCCGAGCCGCACCTCGATCTCACCCGACAGCACCACGTACATGCCGTCGCTGCGCTGGCCCTCTTTGATGAGCACGTCGCCCTTCTGCACGTCGCGCGCGCGGAAGCGCTCGACGAGCTGGCGCCGCTCGGTGCGGCTGAACGGGGCGAACAGCGCCGAGCTGCTCATCACGTTGGTGAGCAGGCGCTGCCGGCAGAACTTCTTCAGCGCCTGCGCCACCGGCGGGTGTTTCAGCGACAGCTCGGCGAGAATCGGCGCCGAGATCTCGAGCAGCTGGGTGTCTTCGCTCGCGGCCTCGACCGACGCGGTGCGCGGCGCGCCCGAGAGCAGCGCCATCTCGCCGAAGAACGCGCCCTCGTTCAGCGTCGCGATGTCGCGCCGCACCTCGCCGTCGTTGCGGTACACCTTCACCGAGCCGCCGCAGATGACGAAGAACGAGTCGCCGAGCGAGCCCTGCTGAATGACGACCTCGGTCGGCTCGAACCTCTTGAGCGGGCAACGCTCGAACAGCGCGATGAAGGCGTCTTCGGGCAGGTCCGAGAAGAGCGGAATTTTCGGCAGCGTGCCGGGCTCGGGCTTCGGCTCTTCGGGCGCCTCCATGCGCTCTTCGGCCCCCACGTCGGGCGCCGCCTGGCCGCGCTGCTCGAGGCCGATGTTGGCCGCGGTCTCGACCGCGTGCAGCAGCGAGTCGCCCTCGAGCTCGAGCTCGGTGAAGGTGTGCGGCGCCCGCGCCACGGCCTCTGCCGGCGGCTCGATGATCTGAATCTCGTCGTCGAACTGCGAGAACGCCGCGAGGCTCTTCTCGAGGTCGGTCTTCGGGCCACCCTTGAGCGGCGCGGTGAGCTGCCGCGCGGCCGACTGCTCGGCGGGCGCCTCGACCCCGTTGTTCGGCACCCAGATGCGCGACGACGCCGGGGGCTGCGGGTCGGACGGGCGCGACGCTTCGGGGTCAGTGCGCTTCGCCTTGAGGCCCGGCGGCGCGCTCGCGGTGCTCGACGCAGACGGCACCAGCGCGGCGACCGGCTCGGGAATCGCGAGCTCGGCCACGAGCTTCGCCTCGTCGATCACCTTGGGCTTCGCCTTCGTCAGCTCGATCGGCGTCTCACCGGGGCGGGCCGGCCCGATGCTGAGCTCGCCGGGCGGCGTCTCGTACTCGGGCGGAGCGTCGTCGAGGTCGAGCTCGTAGGCCCCCGAGCTCGCGCGCTTGAACCGCCCCGACTCTTCGGCGATCTGCAGCTGCGACTTCTCGGGCACCCCCTGCACCGGCGCCGCCTCTTCGGCGTCGAGGTCGAGCGCGTACGCACCCGACGCGGTGCCCCCCTCGGGCTTGGGCGGCTCGGGAGCGGGAAGAGGAGGCGGCGGAGGCGGGGGCGGCGCTTCGCCCTCGGCGACCACCTCGAGGTCGAACATCGGCGCAGACGGAGCCGGCTTCGGAGGCTCGACCTCGATCTCGACCGGCTTCTCTACCGGCGTGGCCGGCGGAGGCAGCGGCGGCACGGCAGCGCCCGTCACCGAGACGTCGAGCTCGATGCCCGGCTCGGGCGCCGACGGCTTCTCGACCTCGATCGGCACGACCTCTTCGGTCGCCGCCCTCTTCTTGAACGAGTGGCTCTCTTCGATCTCGAGCGGCACCTCGTCAGCGGCCGCCTTCGGCAGCTCGCTCGGCGCGTGTTTGTTCGCGCCCAACCTCGCCGGCGGCGGCTTCGGCCGGCCCGACGACGGCCCGCTCTTGCGCGCGTACAGGTCGGCCAACATCTTCTGCACGCCCTTGTGCGTCGGGTCGAGCTCGAGAATCAGCTTGCTGGCCGCGATCGCCCGCGGCAGAAAACCCTCTTTCGCGAAGCCCTCGGCGGCGAACTGGTACGCCCCGACCGCCTTGTCTTTCTGGCCCGCCTTCACCCACGCGTCGCCCATGCGCAGCCGCGCCTGAAGGTCTTTCGGGTCGGCCGCGCAGTAGTCGGCGTACGCCTCGGCGGCCTTCGCGAACTTCCCCTTCGCAAACGCCTCGGTCGCCTTCTCTTTGAGCTTCCGCGCGTCCGTCATCGAGTCAGATCAGGGAGCCGGCTCGGGCTTCTGGCCCAGCGTGAGCATCGCCGCCTCACGCACCTTGCGGTAGTAATCGACCTTCAGCGCCAGCAGCGCGTCGGAGTACGTACCCGGGCCCAGCGCCTCGAGCGCCTCGGCCGCCGCCGCCCGCACGTCGGGCCGCTCGCTGTAGAGATCTCGACCCACCGCGTCGCGCGCCTTCACGTCACCGAGCTTGCCCAGCGCGATCAGCACCTCGCGGCGCGCCACCGTCGTCGGGTCGGCCAGCGCCTTCAAGAGCGGCTCGACCGCCTCGGGCGCCTTGATGCGGCCCAACATCAGCGCGGCCGTGCCGGCCTCGGCGTCGCCCTCTTTCACCAGCTGGAGCAGCGCGGGCACCGCCGGCTTCGCGAGGGTCAGCTCGCGCAGCGGCTCGAGCAGCCGCGACCGGTCGCCGGTGAGCTGCGACAGCGTCTCGAGCAGCATCGCCTGGCCCGGCTCACCCGCCGCCGCGAACGCCTCGGCCGTCGCCGCCTGCACCGCCCGGTCGGAGTCGACCAGCCCGACCTTCGCCGCCTTCAGCGCCTCGGGGCCCAGCCGCGCGAGCGCCACGAACGCAGCGGCGCGCAGACCGGGGCTCGACTCCTGGGCGTACGGCTCGACGAGCGCGCGCGCGTTTTCGACCTGCAGCGTGCCGAGCGCCCGCACCAGCGACGCCAGCACCTTCAGCTGATCTTCACTCGCGTCGTCGACCAGCTCGCGCGGGGGCTTCTGCACCAGCAGCGTGCGGTTGGTGTCGCGCGCCCGCGCCTCGTTGAGCAGCTGCACGCGCTTGAACAGGTCGGCCTGCTTCAGCTTCTGGCCCGCCGCGGGGTCATTCGGGTCGACCGGCGCCGACGGGTCGAAGCCCGCGCCGTACTTCTCGGGCAGCAGGGCCGTCACCCAGTCGCTGCGCTGCGACTCGAGCGACTTCACCTCGGCCTCGTAGGCCTTCAGCACCTGCGGGGCGACGCTCTTGTCGTCGAGCTCGATGACCGCGTCGATCGCCGCCTTGCGCAGCGCCGCGTCGGCGCTCGTGAGCAGCGGCGTCACCTTCGGCAGCGCCGCGGCCGCCGACGGGCCCAGCACCGTGATCGCCTGCAGCGCCGCGCCTTGAGTCGACTGCATCTTCAGCTTCTCGAGCACCGGCTCGATCGGGCACCCGCCCCTGCGCCGCATCTCGCGCCCCGCGACCTGCGCCTCGGCGGCCGTCGCGAGCAGCGTCACGTCGCACAGCGCCTTGTCGGTCTCGGGGCTCTGCGGCAGCGACACGATCGCCGCCACCGCCAGCGGGCTCGCCGGCGAGCGCTCGTTCGCCACCTCGAGCAGCCGCGGCAGCGCCGCCGCGTCTTTCAGCTGCATCAGCGCCTCGCACGCCGCCTCGCGCAGCTGCGGGTAGCTCTCGGTGAGCACCTCGCTGATGGCCGGCACCGCGCGGCGATCACCTGCGTTGCCCAGGCCCCGCACCGCCGCCGCCGCCAGCATCACCTGCCCGTCTTTGAGCAGCGGCACGAGCCGGTTCACGGCCTCGGGGCGGCCGCTCTTGCCGAGCTCTTCGGCCGCGCCGACGCGCTCGGGCGGAGTGCCGTTCTGCAGCGTCTGCAGGTTGCGCTCCCAGATGGTCTTCGCCTCGGCCGCCACCACCTTCGCCATCGCGCCCGGCACGTTCGTCGACGTCAGCGCCGCGACGATCGCCTGCCGCGTGCCGCGCCCCCGCCGCCCGTACTGCAGCATCAGGTAGCTGCGCGCCTTGTCGTTGCCGATCTGCGCGAGCGCCTTCGCCGCCGCCGCCTGCACCTTGTCGTCGTCGTCTGACAGCAGGTCGCCGAGCAGGTCGACGACGCGCGGGTCATTGCTGGTGCCGAGCGCGGCGATCGCCTCGGCCCGAACCAGCGCGACCGGGTCGTGCGTCTTGCCCGTGAACAGCACCAGATCATCGGGGTTCTTCTGCTCGGCGAGCTTCTTCAGCGCGAGCGCGCGCTCTTCGGGCCGCGGGCTCTCGAGGTCTGCGAGCAGCTTGTCGCGGCCCCCCGAGCAGCCGGTGGGTAGAGCAGCAGTCAGCAGCGCAGCGGTGCAGAGGGCCCAGGCCCTGGGTGTCATGACCCGAAGGCTTATATCAGCGGGGCCGATGCCGCCGAGGCGGAAGCTTCAATTCCGCAGGGGGCGCCGGGCGCCCCTCGGCCACGCCCCGAATGACCTCGAGCTCTTCGGGGGTGAGCTTGCGCACGGTGCCGGGCTCGAGGTTGCCGACCGCGACGCCGGCCTGCGCGGGGCGAAACAGGCGCACCACCGGGTGCCCGATGGCGGCGCACAGCCGCTTCACGAGGTGCGGGCGGCCTTCGGTCACCACGATCTCGAGCCAGGTGTTCGCCTCGGCCTTGTCGAAGCGCTCGACCTTCGCGGGGGCGGCCATGCCGTCTTCGAGGCGCACCCCGCCGCGCAGCTTCTCGAGGCTCGCGTCGGTCGGCTCACCCTTCACCTTCACGAGGTACGTGCGCGGCACCTGGTAGCGCGGGTGCAAGAGGCGGTTCATGGTCTCGCCGTCGTCGGTGAGCAGGAGCGCCCCCTCGGCGTCGTAGTCGAGCCGCCCGACGGGGAAGAGGCGCTTGCCGAGCGGCTTCACGAAGTCGGCGATGGTCGGCCGGCCCTGCGGGTCGGTGAGCGTCGTCACCACACCCTCGGGCTTGTTGAGCAGGTACCAGGTGCGCTCTTCGGTGAGCTCGACCTTCTTGCCGTCGACGGCGACGGTGTCGGCCGCGGCGTCGATCTTGGTGCCGAGCTCGACGACCTTCGCGCCGTTCACGGTCACGCGGCCCTGGGTGATGAGGGTCTCGGCGGCGCGGCGCGAGGCGACGCCGGCGCGGGCGAGGAACTTCTGCAGCCGCTCGGTCAAGGCGCGACCGGAGGCGCGTTCGGGTCGTTCGGGTCAGGCACCGGCGCCGGAGGGTCGAGCGTCTTCTGCACGGCCTTCGCGGTCGCGTCGGCGCCACCGATGGCGGCTTCGAGCTCGGCGAGCGCGGCCTCTGAGGCGTCGCGCTCGGCCTCGAGGCGCTTCTCGAACGTCGGGTCGGCGAGGGCGTCGACGGTGCCGGCGGCGCCGGGCTTCTCGACGGGGGTCTCGGTCTCGACGATCTTCTGGTGCTCTTCGCTGAGCTCCTGAAACTCGCGCAAGGTGGGCAGCGACGAGAGATCTTTGAGCGCGAAGAACTCGAGGAACTCGCGGGTCGTGCCGTAGAGAATCGGGCGGCCGACCTCTTCTTTGCGCCCGAGGATCTTGATCAGCCGGCGCTCGAGCAGCGCCTTCACGACGGCGCCGGTGTCGACGCCACGAATGTCTTCGACCTCGGGCCGCGTGACGGGCTGCCGGTACGCGATGATCGCCAGCGTCTCGACCGCGGCGCGCGTGAGGCGCTGCGGCTTCACCTTGAGGAACCGCTTCACGTACTCGGAGGCGCCCGGGTCGGTGCGAAACTGCCAGCCGCCGCCGACCTCTTGCAGCACGACGCCCGAGATGCCCTCGCGGCGCGTGCCGGCGAGCTTCTCGAGCGCCTCGGTGATGCGGCCGCGATCGAGCCCCGTGGCCTCGAACAGCTGGTCGACGGTGAGCGGCTTGTCTGAGACGAACAAGATCGCCTCGAGCACGGTGCGCACGCGCTCGGCCGACAGTCGCTTCGACTGCGCCTGAATCTTCGAGAACGACGTCTCGGGCTCTTCGTCGTCGGCGTCGATGTCGGCGGGGTCGACCTCGTCGAGCTCGGGGTCTTGCGCCGGGGGCGCGGTCACCGCGGCGATCTCGGCCGCGCTGATGGGCGCGGGCTCGGCGGCCTCGGGCGGCTGTGCAGCCTTCGGCTTGCGCGCGCGCTTCGGCTTCATCGGCACGGTGGCCTCGGCGTCGGCGACGTGGGTCTCGGTGGTCGGCGCTTCGGCTTCGATCGTCACTTCTTCGGCGAGCTCGGCGACGGGCGGCGGCGGTGCTGCGGGCTCGGCGGCCGGCTGTTCCGGCGGCGTCACGGGCTCGTCGGGGTCACTGGTAGTCATCTTTGATGTCCTCCGAAGTCTTTTCGCCGAGGCCTACGAGCGCGTCGCCGCGGGCCGCGACGAAGAGGTCGCCCTCGTCGTCACCCTGGAACACACGAATGAGGCGCAGCTTCGCCATCTCGAGCACGGCGAGGAAGGTGATGATCACCTGCGAGCGCGTGCGATGGCCCTCGAACAGCGACACGAACGAGGTGCGCTGGCCGCTCTTGAGCTTGTCGGCGAGCTTGTGAATCGCGTCAGAGAGGCTCAAGCGGTCGCGCACGATCTCGTGCTGGAACTTCGGCTCGAGCGCCTTGAGCACCCGGTCGAGCGCCTCGATGAGCTTGAAGACCGAGATCTCTTGAAAGCCGACCTCTTCGGGGTCGAGGGGCAGCTTGTCGACGCGAACGCGGCGGGGGAAGACGTCGCGATCGAGCAGATCGTTGCCGGCGAGCTGCTCGGCGGCCTCTTTGTACTTCTGGTACTCGAGCAGGCGGCGCACGAGCTCGGCGCGCGGGTCGAGCTGGGTCTCTTCGGCGTCGGTCTGGCCCTCGGGCTGCTGCTCCCGGGGGAGCAGCATGCGGCTCTTCAGGTGCAGCAGCGTCGACGCCATCACCAGAAACTCGCCGGCGATGTCGAGGTTGATCTCGCGCATGCGCGTGAGGTGCTCGATGTACTTCTCGGTGATGAGCGCGATGGGTATGTCGAAGATGTCGATCTTGTGCTCGCGAATCAGGTGCAGCAGCAGATCGAGCGGCCCCTCGAAGTTCGGCAGGGTGAGCTTGAAGGCGTCGCGCGGTGCGGCGACGGCCTCGATGCTCTCGTCGAGGGGGGCTTCTTTCACGGGAAGCCGCGACGTCTATACGCCTTCAATTCTCGAGGCAATACACCCAGTTCGGCTGGGCACATGACGACGTGACCGACGAAATGAAGGTCGAGCCGAGCACCCCGGGAACGCCTCGCGAGCCCGTGCCGCTGGTCGCCGACCAGTTGTTGCAGGAGGAGGTCATCGAGGCCGTGGAGGCGGGGTCGCCGCCCGTCCACGCAGCCTCGGTGGCGCCGCTCGTCGCGCTCGCTCCGGTCAAGAAGTTCGACCGCTCGAACGTGCCGTTCGCGTGAACGTTGAGGTGGGCGAGCTGAGCTCGGGTGGGCAGGGCCAGGTCGGCGGCCGCGGTGAAGAGCTGCACTCCGTCGACGCGGTACCAGGTGCCGGCCAGCGTGTTGAAGCGGGCCGCGCCCGTCTGAGTCGGGGTCGAGTACAGCGCCTGGAAGGTGTTCGCGTTGGGCAGGCCCGCCGCGATGGCTTCACTGCGGCAGGTCGCGTCAGCCGAAGTCAGAATGGTGTTGGCGGCGAGCTTCGCGGTGCTCAAGAAGGCGCGGCGGCCGCCTCCGGGAATCGGTGCCACCCGCAGCGCCGGCATGTTCGTCATGCTCTCGAAGCAGGCCAGGTGCTTCAGGCTGTTGCAGGTCACCGAGCCCACGCTGCCGAACAGGTTCGGGGTGCCGCTGAAGTTGCCGAAGGTGCCGGTCGCAGTGTCGGCCTGCCAGTTGCTGCAGTTGAGGGCGGTGGTGCCGTCGATGTCGCCGACCCAGATGTCGAGGTTGGCGCCGCCGATCGTGCGAGCGCGCTCGTCGAGCACGGGCGGGTAGAGGAAGGGCCCGATGGCGAGGTGGTCGGCGTCGTCTGCGAGCGGGAGCCCATCGGTGCGCACGAACCCGCCAGCCGCGCCAAGCCGCGTGACGGCCGACTGGCCCCCACCCGTGGTCGTGCTGAGCAGCGCGATCCACCTCGCTCCGGGGGGCGACAGGCCGGCGTCGGCGGCGACGTCACTGCAGCGAGAGTCGGCCGCGCCCACCGAACCGAACTGACCGTTGAACGTCTGCCCCGTGACGAACGCACGGTTGTAGCGCTCGAAGCGCGCGTTGACCGTGTGCGTGGCTGCCGTCGCGTTGAAGGCGCAGTTGTCGTCGCCTGAGCACGAGCCGCCTGTCCACGACGCGAGGCCCCAGAACCGGTTGGGGTTCGCGACGAGCGTCAGCGGGGTGCCGCGGCGCACCGTGTAGATGCAAGGCCCGGTCGAGCAATTGCTCAAGCCGCCATCGGCCGACGACACGACGCCGGCGTCAGGCCCGTTCACGACGTTCAGCGTGATCGTCGAGATGTCGTAGCCCCGCCCCGAGACGGGGACGGTCACCGCCGGCGGCCCCGCCGTCGTCGTGCTCGCCGTGGCCTGGCTCGCGTACGCCTGCGCGGCCGGCGCGTTGAACCGCACGGTGATCGTGCAGCTGCCGCCGACGCCCAGCGTCTGCCCCGCACAGCTGTCGTTGTGCGAGAAGGCCGGCGAGCTCACGAACGAGGAGTTGACGCCGGCGAGGGGCACACCGCCGGTGTTCGTCACCATGAAGACCTGGCCCACCGAGTCGCCGACGGCCTGCTCGCCCGCATCCCACGAGGGCGGGCTCACCACGAAGCTCGCGCCGCCTCCGGCAGTGGCACCGCCGCCCGCAGTCGCACCGCCGCCCGCCGTCGCCCCACCGCCCGCCGTCGCCCCACCACCCGCCGTCGCCCCACCACCCGCCGTCGCACCACCACCTGCCGTCGCACCACCACCTGCCGTCGCACC
>JAEUJP010000444.1 GCA_016793725.1 Myxococcaceae bacterium | reverse complement strand
CTGTCGGTCGGTGTGTTCGACGAGAAGGGCGAACCGATTCGTGAGGCGCGCATCACGGTCGAGGGCTACGGCACGAGCGTGCTGAAGACCACCGACGACACCGGCGCGCTGGTCGTGTTCGAGCAGCTCGCCGAGGGCGCCTACCAGGTGCACGTCGAGGCCGAAGGCTTGCGCGATGCGCAGCGGCGCGTCGACCTGAAGGCGGGCGACAACCACCTCGAGGTGACGCTTCAGGCGGCGAGCATGCTGAGCGGCACGGTGGTCGACGCCGAGGGCAAGCCGGTGCCGTCGGCGACGGTCGAGCTCGTGAGCCAGATTCACGAGGCGCAGGCGACCTCGACGAACGACGACGGCACGTTCGAGCTGCAGGTCGACGAGCCGGGTGACTACCGGGTGCGCGCGCGTGAGCCTCAGCTCGGGCAGGTGACGAAAGACGTGACGGCTCCGGCGTCGGGGGTCGTGCTGAAGCTCGACGCGATGGGCCGCATCGAGGTTCGCGTCACGGCCGACAAGAACCCGGTGCGTGGCGCGTACGTCAGCGTCTACGGCACGGGCCCGTCGTCTGACGACAGTGGCAGCGCCTCGACCGACGACCGCGGCGTCGCGCGACTCGCGGGCCTGCTCGGTGGCTCGTACATGGTGAACGTCGAGCAGAGCGGGTACCAGCGCGTGACGCCGCAGATGGTGAAGCTGGCGCCGGGGGGCAAGGCCGAGGTGACGATCGCGCTCGACCGCGGCGTCGAGATCGTGGGCCGGGTCGTCGACGAGACGGGCAAGCCGGTGCCGAACACCGACGTGCACACGGTGGCGGGCGACGTGAAGGTCGGCGACGAGGCGGCCGCCGAGGTCGAGGCGGCGGCGAGCACGTACAGCGATGAGAACGGCGAGTTTCGGCTCGAGGGGCTGAAGCCGGGGCACACGTACACGATCGCGGCGACGGCAGACGATCGGGCGACGAAGGCGCCGGTGAAGGTGAAGGCTCCGGCGAGCGGGGTGACGGTGAAGGTCGAGCCGCTGCCGGGGGTGAAGGGCAGGGTGATCGACGAGACGGGCAGCCCCGTGCTCGCGTTTCGGGTCGACGGGCGCGAGTTCGACACGCGCGACGGCCGGTTCACGATCGGGCGCGAGGCCGACAGCGAGGGGAAGATCTACCTCAGCGTCGATGCCGAGGGCTTCGAGGCGCTGACGGTCGAGCAGCCGTTCACGGATGATCTGGGCAACCTGACGTTGAAGAAGGCGCCGCTCCTGCGCGGCGTGGTCGTCGACGCGAACGGGCAGCCGGTGTCGGGCGCCGACGTCACGTGTGATCAGTGCATCGACAGCACGATCAGCGCGGCCGACGGCACGTTCACGCTGCCGGTGTCGCAAGACTCGCCCGAGCCCACGATCACCGCGTCGCGGCTGAACCACCGCGGCAAGACGAAGGTCACGGGCACGGCGGGCGCGGTGACGGTGAAGCTCGAGGGGCCGGTGCGGGTCGAGGGCATCGTGAAAGACCCGGCGGGCCGGCCCATCTCGGCGCGCATCACCGTGCGTGAGATCAACGGCGCTGCCGAAGAGCGGCTCGACTCGGGGCCCGACGGCAAGTTCGAGCTCGACGTGCCCGAAGGCTTGTGGATGTTCATCACCCGCATGTCGTCGAACGGGCAGACCGTGAAGGTGGTGCCGCCGAAGACGTTCGTGACGCTGGGGGCTCCGCCCGGCACGTGCGCCATCACCATCACCGTCGCAGAGCCGGTCGGCGACGCGTGGCTGGTGCCGGGCGAGCCCGAGCGCGTGCCGCTCGAGCAGCTCGACGACGACGCGCTGTACGCCGGTGCCGTCGCGCTCGATCTGCCGCTGCCGAATCGGCCGACGAGATCTGCGGGGCTGACATGCGGGGTGTACACGCTGATCACGACCGACTCGTCGGGGGTTCGGCGCGAGCGCGTCGATGTTCGGGCGCCGGAGTCGAGCTACTTCATGCCGCCGGGGCCGCCGGAGCCTGCTGGCGCTGGGGTTCCTGGCCAGCCGTAGTCGTGCACGTCACTTCATTTCACGTGAACGGCTTGATTGCCCGAGCCGCTCTTCGTGAGCTTCGGGTCGCCGCGCTTCCACGTCACGGTGTTGTTCTTGCCCGAGAGCGTGATCGCGGTTGCGCGATCGAGGGTCACGACCTGGCCGAGCCCCGAGACCGTGACCTCGCCGCACGCGCCGGTGAGCGTGACGTGGTTGTTCGCGCCGCCGACGTCGATGTCCTCTGCCGGGCCGCACTCGTGCTCTTCGGTCTGTGCGATGCCGGTGAACGCGTGGCCACCGTCTGACTTCCCAACGGCCCCCGCGCCCGAGAACGTGACCTGCTTGTCGCCATTCTTGAGCACGAGGCCCTCACTGAGGCTGATGCGAACCACTTTGTCTCCGTCTTTCAGCTCGAGCTGGCCCAGCGCAACCACGGGAATCAACAGCAGAAGACCCATACCCGCTCAGTTGCCGTGAGACGCCAAGACGATCCACGTGAACTTCCTCGTCAACGAACCCGAACCCGTCGCCCTTCGACGTGACACGTACACGTCACACGTAGACGTCGACGTACCCGTAAACGTCCACGTATACGACGTCGGAGAATGACCCAAGGCTACCTGCGAGGCCGCCGCATCGCCCTCTGCGTCGGAGGCGGCATCGCCGCCTACAAAGCCTGCGACCTCACCCGCGAGCTGCAGCGCGCCGGAGCCACCGTCCGAATCGCGATGACCCCGGCCGCGCAGCAGTTCGTGACGGCGCTCACGCTCCAGTCCCTCAGCCACCACCCGGTCTTCACCGACCCGTTCGACCCCAACCAAGACTCCAACTTCGGCCACTTGCACCTGCCGCGCTGGGCCGACGCCTTCATCATCGCGCCCGCCACCGCCGATCTCATCGCGCGCATCCGGGCCGGCATGGGCAACGACGCCGTCACCACCGCGCTGCTCGCGTGGAAGGGGCCGGTGCTGCTGGCCCCCGCGATGAACACCGCGATGTGGGAAAACCCCGTCACGCGAGACAACGTGAACGCGCTGCTCGCCGACCCGCGCTTTCGCATCGTCGGCCCCGACAGCGGCCCGCTCGCCGACGGCGACGTGGGCGCGGGTCGCCTCGCCGACCTGCCCAAGATCGTCGCCGCCGCCGAAGCCCTCGCGACCGCCGGGCCGCTCACCGGCAAGCGCGTGCTGATCACGGCCGGCCCGACGCGCGAGCACCTCGACCCCGTGCGGTTCATCTCGAACCCCTCGAGCGGCAAGATGGGGCTCGCCCTCGCCGACGCCGCCCGAGCCCGCGGCGCCGCCGTCACCGTCGTGCTCGGCCCCACCGCCGAGAAGGTGCCCGACGGGCTCGACGTCGTGCGCGTCACGAGCGCCGACGAGATGTACGCCGCCGTCATGCAGCGCCTCGGCGCCGCCGAGGTCTTTCTCGCGTGCGCCGCCGTGAGCGACTTCAAGCCCGAGACCCGCGCCGAGCAGAAGGTGAAAAAAGACGCAGCGCCCGACAGCGTGAAGCTCGTGCGCACGCCCGACATTCTCGCCGAGGCCTCGGCGAAGCTCGCCGGCCGTGCCCTCGTCATCGGCTTCGCCGCCGAGTCCGAGAACGTCATCGCCAACGCCAGGAAGAAGCTCGAGGCCAAGCAGCTCGACTTCATCGTCGCGAACGACACCCGCGCCTTCGAGGCCGACTCCAACGCCGTCACCGTGCTCGCGCGAGACGGCCGTTCGGTCGAGCTGAAGGGCGACAAGCGTGACCTCGCGTCGCAGATCTGGGAAACGGTGGCCCCACGGTGAACGAAGACCTCCGCGAGATCGCCGACGAGCTGCGCCGCCACCTCGCCTGGCAAGAGAGCGACGGCACGCGCGCGATCTTGAAGGGCCTCGAAGCTGCGCAGGCTCCGAAGACCGAGGCGCCTCGCCCTGCGGCTCCAGGGGTGCCCGAAGGCCCGACCCGCACGCTGCAAGAGATTCGCACCGAGCTCGGCGACTGCAAGCGCTGCAAGCTCTGCAACGGCCGCACGCAGATCGTCTTCGGCACCGGCAACCCGAAGGCCCAGCTGGTGTTCGTCGGCGAAGGCCCCGGCGCCGAAGAAGACGCGCAGGGTGTGCCGTTCGTCGGCCCCGCGGGTCAGCTGCTCACGAAGATGATCGAGGCGATGGGGTTCAAGCGCGACGACGTCTACATCTGCAACGTCGTGAAGTGCCGCCCGCCCAACAACCGCAACCCCGAGGGCGACGAAATTCAGGCGTGCGAGCCGTTCTTGAAGGCCCAGCTCGCGTCGATTCGCCCGAAGGTGATCGTGGCGCTCGGCAAGTTCGCGGCGCAGACGCTGCTGCGCGTCGACACCCCCATCACGCGCATGCGCGGCCAGTGGCGCGAGTACGAGGGCATACCGCTCATGCCGACGTACCACCCGGCGTACCTGCTCCGCAGCCCCGACGAGAAGAAGTCGGCCTGGCTCGACCTGCAGCAGGTGATGAAGCGCTTCGACAAGGCGCCGCCTTCGAAGTGAAGAACAAGGGCCTGTTCGCAGTGCGGGTCGTGAGCCCGCTGCTGCTGATCGTGCGCGTCGTGGTTCGCGACCAGAACGACCTCGGCCGCATCGAGGCCGTCTCGGGCACCGAAGAAGAGCGCCGAGCGGCGCCCGACGCGCGCTGCCGCGAACCCCCCCCGTACCGGCAGGCCGACGGTTCTGCTCGATGCAGCCGCTCACAAGGTGACGAGGCTTTGCTATGAGCGCAGGCGCGCATGCGCGGCACGATTCAGCTCTACGAGGTCTTCGCCGGCTCACTCGAGGGTAACCCGCTTCAAGACCCGTCGACCCGGGGCACGCCCGTCTACCTTCCGCCCGGGTATGCGAACGGCGAGGGGCGCTTTCCCGTCGTCTATTTCCTCCACGGGTTCACGGGCAGCGGCGTGCAGTGGCTGAACGCCACGGCGTTCACCGCGAACGTGCCACAGCGGCTCGACGCGCTGATCGCCGCCGGCACCATTCCCCCGTGCATCGGCGTGTTCATCGACGGCTTCACCGCGCTCGGCGGCAGCCAGTGGATCAACAGCGAGGGCATCGGCCGCTACCGCGACTACGTCGCTCGCGACATCGTGCACTGGGTCGACCGCAACTTCCGCACCCTCGCGAAGGGCAGCGCCCGCGCGCTCGTCGGCAAGTCGTCGGGCGGGTACGGCGCGCTGGTCATCTCGCGCTACCACCCCGACGTCTTCGGTCACGTCGCGAGCCACTCGGGCGACGCCGGCTTCGAGTACTGCTACCTGCACGAGCTGCCGCAGGCGGCGGGGCCGCTGCTGAAGGCCGGCGGCGTCGAGCCCTGGTACCGCGAGTTTCGCCAGCGCGCTGCTGCGACCAAGATGAAGGGTGAAGATCACGCCGTCATCAACATGGTCGCGATGGCCGCCGCGTACTCGCCGAAGAAGAGCGAGCCGATGGGGCTCGAGCTGCCCATCGACATCAACAACGGCCGCCTCAAGATCGACGTGTGGAACCGGTGGCTCGTGCACGACCCGGTGCGCTTCGTGCCGAAGCACCTCGACGCCTACAAGCGGCTCAAGAGCCTCTTTCTCGACTGTGGCGTGCGCGACGAGTTCAACCTGCGCTGGGGCACGCGCCTGCTCGCCGAAGAGTTTCGTGCCGGCGGCCTCGACTTCGTGCACGAAGAGTTCGAAGACGGCCACATGGGCGTGAACTACCGCTTCGAGCGCTCGCTGCAGTACGTCGTGCCCCGCCTCGAGCGCGTGTGAATGTGCGGTGGGGTCTGGGTACTGACCCCGCATGCTTCATGCGCTCGTGGCCGGCCTCGCGCTGCTCGCGGTCCCCTCCGACGTCGAGGAGGTCGAAGAGCCCGAGCCGCCTCCGCCCGTGTGGGAGATCTACGTCGGCGCTTCGGGCGGCCTGCGCGTCGATCAGAAGAGCGGCGGCGGCGGCGTCATGCTCGGCGTCAACCGCAAGTTCTTGAGCTTCATTCGCCCCGAGCTGATGGTCGCCACGACCGCGTTCGACGCGCCGTTCGACTACATCATCCAGATTCGGGTTGGCTCGCGCTTCGAGCTGCCGCTGGCCGGGCCGTGGAAGCCCTATCTGTGGGCGGCGTTCGCCCACAACCACGAGAGCGCCATGCTCGCCGTGAAAGACGACCCGCTCGGCCACCTCTTCGGCCTCTCGAACCACGGCGTTCGCCACCGCTCGGGCTTGGACCTCGGCCTGGGCCTCGCCTACGAGCTGCCGCGCCTCACCCCGTGGAAGATCGCGACCCGAATCGGCTCACGCCTCACGTTCACGCAATTCTTCGGAGACCCGTATCCTGCGCGTTATCTCGATTTAACCGTGACTGCTGGCATCTGCCTTTGAACCGAAGCAGACTTCGAATGTTTGGCCGATCACGTTCTCATCGACCTTCGCCTGCTGCCCCGCTGGGAGCTCGTCGGCGAGCTCCGGCGCCTCGTCAGCCAGTCGCTCGAGAAGCTCTCGCTCGACGCCGATGACGCCTATGGCGCTTCTCTCGCGGCCCACGAGCTGCTCGAGAACGCCGTCAAGTACGGCCAGGGCGAGGTGCGCGTCACCGTGCACCTCGACCGCCGCGAGAAGAAGCTGCGCGGCGTCAGCGTCGAGAACCGCACCACGAGGTCACACGCCGCGCGCCTCAAGCGCGCGCTGAAGGCGCTCTCGTCGGCGCCCGATCGCATGGCGGCCTATGTGGCGCTCATGGGCCGCGGCCCGGGCGGCCTCGGCCTCGCCCGCATCGCCGCCGAGGCCGAGATGCAGGTGACGTGCACCGCTCGCGCGAACCGCGTCGCCGTCATCGCCCGCCCCCAAGGAGCCGCCCATGCCTGAGATCAACGTCGGGCAGCTGAAGGTCGACTCTGCGCCCGACGGCGAGCGCTTCGTGATGCACATGACCGGCACGGCCGAGCTCAAAGACTCGACGCCGCTCGCCGAGCTGCTGCTCAAGGCCGACGGCGAGGTGCGCGCGCTCGGGCTCACCCAGGTCGACGTCGACGTGCGCGCGGTCGAGTTCATGAACTCGTCGGCGCTGAACGCCTTCGTGCGCTGGTTCGCCGGCATGAAAGAGCGCGGCGGCGGCTACACCGTGCGCTTCTTGTCTGACCCGTCGAAGCGCTGGCAGCGCAGCAGCCTGAACGCGCTCGCCACCTTCGCGACCGGCACCGTCACGGTCGTAACGCAATAGGGGACAGTCGCCTGTGCCCCCTTTTTTGCGCAGTCACGGCCCGGCGTAGCGGCAGGCGAGCAGCGTGACGTCGTCGCTCTGCTTCACCGCCCACTTCTCGACGTCGGCCTCGAGCGCCGCGATCAGCTCACTCGGGCTCTTGCCCCGCAGCGCTTCGGCCCGCGCCGCCAGCCGCTCGTGGCCGAACTGC
Source organism: Myxococcaceae bacterium (assembly GCA_016793725.1). Taxonomy (GTDB): domain Bacteria; phylum Myxococcota; class Myxococcia; order Myxococcales; family Myxococcaceae; genus Xiheicaenimonas; species Xiheicaenimonas phototrophica. The sequence goes on along the minus strand of JAEUJP010000444.1, from coordinate 21,271 downwards.
TCGCCCCCGCCGTTGCGCGCCTCAATCGCCCCGTCGGTGTACAGCACCAGCACGTCGCCCCGCTCGAGCTTGAGCGTCGTCTCGACCGTCGCACGTTCGATGTCGGGCATCGCGCCCAGCCACGTGCCCGGCGTCTGCACCGACTCGACCCGATCTTTGCGCACCACCACCAGCTCTTCGTGCGCCCCGGCGAACGTCACCGCCCCGTCGGCCGACAGCTTCAGCAGGCTGAACGTCACGTGGTCGGCCTTGCCGAGCCGGTTCTTCAGGTTGTCGTACAGCACCGTGTTCAGCGCGCACACCAGCTCGCGCGGCGACGCCGTCGGCCGCTGACCCACCAGCGCCGCGATCGCGCTCTGAATCATCAACATCGTCAGGCCCGCATTGAGCCCGTGCCCCGTCACGTCGCCGATGCCGATGAAGCAGCCGCCCGCCGCCGGCAGCACGTCGTAGTAGTCGCCTCCGACCTCTTCAGCCGGGTGCATCGACGCCGCGACCTCGTACCCCGGTGCCTGCAGCACCCGCGGCAAGAGGGCCGTCTGAATCTGCGCGGCGATCTCGACCTCACGCTTCGCGGCGACGAGCTCGCGATCGGCCCGGTTGCGGTCGGTCACGTCGCGCATGTTCAGCACGATGCCCTCGACGTTCGGGTCGGCCGTCAGGTCGGTCACCAGCGCCTCGATCTCGCGCAGCTGGCCGTTCGCGTGCTTCAGCTCGAGCCGCTCGTGCGCGGTCACCTCGCCGTCGCTCAAGCTTCGGCCGAGCTGCTTGTGCACCGCCGGGCTCTGCCACGTGATCTTCCCGCCCGCGCCGAGCACCACGATCATGTCTGACGCGTTCGTCACCAGCGAACGGAAGCGGGCCTCGAGGCGCTGTTGGTGCTCCATCGCGCGGCCGAGCGCCCAGACCACGACGCCGGCCGCCGTGAAGCCGATCGCCGAAAACGCACTCGCGTTGCCGGGCGAAAAGAACGCCGCCTGCACCAGCACCAGCCTGAACGCGAGCTGCACCGGCCCGCCGTACAGCCCGTTGAACATCAGCGCGGCGAAGAAGAACGGCTGCACTCCGCGCGGGTCGCTCACCGCGTTGATGACGACGAACAGCACGGCGCCGGTGAGCACCTCGAGCGGCCACACGACCCTCTTCTTGCGGTACGCCCACACCCACGCGAGCGCGAGCACCGCGATGGCGACCGCGGCCGCAGCGCGCGGCGCGGGCAAGCGGGGTGACCGCTCGACGGCGATGACGACCGGTACTGCGGCGAGCAGCGAAAACGCCAGAACGAACGCCCTGACGCGATCGAGCAGGCTCAGTCGAGGTCGCCCATCTCGCGCTTGCGGTCGCGGTCGGCGCGGTAACGCGCGTTCGACTCGAGCTGCTTCTTGCGGAGCCGAATCGACTTCGGCGTGACCTCGACCAGCTCGTCCTCGGCGATCCACTCCAGTGACTTCTCGAGCGTGATCTCGCGGGGCGGCGTGAGAATGACGTTCTCGTCACGGCCTGAAGCACGAATGTTCGTGAGCTTCTTCTCGCGGCACGCGTTGACGTTGAGATCAGACGGGTGCGCGTGCTCGCCGATGATCATGCCCTCGTACACCTGAACGCCGGGGCCGACGAACAGGGCGCCGCGCTCTTGCACGTAGAAGAGCGCGTACGGCACGGTGTCGCCCTGCCGGTCAGAGACGATCGCGCCGTTGCTCCGCCGGGGGATGTAGCCGAACCACGGCTCGTACCCGTCGAACTGCGACGACATGATGCCTTCGCCACGGGTGACGGTGAGGAACTCCGAACGAAAGCCGACGAGGCCGCGCGCGGGAATGCGGAACTGCAGCCGCGTGCGTGAGCCCATGTTGGTCATGTCGACCATGCGGCCCTTGCGGGGCCCCAGGCGCTCGGTGACGGTGCCGACCGAGGTCTCGGGCACGTCGCAGACCATGAGCTCCATCGGCTCGTGTTTCACGCCGTCGACATCTTTGGTGATCGGCTCGGGGTTCGACGCGGTGAGCTCGTAGCCCTCGCGGCGCATCGTCTCGATGATGACCGCCAGCTGGAGCTCGCCGCGGCCGACGACCCTGAACGCATCGGGCGTCGCCGTGTCTTCGACCCGAATCGCGACGTTGCGGTAGGCCTCGCGCTGCAGACGATCGCGCAGGTTGCGCGAGGTGACGTACTTGCCCTCGCGACCGGCGAGCGGGCCGTCGTTCACGCGGAAGATCATCATCATGGTCGGCTCGTCGACCTTGATGCGGGGCAGCGCCTTCGGCTTCTCGGGGTCCGAGATGGTGTCGCCGATCGAGAGCGCTTCGATGCCCGCGACCGACACGATCTCACCCGGGCCGGCGTCGGCGATCTCGACGCGCTTGAGGCCCGAGAAGCCGTAGAGCTTCACGATCTTGCCGAACTCGAGCTTGCCGCCCTCACGCACGATGCTGACGGGCATGTTGGGGGCGAGCCTGCCGGCGCTGATGCGGCCGATGCCGAGGCGGCCGACGTAGTCGTCGTAGTCGAGGTTCGCGAGCAACAGCTGCGTCGGAGCGTCGGGCTCGGGCGCGGGCGGCGGCGGCATGTGCGAGAGAATCGCCTCGAACAGCGGCTTCAGATCTTTGCCGGGCTCTTCGAGCCGCAGCGACGCCTTGCCCTCACGCGCGATGGCGTAGATGACGGGGAACTCGAGCTGCTGCTCGTCGGCGCCCAGGTCGATGTACAGCGAATAGACCATGTCGAGCACGTCGCGGGCGCGCGCGTCGGGGCGGTCGATCTTGTTGATGACGAGCACGGTCTTGAGACCGAGCGCGAGCGCCTTCGACAGCACGAAGCGCGTCTGGGGCAGCGGGCCCTCGGCGGCGTCGACGAGGAGCAGCACACCGTCGACCATGCGCAGGCCGCGCTCGACCTCGCCGCCGAAGTCGGCGTGGCCGGGGGTGTCGATGATGTTGACGTGGTGGCCCTGGTACTGAATGGCGGTGTTCTTCGCGAGAATCGTGATGCCCTTCTCGCGTTCGAGGTCGTTGCTGTCCATCACGCGCTCGGCGACGACTTCGTTCGAGCGAAACACGCCGGCCTGGCGCAGCATGAAATCGACGAGGGTGGTCTTGCCGTGGTCGACGTGCGCGACGATGGCGATGTTGCGAATCTTTTCTCGGGGAAACACGGGGCTACGGCGTGTACACGCCTGTTCGCCCTTAGTCCATGCTCACTTCGGCTCGACGACGAACTTCATGTCGTCGCGCCTGACCGCGACCCCCGCCGCGTCGGCGGCCTTCTTGAACTCGGCGAACAGCTCGTCTGCGTTCAAGGGCTTGGGCTGCTTCACAATCGTGATGTTGGCCACCGTGCCTGCCTTCAGCTCGAAGTGAAAGCACGTGCAGTCGGCGATGCCGCGCAGGGCCGTCTCGAGCGGCACGGCCTGCATGTCGACGTCGAAGGTCTGGCCACCGTACTTGATGAGGTCGCACTGCTGCTGGGTCATCGTCGGGCCGATGTGCAGCGGGGCCTCTTCGAACTCGGGCTCGGGCGCGGCCTTGGGGCAGCCCGTCAGCAGCGGCACCATGGCGGCGAGCAGGGCTCGCATCAGCCGACTCGCTTCAACGGCTGATCGATTCGTTCGCGCAAGAAGCGGTCGATGGCGTGGTTGACCATGCCGGGTCGCTCGAGCGGGGCGGTGTGGCTGCCGCCGGGCACGAAGAGGTACTCGGCGCCGGGTATGAGCTCGGCGGTGCGCTGCGCGAGCCAGACGGGGGTGAACTTGTCGATCTGGCCGCCGACGACGAGGGTGGGCACGTTCACGTTCGGCAGGTGGTCGAGCGCCGAGTGATCTTTGAGCGAGTCGAGGGTGCGCACGAACATGACCGGGTCCATCTTCTGCAGGTGCTTCATGTAGGGCGCGAAGTCGGCGCGGGCGATGAGGTCGGGGTTCAGCTCGCCGTTGATCGCCACGGTGAGGGCGATCTCGGTGCCCATCACGTTGCCCAAGATGGCCCGGGCGACTCCGGGGAACCGCTCGACGATCTTCAGCGCGGTGGGGAAGGCGACGCGCAGCAGGGTGTGGTCGTGCCAGGTGTCGAGCGGGGTGCCGAACGAGCCGCACACCAGCGCGAGCCCCTTCACGCGGCTCGGGTAGCGGCGGTGGAACTCGAGCGCGATCTGCGTGCCCATCGAGTGGCCGAAGAGCACGGCGCTCTCGAGCTTCGCGTGATCCATCAAGCGCACGAGATCGTCGCAGCTGACGTCGACGCCGATGCGGGTCGGGTCATCGGGCACGCCCGAGACGCCGTGGCCGCGGTAGTGCCAGTGCATGACCTGGCGGCGCGCCGTGAGCACCGGCCACAGGTACTTCCACACGAAGCCGTCACAGCCCAGGCCGTCACAGAGAACGACCGGCGTCGCACCGGGGTCGCCGCGCACCTCGTAGAAGAGCGACGCGCCGTCGGGCACGCGAAAGAAGTCTTGCCGGAAGTACTGGCTCACTGCCTGGCACCCTAGCGCAATGGTCGGCCGATGCCTTGATTCGGTGGGGTCCCACATAATATAGGTGGGACCCAACACATTGATGCTCGAAGACACCCGACAGGCCCCGGCTGCTCTGCACACGTCGAGCACGAGCTCGCCGTCGGGCTCGCCCGACCTGAAGGCGGTGTTCAACGCGCTGCGCAGGCTGGTGAGGGCGGCGCGGCGGTCGGCGAACGAGCTGAACGCGACGCTGGGCATCAGCGGGTCGCAGCTGTTTGTGCTGCAGCAGCTGGTCGAGCACCCGAAGGTGTCGCTGGGTGAGCTGGCGGCGCTGACGCATACGGATCACAGCTCGGTGTCGGTGGTGGTGTCGAGGCTGGTGAGGCGCAGGCTGGTGGCGCGCCGGCCGTCGTCGCACGACGGGCGGCGGGTCGAGCTGTCGCTGACGCCGAAGGGCAGGGCGCTGCTTCACCGAGCGCCCGAGGTGCTGCAAGAGCGGCTGGTCGCGGCGCTCGAGGGGCTGCCGAAGGGCAAGCTGCGCACGCTGCGCGTGCTGCTCGACCGGGTCGTGAGCGACGCGGGCCTGTTGCCCGAGCCGGCCGAGATGTTCCACGAACCGATTCGATGAAGCTGAAGGAGCACACGATGGAAGCAGAGGTCCTGGTGATGGGTGGTGGCCCGGCGGGCTCGGTGGCGAGCGCGCTGCTGGCGCGGGCGGGGCGGCGGGTGCTGTGCCTCGAGGCAGGCACGTTTCCGCGGTTTCAGATCGGTGAGTCGCTCTTGCCGCGCTGCAACGACATTCTCGACGAAGCGGGGCTCTTGTCGGCGGTGCAGGCGCGGGGCTTCATGGAAAAGCCGGCCGCGCTGTTTCTCGACGGGCCGACTCGCGAGCGGTTTTCGTTCGCAGAGATGTTCCCGGGGCAGCGGCCGTCGGCGCTGCAGGTGGTGAGATCGGACTTCGATCAGACGCTGTCGACTGCGGCGCGCCAGCACGGCGCGAAGGTTCTCTTTCAGCAGCGCGTCGACGCGATCGACTTCGAGGCCGACGGCACCAGCGTGACGCACGTGACGAACGTCGAGACGAACGAGCGGTACGACGTTCACGCGCGCATGGTGCTCGACTGCTCGGGCTACGGGCGGGTGTTGCCGAAGCTGCTCTCGCTCGAGACGAAGCCGACGCTGGGGCCGAAGGTGGCGGTGTTCAACCACTTCGAGGGCGACGTACGGCCGAAGGGCCCCGAAGAAGGAGACATCTGGATCACCGTGCACCCCGATGGTCCGTGGTTCTGGCTCATCCCCTTCAGCAATGGCCGCACGTCGGTCGGCGTGGTGGGCGAACGGTCGATCATCGATGCGGCAGGCGCGAACGACGCCGGGCGGCTCGCGAAGCTGATGGCGACCGACCCGAACGTGACGGTGCGCCTGAGAGATGCGACGCCGACGATGAAGACGCAGCGGCTCGAGGGCTGGTCGGCGTCGGTGAGCCGGTTTCACGGGCCGGGCTGGGCGGTGTGCGGCAACGCGAGCGAGTTCTTGGACCCGGTGTTCTCGTCGGGCGTGACGCTGGCGCTCGAGTCGGCGAGCCGGGCGGCGAAGCTGGCGCACCGGCAGCTCGCCGGCGAGACCGTCGACTGGGAGGCCGACTACACGAAGGTGATGAGCCGCGCGGTCGGGGTGTTCAAGGTGTTCGTGATGAGCTGGTACAGCGGGGCGCTGCAGAAGGTGCTGCTGCGAGAGAAGAAAGACCCGCTCATCAAGCGCTCGATCACCGCGGTGCTGGGCGGCTACGTGCTCGACGAGGCGAACCCGTTCGTGCGCGACGGGCAGAAGATGATCGAGGCGATCGCGAAGCTGAGCTGAGGTCAGCGGCGCCAACCGGGCGACATGAGGCGGTGCAGGCTCGATGGCACGCGCAGGCGCCACCGGGCGTCGTACATGCAATCGCTGGGGTTGGCGCGCGGGTCCATCATCGCGGGGGACGACGGCTTGTGGGCGAGCAGCTCGCGAACCTCGGGTGACTTGATCGAGAACCGGGGGTGGTGGGCGAGCATGCCGCCGAAGCGGGCGATGGTGACGCGGTCGCCGAGTGCGAGGGCGTGTTGGATCATGGCGCTCCAGTCGAGCGTGTTTCGTGCGCTGAGGAGCTTCCAGAGGAGCTTCCAGAGCAGCTCGAGGCCAGGGCCGAGGTCGAGGCGGTGGAGGCAGTCGACGATCGCGCGCTCGAGCGTGTGAACGTAGAAGTGAATGTTGCTGCGCTCGTGATCCCGGATGCAGTCGCCCGAGAGGCGGTAGGGGTCGAGAGGGTGGGGCTGCTTCACTGCCTGGTAGACGACGCCGAGATGCTCGAAGCGATCGAGGCGGGCGTCTGAGACGACGATGACGTGCTCAGGCTTGGGGTCGCCGAGGTGAAAGTGGAGCGCCGTCGTGTACGCGATGATGCCGATGTCGGCGACGAGGCGAGACCCGAGCAGGTACGGGTCGGGCCAGTCGGCGATGATGGGCGACACGTAGGTTCCCCGGCGAACGCTGACGAGCTTGCGGTTCTTGAGGTGGTACTTGAGCGAGTTGGGGCTGCAGTGGGTCTTCTCGCGGTACTCGGTGTCGTTGAAGTACCGGTGTGCAGCGATGAACTCGGCGGGAGTGGGGCGTGCGGCGATGAGCTCGTCGAGTGTCATGGCGCGGAGTAGACCTCCGGGGTCTGACATCGATGACGAGTGCGGGAGCGACGGCCGATGGGGAAGCGGAGGTCGGGTCAGCGACCGTGCATAGGCACAGGCGGCGGTGCGTCATCGGTGCGCCAACGCTCACCAGTCGAGAAGAACGGTCGCTCGCGAGGCGCTAGCACGGTGCAGCGACGGGCGCCGACCGACATCGGGCCACGTCGACGAGGTGGCTCGACGGGGCCTTGGGGGTGAGACGATCCCGGGCGACTTTTGAACTGCTTCGAAAGGGTAAACCTCTACCCCTTGGCAGCATCTGAAAAGTCACCCTCCCACCTGTCGGGCCAGAGGGCGGCCGACCCGGCGAAAAGAACCGCCGTATCCACGTCAGCCCAGGCGCAAGCCGTCGCCGGACCTCCGGCGATCAAGGCCTGGAGCTGCCCCACTTCGGCACCCCCTCAGCAGCCGGAAACGGAAAGGCTACGCGAGAACCTCGGCGTCATCGTCGCCACCGTCGCCGGAGCCGGGCCGCTCGAGCCCATACTTCGCGATCTTCAGAATCAGGTTCGACCGCGAGATGCCCAGCTCGCGGGACAGGCGCGACTTGTTGTGCCGCGTTCGCGTGAGCCCCTGCGAGATCATCTCGCGCTCGAGCGCCTCGACGGCGTCGTTCAGCTTGCCGGCGAGCACGAGGCCGGGCCGACCGGCGCCGCCGCCGCTGAACGCGGCCCCGCTCGAAGGCGACACCGCATCACGAATGCGCGACGACAAGAGCTCGCCGGGCAGCACGTCGAGATCGCCGCCGAGCACCAGCAGGCGCTCGATCTCGTTCTCGAGCTCTCGAATGTTGCCGGGCCAGTGGTAGGCCTGCAGCACCTGCAGCGCGTCGGCAGACAGCGCGCGGGCCCGCTGACCCTCACGGCGGTGCTTCTTCATGAAGTGATCGATCAAGATCGGCAGATCGTCGCGGCGCTCGCGCAGCGGCGGCACCTGAATGCGAATCACGTTGATGCGGTAGTAGAGGTCTTCGCGAAACTCGCCCTTCTTCACCATCTCGCCGAGATCTTTGTGCGTCGCGGCGATCACGCGCACGTCGACCTCGCGGCCGTGGGTGCCGCCGACCGGTATGAACGTGCCCTCTTGCAGCACGCGCAAGAGCTTCACCTGCAGCGAGGGCGACATGTCGCCGACCTCGTCGAGAAAGAACGTGCCCTGATCGGCGACCTCGAAGAGGCCCTTCTTGTCGCGCAGCGCGCCGGTGAACGAGCCCTTCACGTGGCCGAACAGGGCGCTCTCGAGCAGGTTGTCGTTGAACGCGCTGCAGTTCTGCACCACGAACGGCTTGTCTTTGCGCGGGCCGTTATAGTGAATCGCGCGCGCCACGAGCTCTTTGCCGGTGCCCGAGTCGCCGTTGATCAGCACCGTCGAGTCGGAGTTGCACACCTTCTCGAGCAGCCGAAACACCTCGAGCATCGCGCCCGACTTGCCGACGATGTTCTCGAACTTGTAGCGGTCGGTGAGCTCGCTCGACAGCGACTGAATGGTCGCGTCTTTTTTCGTCAGCTCGGCTTCGTAGTTCGCGATCTCGTTCACGCCGAACTCGAGCAGGTCTGAGATCTTCTCGACCTCGCTCAGCGCCATCACGGGGATGCGCTCGACCGCGCGCTCGAGGTCGGTCGCGCCGTTGTTCACCTCACGAATTTTGCTCTTGATGACCTCGGCCTCGTGGGGCGAGACGTCTTGGCGCGCGAAGCCCTCGACGAACAGCATGCCCTCGTAGTCGTTGTTGATGTAGAGCGGCGCGCCGACGATGGAGAAGCCCATGTGGCAGTCGTGGAACTGCGAGCGCCGGAGCTTCTTCGTCTCTCTGAACTTCTCGTGCAGCACCCGCACCGACTGGGTGCACCGCCGAAAGCCCTCTTTGCTGAACAGCGCCAGCCGGCAGAAGTCGTTCGGCGGAGGTACGATGTCGCCCTTCTGCCAGTCGAGGACGTTGCCGTCGCGGTCGGCGAAGGTGAGCTCAGACCGCCACCACTTTCGCAAGACGTCGCGGAGCATGATGATGGTGTGGAGGTTCTGGTACCGCTCGAAATCCATGCAGGTGTCCGAAGATCTACCACGGCGAGAACTGTCCTGATGCGGATCATCGCTGGCCTCGCAAAGGGCAGGTCGATTCAAGGCCCTGGAAACGTTGAGGGCGTCAGACCGACCTCCGACCGGGTTCGAGAGAGCCTCTTCAACGTGCTTGGCCAATGGTTGGACGGGTGTCGCGTTCTCGACCTGTTTGCCGGCACGGGCGCCTTGGGCCTCGAGGCCTGGTCGCGCGGGGCGACCCACGTCACCTTCGTCGATGTCGATCTCACCTGGGCGAAGAAGAACGCCGAAACCCTGCAGGCCCCCGCCACCTTCCTCCAGCTGCCGGCGCTCAAGGCCGTCGAGAAGCTCAAGCGCCAGGGCGAGCAGTTCGACCTCGCATTCGCCGACCCGCCCTACGCCCTCGAGGCGGCAGCCGAGCTCGTACCCCTGCTGCTCCCCCTCGCCAAGACCGTCGTCTTCGAGCACGGCAAGCGCGAGAAGGTGCCGGAACCCTTCGATCAACGCCGGTTCGGCGACACTGTCATCTCGATCTACAAAGGGTAGAGAAACACGGCGCACACCTTGTGCGACAACTCCGCATATGCCGAATGTGACTGACAGCCTGCGTCGCGCCTTCCGCCTGCCAGAGCCCCAGAGCACGCCGGGCACGCCGACCGCGGCGAAGGCCACCCCGAGCGCGCGGCCCGACCCGCTCGCCGTCACGCTCGCGAACGGCACCACCTTCTCGGCCGTCGATCGCGCGGCGCTCGCGCAAGAGGCGGCCAAGGCGCTCAAGCTCGGCGCCGACGTGCCGGGCCGCGTTCAAGACGGCCCGACGTGCGGCCTCTACGCGCTCGGCATGGTGATGGACTATTGGGAGGTCAAAGACCCCACCACCGCCGAGTCACCGCTGGTCGTCGACGCCGACACCTGGCGGCGCGACAGCCACTCGCTCACGCCCGACACGAAGTACCGCCTGTTCGACGAGGCCAAGAAGGCCGGGTTCACCACGCAGGGCGAGATGTTCTACGCGCGCCAGCTCGGCCAGCTCGCCGAACAGTTCGGCTTCAAGTCGAAGGTGACCGAAAACTTCACCGTGAAAGATCTGCACGCGGCCATCGATCAGGGCCACCCCGTGCTCGTCGCGTTCGACGTCGACAACCACGGCAACCCCGGCCTCTTCGGCGGCAGCCGCGCGCACTGGGCCGTCATCGAGGGGCACTTCGACAAAGACGGCACCGAGTACCTCGTCGCCACCCACGGGTGGACGGGCAAAGAGTACGTCTGGCGCGCGGACGATCTGATGGCGTCGGTGAACCAGCTCAACGCGAGCGACTTCCCCGCGGCGCCGAAAGACATCACCAAGACGCTGCGCGGGCTGATGGTCGAAGTGACGCCCAAAGCGACCGCGTGAGCGCGCGCCGCGTGCTATAGCGCGGCCCGCACATGCCCGCCGCCATCTACCCCGGCTCGTTCGACCCGCTGACCAACGGGCACCTGTCGCTGATTCAGCGCGGGCTCAAGATGTTCGACCGGCTCATCGTCGCGCTGCTGGTGAACCCGAAGAAGCAGCCGCTGTTCACCATCGAAGAGCGCGTCACCATGATTCGCGACGCCGTCAATGATCCCCGCATCGAGATCGACTCGTTTCAGGGCCTGCTCGTCGACTACGCGCAGAAGAAGGGCGTCAACACCATGCTGCGCGGCCTGCGCGCCGTCAGCGACTTCGAGTACGAGTTTCAGCTCGCGAACATGAACCGCAAGCTGCGGCCCGACATCGAGACCGTGTTCATGATGACGGGCGAAGACTATTTCTACGTGTCGTCGAACCTGGTGCGCGAGGTCGCGTCGCTGGGCGGCAACGTCGAGGGCCTGGTGCCCCCGAACGTGTTGAAGAAGCTCAAAGCGAAGTACAGCGGAGGCAAGCCGTGAGCATCGTGTTGGCGAAGCGCCTGAAGGCGATCAAACCGTCTCCGACGTTGTCTCTCAACGCGAAGGCCAAGGCGCTGGCGGCGAAGGGCGCCGACGTCGTCAGCTTCGCGGCAGGCGAGCCCGACTTCGACACGCCGAAGCACATCAAAGACGCGGCCATCGCCGCGCTGAACGCGGGCTTCACGAAGTACGTCGCGACGGGCGGCATACCCGAGCTCAAGAACGCGATCGTCAAGAAGCTGAAGACCGAGAACAAGCTCGAGTACACGCCCGAGCAGATTCTCGTGTCCGACGGGGCGAAGCACTCGCTCTACAACCTCTTCCAGGCGCTGCTGTCGCCGGGCGACGAGGTCGTCATCTTCGCGCCGTACTGGGTGAGCTACCCCGACATGGTGCAGCTGGCCGACGGCAAGCCGGTGTTCGTCGAGACTTCAGAGGCCGAGGGCTACGCGCCCGACCCGCGCGAGCTGCGCAAGGCGCTGTCGCCGAAGACGCGCGCCGTCATCTTCAACAGCCCGTCGAACCCGACCGGCGCCGTGCTGCCTCGCGCGGCGCTCGAGAAGGTCGCCGAGGTGCTGAAGGGGCATGACTGCCTCATCGTCACCGACGACATCTACGAGCGGCTGCTCTACGTGCCGGGCCCGTTCGAGAACCTCGCGAACGTCGAGCCGTCGCTCACGCCGCGTACGGTGGTGGTGAACGGCTTCTCGAAGGCGTTCTCGATGACGGGCTGGCGGCTCGGCTACGCGGCCGGCCCCAAAGAGCTGATCGGCGCGATGCAGATGATTCAAGACCAGTCGACGTCGAACGCGTCGTCGTTCAGCCAGAAGGGCGCCGTCGCGGCGCTCGAGGGCCCGACGACCGACCTCGACGCGATGCTCACCGAGTTCAAGGCGCGGCGTGACCTGATGGTGTCGGGCCTGAACGCGATTGCTGGCGTGCGCTGCCGGCTGCCCGAGGGCGCGTTCTACGTGTTCCCGAACATCGGCGAGCTCATCGGCCGCTCGTACAAGGGCAAGCCCATCAAGGGCTCGGTGCACATGAGCGAAATTCTGCTCGAAGACTTCTTGCTCGCGGCCGTGCCGGGCGAGCCGTTCGGCGCCGAGGGGCACCTGCGGTTCTCGTTCGCGACCTCGCGCGCGGTGATCGAGAAGGGCCTGAAGCGCCTGGCCGAGTTCGTCGCGTCTCTGTCGTGATCCGCGGCGAACGCCCCGACGATCTCGAGGCGATTCGCAGCTTGAACCGCCTCGCGTTCGGCGGCGACGGCGAGGCGCACCTCGTCGATGCGCTGCGCGCGAGCGGTCACGTCATCGCGTCGCTGGTGGCCGAGCAGGCCGGCGAGCTCGCCGGGCACATTCTGTTCAGCCCGCTGCCGATTCGCACCGCGGCCCGCATGATCCCCGCGGCGTCGCTCGCGCCGATGGCGGTGAAGCCGGGGTTTCAGCGCCGGGGCATCGGCTCGCAGCTGGTGCGCGAAGGCCTCGAGGTCTGCCGCGCGAAGGGCTACGAGGCCGTGATCGTGCTCGGTCACCCGCGGTACTACCCGCGGTTCGGCTTCACGGCGGGGCTCGCGAAGGGCATCACGAGCCCGTACTCGAGCCACGCCGAGGCGTGGCTGGCGCTCGAGCTTCAGCCCGGGGCGCTCGCGGGCGTGACCGGCTCGGTCGAGTACCCGCCGGCGTTTCAGTCGGCGTAGCCGACGACGGCCCACATCAGGCCGGTCTGGCGGAACACGGCGATGGCCGCGTGCCCCGACAGGTTCGCGATGGCGACGTACGTCTTCTGCCCGCGCCACGGCAGCGCCTGCAGCCGCTTGGGCGGAGCGCCGTACTTCTTTTCCATCTCGGCGGGCGTCAGCACCTCGATGTCGTAGAGCGTGAGCAGATCGGTGCGCTTCGCACGCAGGTTGCGCAGCCACTCTTGAAACAGCTCTTCGGGCGTCTGAAGCCGGCGCTCTTCGAGCTGAAACGGCAGCGCGCACGTGTTGGTGATGTTGCGGGCGTCGCCGGCGATGAGCTGGGTGAAGAACTCGCGGGCGCTGTACTTCACCTGCTCGGGCTCGGGCAGCTGGGCGAAGTCTTTCACCTCGGGCAGCACGGGGTGGGCGGCGGCCGGCGTCGGCTTCATGAAGTCGGCCTGGGTCATGCCGCTGGCCTTCTTGCTCAGGTCGGAGGCCGCGTTGACGATCTCATCGGGCGACATCTTCTTCATGCGGTCGAGCTGCTTCTGAATCTGCTCGACGCTCGGCTTCGGAGCGGCGATGTCGGCCCCGCCCGCGGGCACAGGGGTGGGCGCGGGCTCGGCCGCAGGCTCACCCTGCGAGAGCACCAACCCGATCGCGAGCGCGAAGATCATCGTGTTTCAAACACTACCGTAAGCGAGAGGGGCCGTGGTACAGGCTCGCTCCCCGATGCCAAAACGCACCGACTTGAAGAAAGTCATGGTGGTGGGCTCGGGGCCGATCATCATCGGCCAGGCCTGCGAGTTCGACTATTCCGGTACCCAGGCGGTCAAGGCGCTCAAAGACGAGGGCCTCGAGGTGGTTCTGCTGAACTCGAACCCCGCGACGATCATGACCGACCCCGAGCTCGCGCACCGCACGTACATCGAGCCCGTCACGCTCGAGGCCGCCGAGGCCATCATCGCCAAAGAGCGCCCGCAGGCCCTGCTGCCCACGATGGGCGGGCAGACGGCGTTGAACCTCGCCAAGGGGCTCGCCGAGAACGGCGTGCTCGAGAAGTACGGCGTCGAGCTGATCGGCGCGAAGCTCGAGGCGATCAACAAGGCCGAAGATCGCCAGCTCTTCAAAGAGGCGATGCAGAAGATCGGCGTGCCGCTGCCGCGCAGCGGCTACGCGACGAGCTTCGACGAGGCGATGCGGCTGGTGAAAGAGACCGGCTTCCCCGCGATCTTGCGGCCGAGCTTCACGCTGGGCGGCACGGGCGGCGGCATCGCCTACAACCAGGAAGAGTTCGAGAAGCTCGTGCACCTCGCCTTGAAGGCGAGCCCGACGCGCACGGTGCTGATCGAAGAGTCGGTGCTCGGGTGGAAGGAGTACGAGCTCGAGGTCGTTCGCGACACGAAAGACAACGTCATCATCGTCTGCTCGATCGAGAACTTCGACCCGATGGGCGTGCACACGGGCGACTCGATCACGGTCGCTCCGGCGCAGACGTTGACCGACAAAGAGTACCAGCGGCTGCGCGAGGCCTCGCTCGCGATCATTCGCGAGATCGGCGTCGACACCGGCGGCTCGAACATTCAGTTCGGCGTGCACCCGAAAGACGGGCGCATCGTCGTCATCGAGATGAACCCGCGCGTGTCGCGCAGCTCGGCGCTGGCGTCGAAGGCGACGGGCTACCCGATCGCGAAGATCGCGGCGAAGCTGGCCATCGGCTACACGCTCGACGAGCTGAAGAACGACATCACGCGCGACACCGTGGCGTCTTTCGAGCCGACCATCGACTACACGGTGGTGAAGATTCCCCGCTTCAACTTCGAGAAGTTCCCCCACGCCGACCGCACGCTGAACACGATGATGCGCAGCGTCGGCGAGGTGATGGCCATCGGCCGCACCTTCAAAGAGGCGTACCTCAAGGCGCTGCGCTCGCTCGAATCAGGCCGGCTGCAGCTCGAGGTGCCCGACCTGCCGCCGAAGGGCGCCGAGCGCAAGATGGCGATCATCGAGGCGCTGCGCGTGCCGCGCCCCGAGCGGCCCTGGTACCTCGCCGAGGCGCTGCGCAGCGGCATGACGGTCGACGAGGTGCACCAGTACTCGGCGATCGACCCGTGGTTCTTGCGGCGCATCGACGAGCTCGTGCGCGAAGAGCAGGCGATGAAGGGCGCGCAGCTCACCGACACGCAGCTCAGGGCCGCGAAGGCGCAAGGCTTCGCCGACAAGACGCTCGCGGTGCTCGGCGGCACGACCGAAGAGGCCGTTCGGGCGCGCCGGCACGAGAAGGGCATTCGGCCGGTCTACAAGCGGGTCGACACGTGCGCCGCCGAGTTCGAGGCGCACACGCCGTACCTGTACAGCACGTACGAGGCCGAAGACGAGGCGCCTCCGACGGGGCGCAAGAAGGTGCTGATCTTGGGCTCGGGCCCGATTCGCATCGGGCAGGGCATCGAGTTCGACTACTGCTGCGTGCACGCGTCGTTCGCGCTGCGCGAGGCGGGGTTCGAGACGGTGATGATCAACTGCAACCCCGAGACGGTGTCGACCGACTACGACACGTCAGACCGGCTGTACTTCGAGCCGCTGACGATCGAAGACGTGCTCGAGATCGCGCACCGCGAGAAGCCGATCGGGGCGATCGTGCAGTTCGGCGGGCAGACGCCGCTGCGGCTGAGCGTGGCGCTCGAGAAGGCGGGCCTGCCGATCTTGGGCACGTCGCCCGACGCGATCGACCGGGCCGAAGACCGCGAGCGGTTCGCGGCGCTGATCGACAAGCTCAAGATCAAGCAGCCCGAGAACGGCGTCGCGCGCAGCCACGCCGAGGCGTACGCGACGGCGCAGCGCATCGGCTACCCGGTGATGGTGCGGCCGAGCTACGTGCTCGGCGGCCGCGCCATGCAGACCGTGTACGACGCGGGCGCGCTCGAGCGGTACATGAAAGAGGCCGTTTCGGCCTCGCCCGAGCACCCGGTGCTCATCGACCGGTTCTTGCGCGACGCGACCGAGGTCGACCTCGATCTCGTGGCCGACCGCACCGGCCGCGTTCTCATCGGCGGCGTGATGGAGCACATTCAAGAGGCCGGCGTGCACTCGGGCGACGCGGCCGCGACGCTGCCGCCGCACTCGCTGTCGCCCGATCTCGTCGAGCGCATGAAAGACATGGCGACCGAGCTCGCGCGCGAGCTGGGCGTCGTCGGTCTGATGAACGTGCAGTTCGCGATTCAGGGCAAGAGCGTCTATGTGCTCGAGGTGAACCCGCGTGCGTCTCGCACGGTGCCGTTCGTGGCGAAGGCGACGGGGGTGCCGCTCGCGAAGATCGCGGCGCTGTGCATGGTCGGCAAGACGCTCGAAGAGCTCGGCTACACGCACGAGCGGGTGTTCGCCCACAAGGCGGTCAAAGAGTCGGTGTTCCCGTTCGCGCGCTTTCAGGGCGTCGACGTGATCCTGGGCCCCGAGATGAAGTCGACGGGTGAGGTGATGGGGCTGGCCGAAGACTTTCCCACGGCGTTCGCGAAGGCCGAGCTGGCGGCGGGCGTGAAGCTGCCGTCGTCGGGCAGGGTCTTCATCTCGGTGAAAGACGACGACAAGCCGGCGACGGTCGACATCGCGAAGCGGCTGAAGGCGATGGGGTTCTCGCTCACGGCGACGGGCGGCACGCACAAGTACCTGAAGGGCAAGGGCATCGACGCCGAGCTGGTGATGAAGGTGACCGAGGGGCGGCCCTCGATCGTCGACAAGATCGTCGACGGGCAGGTGCAGCTGGTCATCAACAGCACGTTCGGCCAGCAAGAGATCGCCGACTCGTTCTCGATTCGCCGCGAGGCGCTGATGCACGGCATCCCCTACTACACGACGGTGCAGGCGGCCCGAATGGCGGTCGAGGCGATCGAGGCGTTGTCGCGCGGGCCGCTGCCGGTGAAGCCGCTGCAAGAGCACCTGGCAGCGGGCGGCAAGCGGGGCACACCTTCCGCGGCGGCGTGAGGCGGGTGTAGAAGCGAGGGCGATGCGTGCCCTCGTTCTCTGCGCTCCTCTCGTCGTGATCTCTGCGGGCTGTGCACCGAAAGACCCGGGCCCCCCGACGTACGTGCGCGACGTGCAGCCGCTGATCGAGCGGAGCTGCCTGTCGTGCCACAAAGAGGGCAGCATCGCGCCGGTGCAGTTCGACACGCCCGAGAAGGCGAAGCTGCTGTCGGCGTCGATCTGGGCGGCGATCGAGTCGAAGCGCATGCCGCCGTACTACGCGAGCGGCGAGTGCAACGCGTACAAAGACGACCCGCGCTTCACGGCCGAAGAGACCGAGGTGATTCGCCAGTGGGTCGAGAACGGCGCCGAGGTGGGCGACCTGCGCGAAGAGAAGCACGCCGAGGTGCCGCAGCTGCCGACGATTCGGCGCGACCGGGTGATGACGATCGGCACCGACTTCGACGTGCGCACGATGAACCCGAACGAGCTCGACAACTACCGCTGCTTCGCTTTGGACCCGATGGCGACCGAGCAGCTGATGGTGACGGCGTCAGAGGTGATTCCCGGGAACGTGCAGCTGGTGCACCACGTGCTCGCGTACGAGGTGCTGGCGAGCCAGCTGGGCGAGCTGCAGGCGCTCGACGATCGGGCGCCGGGGCCAGGGTACCCGTGCAAGTCGGGCAGCGTGGGCATCGACGGCACGCTGATGCGGCAGATCGCGGGCTGGGTGCCGGGGTCGAGCCCGTATCAGCTGCCGCCGAACAGCGGGCTGCACATCTCGGCGGGCAGCAAGATCGTGGTGCAGATTCACTACAACCTGAACGCGCTCTCGCGCGGCGAGGTGTCGCCGTTCGATCAGACGCGGGTGGCGATCGACGTCGACACGAGCGGCACGCTGAAGCTGGCCCGCATCATTCCCATGTTCAACGATGACCTCGACATACCCGCCTTCGAGAAGAAGTCGGTGCAGACGGCGCAGTTTCCGATCGGGCTCATCTACTCGGGCGCGCGCATCTACGGGCTGTCGGGGCACATGCACCAGCTCGGCACCGACGTGAAGCTCGAGCAGGTGAAAAAAGACGGCACGTCGAAGTGTATGGTCGACATCAACGACTGGGACTTCAACTGGCAGCGCACCTACGAGCTGCAGCGGCCGATGACGCTCGAGGTCGAAGACAGCCTGCGCATCACCTGCACGTACGACAACTCGCAAGAGAACCAGGCGTACATCGGCGGAGTTCAGGCCACGCCCCGCCGCGTACGCTGGGGTGAGAGCAGCTTCGACGAGATGTGTATGGTCTACATGACCTTCGTGCAGTGACGTCAGTCGCGCGCGCCTTCGACGTTCAGCGCCTGCAGCCTCGCGAGCCGTGCGCGCCCGAGCAGCAGGTGCCCCAGCGCCGCCGCCGAGCCGACCACCACGCAGCCGAACCACAGCGTGCGCGTGCTCGTCGCCGTGATGATCTTGCCCGACAGCCACGGGCCCAGCGTGACCCCCAGCGCCCAGATGACGCTGAACGCCCCCTGGTACCGGCCCCTCATGTGAGCCGGCGACAGGTCGGCCACGATGCTCGCGTTCGCCGGCGCCATCAGCACCTCACCCATCGTCCAGATCGCCACTGACGCCATGAACACCGGCAGCCCTTCGGCGAACGCGTTCAGGCCGAAGCCGAAGCCCACACACAGCGCCGCCAGCGCCAGTATGCGCGACCGTCTCCACCCGTGCGTGCGCCTCGTCGCCCACGGCTGCAGCGCCACGATCAGCACGCCGTTGAGCGCCATCACGATGCCGAGCTCGGCCGAGCCGAACCCCTTGCTCTGCAGGTCTGCCGGCAACGCCACCTGGAACTGGAAGAACACCAGCACCAGCAACAGGTGCACCAGGAGAAACGGCAAGAACGCCACGTCGAAGAACGGCGCCAGAAAGGTGCCCTCGGCCTTCGCCTGCGGCGCCTCGGCCGGCTTCGTCTCGGGCACGTTGCAGAAGATCACGAGCGCCGTGACGAGCGTCGAGCAGGCGTCGACGATGAACAGGCCGGTGAAGCTCCACCTGGCGAGCTGACCGCCGAGCACCGCCGCGATCGCGAAGCCCAGGTTGATCGCCCAGTAGAGCAGCCCGAACGCCCGTTGCCGGTCTGCCGGCGGCACCACGTCGGCCAACATCGCCTGCGAAGCCGGGCTGTAGATCGACGCCGTGAACCCGAGCGCAAACGCCGCGACCATCAGCTGCGGCGCCGTCACCGCGAACCCGAGCGCCAACATCGAGCCCGCGCTCGTCACCAGTGACACCAACATCGTCGCCCGCCGCCCCAGCCGATCGGCGAGAACACCCGCGAGCTGCACCGACGAGAGGCCGCCGAGGCCGAACAGCGACACCACCGAGCCGGCCTCGACGATCGACAGCCCCCGCTCTTTCGTCAGGTACACCGCCAACATCGGCATCACGAAGCTGCCGATGCGGTTGATCAGCGCCCCCGACCAGAGAAACCAGAACGTGCGCGACAGCCCACCGACCGAACCAAAGAAGGCCTGGAGGATCCGGTTCGACACGGTGAGCGCGATCGCCGTCATAGCTCGAGCGTGACGCGCCGCGCCTGGGCCGTCTGACAGACCGAGGCCTCACGCTACACCGCGCGGTGCGAGCCCTGGTTCTTCAGCCGCGCGTACAGCGTCTCGGTGAGCAGGTACCAGTACTGCACCTCACCGAACGAGATGATGTCGCCGTCTCGAAGAATCGTCTCTTTGCGCACCCGAATCGACGCGTTCAAGAACGTGCCGTTCGTCGACCCGGTGTCTTGCACCGAGCAGCGCTTGTTCGCCGCGTCCCACCGCAAGACGGCGTGGGTCTTCGAGACCGACGGGTCATCGAGCACCAGATCGCAGTCGGGCTGCCGGCCGACGCTGAGCTGATCGATGCCCATCAGTGGCGGCACGGTCGCGACCTCGAGATCTTCGAACTGGAACACCAGGGCGAGCGCCGCCGCCTGGGCCTTCTCGGGCTTCACCATGCGCGTGCTGGCGACGTTCATGGGCAGGCCCATCTTGTCGGTCTCGCCGGGCACCGCGCCCTCGGGCTTCTGAATCAGCACGAAGGGGCCGAGCTGCTTTCGAAACGAGTCGGGCTTCATCGAGCCCGAAAGCTGCCGTAGGTCTTTCACCGAGAGCATCTACGCCCTGAACCTTCCCGTCGTGAGCTTCAAGTACAGCGTGTCGGTCACCAGCACGCAGTAGCGTGCCTCGCCGAACGCGAGGGTGTCGCCGTCTTTGGCGCCCATTCGAACGTGCAGCTGCTCGCCGTTGAGGTGGGTGCCGTTCGACGACTTCTGGTCTTCGATCATGACGCGCCTGGCGCGCGGGTCCCACTCCAGCGTGGCGTGGTGCTTCGACACCGACGGATCATCGACGACGAGATCGCAGTCGGGCGAGCGGCCGACCGTGATGTTCTCGCCGGGAGCGACCGGCGGCAGCGTCGCCACCATCAGATCGTCGAACTCGAACAGCAGCGACACCTCGTCTTGCGCCGCCTCGCCGCGCTTGATGGCGACGGTTCGCTTCGCGCCGAGCTGCAGCGCGCGCGCGGCGGTGACCGCGTCGGGCGGGCGCTGAACGAGCGCAAAGGGCCCGAGCTGCCGGGCGAACTCTGCGGCCTTCATGGTCTTCGCGATGCGGTGCAGCTCCTTCACCGAGAGCATGTCACCGCACGCTAGACCTGTATGACCTACCTTCGCTACGGTCGCGCGCTCGACATGGGCGACTACCCGATCACTGCCAGCGGCCTGCGCAAGATGAAAGACGAGCTGAAGCGCCTCGAGTCGGTCGAGCGCCCGAAGATCAGCGCCGAGATCGAGGTCGCCCGCGCGCACGGCGACCTGCGCGAGAACGCCGAGTACCACGCGGCCAAAGAGAAGCAGAGCCACATCGAGGGCCGCATTCTCGACATCAACAGCTGGATCGCGAGGGCCGAGGTCATCGACGTCTCGAAGTTCAAGGGCGGCGACAAGATCGTCTTCGGGGCCACCGTCGAGCTCAACGACACCGAGACCGACAAGAAGGTCACCTACCGGCTCGTCGGCGAGTACGAGGCCGACCTGAAGAAGCGGTGGATCTCGATCGCCTCACCCGTCGCCCGCGGCCTGCTCGGCAAGAAGGTCGGCGACGTCGCCACGATTCAGAGCCCCGGCGGCGCACGCGAGTACGAGGTCCTCTCCGTGGCGTTCGAGGATGTCGAGTAGCACCGCCCTCGCGGCGCTGGTCGGCCCGATCAAGTACGCCTCGGCGAAGGGCTTCGCGAACCTCGAGCGCGTCAAGGGGCTGCAGGCCCTCGTCGAAGGCGCCGTCGCAAAGGCGCGCGCCGAGGGGGTCGACCCCGCCGCGCTCCAGGCCCTCGAGGCCGTCACGCGCGATCTCGACTCGGCCGACCTCGCCGCCCGCCGGCACGCGGTCACGCAGGTCGGCGAGGCGCTCGCCGCGCTGGGGCTGCCGGCCGGGTTCGAGGCCGCGCTGCCGAGGGCTCCCG
>JAEUJP010000441.1 GCA_016793725.1 Myxococcaceae bacterium | reverse complement strand
GCCTTCAACGGCGCCCTCGTCTGGGGCACCGCGAACGACCCGGGCCCCATCGACCCCGACGCGCTGCCGCGCATCGCGGCGTGCCCCGTCGAGTCACACACGCAGCCCGGCAAGAGCCCCCTCGATCGCAACATCGGCTCGAAGCTCTTCCCCCAGATTGCGCGCGTGGCGTCGTTCGCGCACGCGCCCGTCGGCTCGGGGGGCTATCGGCCCACGAACGCCTGGCCGAACGCGCGCGACGTGATTCACCAGCAGATGAACGTCGCCTCGATTCGGCGCGCGTACGAGGGCGGGCTGCGGCTCATGTTCGCCTCGACCACCGACAACCAGGTCATCTCGGTGCTGCTGACGGGCATTCACTTCGTGAACGGCTTTCAACCGCAGGCCGACGTCGACTACCTGTCGGCGGCGAAGCAGCTGAAGGCGATTCGTGAGCTCGCCGCTGCACAGTCGGGGTGGGTCGAGATTGCCCTCACGCCCCGAGAGGCGCGCGACATCATCGGGCGCGGCAAGCTCGCGCTGGTGCTCTCGCTCGAGATGGACGGGCTCACCGACGCCCAGCTCGCCGCGCTCTGGCGCGACTGGGGCGCCCGGCACGTGCACCCGATTCACCTCGTCGACAACGACTTCGGAGGCAGCGCCGCCAACGCCGACCTCTACAACGCCGCCTCTTCCGCCGTCAGCGGCCTGTACCGCGATGACCTCGCCGAGCGCCGCTACCTCGACGTCGTGCCGTCGCTCGACTTTTCCCCGCGGCTCGGCCGGCCCGTCACCCTCGTCACCCAGTCGCCCGGCGCGCTCTACGTCGACCTGCAAGAGGTGCCGTACGCGACCTTCGCCGCCGCCTGCTACCTGCCACCCGACGCCTGCGCGCCGCGGGGCTACACGATGTTCGGGCACCAGAACCTGCGCGGCCTCTGCACGAGCAGCGCCGAGTGCGCGCGCGGCGAGCGGCCCGGCAAAGGCCGCATCGAGAAGCTCATCGCCGACGGCTGGCTCGTCGACGTCTCACACATGGGCGCGCGCTCGGCGACCGAGACCGTCGCGCTCGCCCCCGACTACCCGTTCATCGCCTCGCACGGCGACGTCGCGCAGCTCTGCCGCGGCGCCGCGCCCGGGTGCACCGACTCGACCGACCGCCGCGAGCTCTCGAGCGAACGTGCGCTCGACTCGGCCGAGGCGCGCACGCTCACGAAGGCCCGCGGCGTGCTCGGGCTCGGCATGGGCGTCGGCAACTTCTACACCGAGACCGTCTTCGTCGCGCGCGGCGTGCCGGCGCTCGCCATCTCGGCGTCGGCCCCGGCGGGATGTGTCGCGAGCGCCGATGCCGGCACCGCCTGTGAGCTCGCACCTCAGCTCGAGGGCGCTGCGCTGACCGCTCCGCTCACGCTGCTGCAGGTCGAGCTCCCCGGCACCGGCCCTGTCGGCGACACCGGCCAGCCTGCCGCGCGCTTCGTTCGGGTCGAGCTGCGCGACGCCACCAGCGGCACCACGTTTCAGCGCCGCGTCGTCGTCGAGCCGCTGCAGTGCTCGGCCGACGTGTGCTCGGCGATGGTCGCGCTGCCGCAGAAGCAGAACCCGCTCACGCCGCCCTCTTCGTTCTGCACGGCCGCGCCCTGCACGGGCAGCGGCTGCAGCGCGGGGCCGTACACCGTCGACGACGTCGAGAGCATCTCGGTCGAGTGGCTGTTTCTCGAGGGCGCCGGCGAACGGCAGTGCGCGAGCACGATGAAGAAGGCCGGCGCCGCGCTGAGCTGGAGGTTGGGCAGCGCCGTGGTGACGGCGCCCGGCTCGGGCACCGGGCCGCTGGTGCGCTTCGACCCGCCGCTCGGCGGCAGACCGCTCGCGACGCTCGACGGCGAGCAGGTGGGCCGCTTCGAGCTCTACAGCCGGCGCGACCGCCCGCCGCGACGGTCGGCGCGCGCCAGCGGCAGGCTCTTGCAGGTGAAGGTGACGACGACCTCGACCGCGCTCGACCGGCAGAACAGGCTCGGCGGCGCGAACCCGCAGCGCGCCGGCGCGAACGTCTGCGTCGCGATGCGCCGCCAGGTCGGCGGGCAGTGCACGGCGGCCGTGCCGCTCCCCGCCGATTCGACCGAGTGCCTCGCGCCGTGGGTGAGCATCAACCAGCGCGGCCAGTGGGACCCGAACGTCGAGCTCTACACGTTCGTGCGTTGGGAAGGTGACCCGCGCGACGTCTGCGGCGTCGACGTCGCCGTGCGAGACCTGCTCGCGACCGAGACGCTCGAGCTCGGCGAGGTGCGCGTCTCGGCCGCCGAAGACCCGGTCGCCCACTGGGTGCGGCGCTACGCCGAAGTTTCACTCGCCACCGCCGGAGGTCAGCTCGGCGTGGTCGCCCTCGGCACCGACTTCAACGGCCTGAACGGCATGACCGACATCTCGGAGCAGCCCCTGCCCGACGATGCCCGCCGCCCCTCGTCGTGCGGCGGCGACGACGACACGCTGGCGCCGATGCACTTCTCAGGCAGCGACGAGCAGGTGCGCATCGACGAGCGGGGCGTCGCGACGTACGGGCACCTCGCCGACTTTCTC
Organism: Myxococcaceae bacterium; assembly: GCA_016793725.1. Classification (GTDB taxonomy): domain Bacteria; phylum Myxococcota; class Myxococcia; order Myxococcales; family Myxococcaceae; genus Xiheicaenimonas; species Xiheicaenimonas phototrophica. The sequence continues at coordinate 2,273 of JAEUJP010000441.1, read as the reverse complement.
GCCATCGTCGAGCGGCACCCGGGCTGCGGGCGCGACGTGCGCGACTCGCTGATGCTCTCGGCCGAGGCGACGCTGCGCGCATGGGAGAAGGCCCGCGGCGAGCCCGAGCGGCCTCGGTTGCCCGTCGCGGCGTTCGACTGCGGAGCCGACCCATGACGCGCGCCGCGCTCTTCACCTTCACGCTGTTCGCGGCGCACGCGTGGGCCACGCCCGGCCAGCTCTTCGTCGAGCCCGATGCCGGCACCGCCTCGTTTCAGCCGCAGGTCTTCGGGCCCTACGCGCCGAAGTCGCCGACGCCCGAGCAGCAAGAGGGCATCGACTTCGCCTTCATCACGGGCCCGGCCGCGGTGCACCGGCTCGAGCTCACGACCGAGACCACCTTCGGCACGCGCGGCGCGGGCACCGAGCGACTCGAGGTCGCGTTCGCCTGGCGCCTCGGCAACACGCAGCTCGCGCTCATCGGCAGAACCGGGGTCGGCATCGCGCTCGCCAACGAGCGCTGGCTGCAGGTGCAGGGCTACTTCGCCTCGCTCGGCGCGCGCATGATTTCGACGCCCGGCCGCTTCGTGCTCGAGGCGGGCTTGCGCGTACTGCCCGGCTTCGGCACGCTCACCGCGAGCAACCCCAACGCGCAGACGCTCGCGTTCGAGGCGACGCTCTCGAGCATGGCCGCCGACGACACACGCTGGCTCTCGTTCGAGAACTGGGGCCTGCAGGCCTACGCCGACCTCATGGCGCGCACGCAGCCCGTCGGCTGCCTGTCGACCACGTTCGGCCTGCGCACCGGCGGCCAGTCGTCGCTGATGCCCGTGCGCGTGAACACCTGGCTCGGCGTCGAAGACCACTTCGTCGCGAACGCCTTCTTCGAGCTCTTCGTCGCGGCGAGCAGGCTGCACGGCGTCTTGGGCGCGCGCGGCGACCTGAGCCTGTCGAGCCTGTGGCCTGCCGACCAGCCGCTGCCGGCGGTCGTCAACCTGTACGTCGGCTGGGCGCCGCTTCACTGGCTCAGCATCAGGCTGTTCGGCGGCGTCGGCCTCAGCCCGATGGCGACGGAGCGCATGCAGGGCCAGGCCGGTGTGCGCTTTCAGCTGTCGTTCTTCTGAACGTGAAGCGCGCGCTCTTCGCCGTGGCGGTGTTGGTGCTCGGCGGCGCGCTGTGGTGGGCGCGCGGCGGTCGAGCGGTCAGGCCGGGCGTCGCCACGTCGACTCCGAATCACGTGACCGGCCCCGTCAGCGCCGACGCGCCGGTCGCGCCCTCGGGCGAGGTCGACGCGGGCGTGCCCGAGCTGCCTCCGCTCCCCACACTGCACGGGACGGTGCGCGACGCCACCGGCGGCGTGGCCCAGGCCACCGTCGAGGTGCGCCGCCGCCGCGAGACCGAAGGCGACGACTGTGAAGACGACGCGCGCACCACCTCGGTGAGCGGCGGCGCCTTCGACCTCGGCGCGCTCTGCCCCGGCCAGTACGACGTGCGCGCCACGCGCGGCAGCACCGTGGCCATCGCCGTGGCGCGGCTCGCCCGCGGCGCCGAGCACCCGCCGCTCGAGCTCGTGCTGCGCGAGGGCACGCGGCTGTCGGTGCGGGCGCGTGACGGCAAGAAGGCGCCGCTCGCGGGCGTCGCGGTGCGCGTGCAGGAAGACACGACGGGCTGGCTCGCCACGGCTGAGACCGGCAGCGACGGCGTCGCGCAGCTCGAGGGCCTCTCGCCCGTGCCGCACAACGTCTACGGCGACAAGCCGGGCTGGCTGCCCGCGTCGCTCTACGACCGCACGCTCGCGCCGGGCGACGAGCAGGTCGACCTCACGCTGCTCGCGGGCGCGTTCTTCTCGGGCCGCGTCGTCGACCCCGACGGGCTCGGGCTCGACGGCGTGTGGGTGCGCCTCGCCGTGCCGCGCAGAGAGCTCCGCGCCTCTGGCGCGGAAACGGGAGCGAGCGACCAGAAGCTCGGCCGCAGCTTCGACTCGCTCGCCGGCGGCACCACGACCGACGGAGGCGAGCTCGTCATCGGCCCGGTTCGACCCGGGCCGTACACGCTGCTCGCGTCGCACGACGGGTACCCGCAGAGCGACCTGGCGGTGAAGGTGCCCGGCCCGCGGGTGGTGGTGAAGCTCGGGCGCGGCGCGAGCGTCGACGGCCTCTTCCTCGACGCCGACGGAGCGCCGGTCGCGGAGGGCGAAGTTCAGTGCGAGCGGCCCGAGCCGAAAGAGTCGAAGAGCGCGCACGTCGACGAGCTGGGCCGGTTCGAGCTGAACGGCCTGGGCCCGGGTGAGTGGT
>JAEUJP010000422.1 GCA_016793725.1 Myxococcaceae bacterium | reverse complement strand
GGTAGGTCGAGAGGCGGTCGGCGAAGGCGCCGCGGGCGGCGCCCTTCAAAATGAAGGCGCCGAGCACGCCGAAGAGCAACAGCCCGCCGATCATCACGAGCGGGAAGCGGTCACGCATGGGCGGTCTCGGCGGGCGGGGCGTCGAGCAGGGGGCGGGTGATGGAGCGGAAGTCGGCCCACGAGCCGGAGCTCACCTCGAGGTTGCCGTACCAGGCGAAGTCGAAGCGGCGGGTGAGCTCGCGAAACGGCTGCAGCGCGGTGAGCGGGCCCTTGAAGCCGCGGAAGTAGTCCCAGTTGCTCTTCGAGGGGTCGTAGTCGATGGCGCCGTCGCGGTGCAGCCGCGACAGCAGCGCGAGGTAGAGGTTGCGAATCGCCTCGCGAAAGAGGCCCTTGGCGGCGAGCTCGTCGGCGAGGCCGGCCCACCCTTCGGGCGGGCGCGAGAGCGCGTTCATGGGGTCGGGGGCGAGCGGGGCCTCGATGACGCCGCTCTCGTCGGCGGCGGTCTCTCGAGCGCCCCTGGCGTTGCCGAGGCCGCGCAAGAGGAGCCACAACAGCAGGCCGACGACGAGGCCGACGGCGGCGAACATGACGAGGTTCGACAGGCCGGTGGCGAGGCCCAGGTCGACCTGCGGTGGGGGTGAGCTGGGGCGGCGGTCGCGGTCGGGCTCGAAGAGCCACTTGAAGAAGCGCTCGAGCAGCTTCTTGAACCAGCTCGGCTCTTCGTCGTCGTCGGGCTTCTTGTCGCTCTTGGGCTCGTCGGGCGGGTCGACGGCGAACTCGGGGCGGGCGAGCACGGCCCTGGCGGCGTCGCGGGCCTCGGCAGAGTCGGCGTCACCGGCGTGAACGTGCTCGAGCTCTTTCAAGGCGCGCTCGAGCTCGTCGCCGGCGGCGTCACAGTCTTCATCGTCCCACGCGAGGCGCTCGACGCGGGTGACGAGCCGGGTGAGGGCGGCGGCGCTGCTCGGGGGGAGCTGGTCGACGGCCTCGAGCTCGCGGCGGGCGAACCTCTGGCCGAGGCCGCAGTCGTCGACGACGGCGTGGAGCCGCTGGCTCATGGCCGACGAGGCCTGGCCGGAGGTGGGCTGACCGGGAACCCAGGTGCCGCTCCAGTCGTCGGGTTCGGGGTCTTGCGCGAACGTCACGCCGGGCACGAGAGCGAGGGCGAGAACCACGGCGGCGGCGACGGGCGCCTTGGGCTTGCGGCGGCGGGGGAGCTGCTCGAGCTGGGTGAGCAGGTCGAGGCCTTCTTGGCGAACGCGGCCGTCGATGAGGAGCAGTGCGGCGCTGGCGGCGCGAATGGGCTCGAAGAGCGAAAAGGTGAGGGCGACGAGGGCGGCGAGCCAGGTGGGGTTGTCGAACGAGACGAAGCGGCTGGCGAAGGTGATGTCGAAGGCGAGCAGCTTGGAGCAGACGGTGAGGCTCGCGTTCACGAGCAGGTGCAGGTTGAAGAAGAGAATGACCTGGAGAAGCCCGCACAGCCGCAAGGTCGAGGCGGTGTGGCGGGCGGGCCCGAGCATCTTGGAGCAGGTGGCGTAGAGGCCGAGGAGGCTGCCGCGGCCCTTCATGGCGACGGCGTAGGCGGCGAGATGTGCGGTGACGAGGAAGAAGCCGATGCCGAGCGAGAAGCACCAGATGATGGCGTTCAAGGTGAGGCTGAAGCCGGCGGTGTAGATGAGGGCGGGGGCGCGCTTGAGCGCGGCGACGAACGAGCGCGACGACGACGGCTCGCCGGGCTCGAGGAGCTGCTGCTCGAGGTGGTGCGCGGCGGCGCCCTGAGAGATGGCCCTGAACAACCACGCGGCGGTGAAGAGGAGCGCGGGCAGGGCCAGGTGGCGCTTGTGCTGCATGGCCTCGGCGAGATGAAAGGTGGCGGCGACGAGGGCGGCTCCGGCGGGCAGGGTGATGGCCCAGACGCCCATGGTGCGGCTGCAGAGGCGAATGGCGCCGTCGAAGAGCTGGAGCGTGGTGCGGGGCCTGAGCTCGAGGGCGTCGACGGCCATGGCTATTTGCTGAAGGCCGCGGCGAGCCCGTAGACGAGGCCAAAGACGAACGAGATCGAGACGAGGGCGAGGAAGATGGAGCCGGCGCCCCAGTCGTTGCGCTCGACGAGCTTCTTGGCGGCGGCGAGCCGCGCGGCGAGGCACTTCGCGCAGCGGTTGATGCCCTCGAACTGGGTGGTGCACTCGGCGCAGATGACGTTGCGGCACTCGACGCAGATGCCGATGCCGCTGCGGTCGGGGTGGTAGAAGCAGCGTCCGGAGCCGGCGATCATGCGCGGGGCAGACTATCACCGCGCTCAGTCGAGTTTGATTCGGATGCTCACAGCTCTTCGAGGAACTCGTCGTTGTAGGTGTAGCGAGAGAGGCGCTTCAACAGCGCGTCCATCGCTTCGATGGGCTTCACCGAGAAGAGCATCTGCCGCAGCTTCTTCACCTTCTCGTACTCTTTGAAGTTGAAGAGCTTCTCTTCTTTGCGTGTGCCCGACTGCTGAATGTTGATGGCGGGCCAGATGCGCTTCTCGGCGAGCAGGCGATCCAACGTCACTTCGCTGTTACCGGTGCCCTTGAACTCTTCGAAGATGACCTCGTCCATTCGGCTGCCGGTGTCGATGAGCGCGGTGGCGACGATGGTGAGGGTGCCGGCCTCTTCGGTGGCGCGGGCGGCGCCGAACAGGCGCTTGGGGCGCTCGAGGGCGCGAGAGTCGACGCCGCCGGTCATGGTGCGGCCCGACGACTCGACCTCTTTGTTGAAGGCGCGGGCGACGCGGGTGATGGAGTCGAGCAGGACGAGCACGTCTTTGCCGCTCTCGACGAGGCGCTTGGCGCGCTCCATGGCGAGCTCGACGACCTTGAGGTGATCTTTGGTGGGCCGGTCGGAGCTCGAGGCGAGCACCTCGGCCTTGATGGTGCGGCGCATGTCGGTGACCTCTTCGGGCCGCTCGTCGATGAGCACGACCATGACGTGAATCTCGGGGTGGTTGGCGAGCACGGCCTGCGCGATCTTCTGCAGCATGATCGTCTTGCCGGTCTTGGGCGGGGCGGTGATGAGCATGCGCTGGCCGCGGCCGAGCGGGGCGATGACGTCGAGCACGCGGGTGACGAGCTCTTTGTCGCCGTTCTCGAGGCGAATGCGCTCGACGGGGTCGACCGAGGTGAGGTCGCCGAAGTGGGGCAGGCGGGTGGCCTGATCGAGCGGGTTGCCGTCGACGGTGTCGACGCGCTGAATGATGCCCTTCGTGCCGCGCATCTGGGCCTGGGCGGTGAGGTACTGGCCGGTGCGCAGGCGCAGCTTCTGCACGAGGTTCTTGGGCAGCTCGGGGTCGTCGGGCGAAGCGAGCAGGTTTTTTTTCAGCTGGCGCAGGTAGGCGTTGGGGCCTTTCACGTCGGTGTCGAGCACGCCCTCGACGACGTTGACGGGGGCGGCAGGGGCGGGCTGGCCGGGGGGCTGGGGCTGGCGCTGGGCGGCCTGCTGGGCGGCGAGGGCCTGCTGGTGCTGAACGCGCTGTTTGTACGCCTCGACCTCTTGCGCGGTGAGGAAGACCTGCACCTGCTGGCCGTCGGGCTGAGAGACCATGCGGTAGGCCTGGCCCTCGGGGGTGAAGAAGACGGGGTTGCCCTTGCGGCGGCGGCGGCGGCGCTTGCGTTTGCCCGAGCCGGGCTGACCGGGCTGGCCGGGCTGGCCGGGCTGTTGCTGTTGAGGGGCGCCGGGAGCGGAAGGGGCGGGGCCTTCGTCGGGGCCGTCGTCGTCGCCACCTTCGTCGCCGTCGTCATCGAGCGCGGGCTCGTTGGGAGCGGGGGCGTCGGCCGAGGGCGGGGGCGGATCCTTCGGATCGTTGGGATCGGTGCTCATGGGCTCCTGCGTCTTTTCCGGTGGGCGTCTGTGCCGCTTCGGGTCTGGCGAGGACCTATCGAAGAGACGCCGCATGGTTAGCAGGTTTTTCAGTCGAGATGCAGGGAAAACCCGAGGTGGGCCTTGGCGCCGGGCTGCATCAGCCACAGCTCGACACCCAGGCTTTTCGCGAGCGACTGCAGCGCGGTGGGCTGGGGCTTCTCGACCTCGACGTTCGTGAGGGCGCGGCCGTAGGCGCTCGAGCCGAGCAGCGAGCCGAGCAGGCCGCCGCTGCTGCCGCCGTACACGACGATGTCGAGGTCACGCCACTGCGTGCCGGTGCGCTCGCGCGCAGACTCGAGGGCGTCGCCGAGGCCGCCGAGCTTGTCGACGAGGCCCTTCTCTTTCGCGTCGGCGCCGGCCCAGACGCGGCCCTGGGCGAGCGCGTGCAGCTCGTCTTTGGTCATCTTGCGGCTCTGGGCGGCCTCGGTGATGAAGGAGTCGTAGAACGCGTCGATCCACTTCTGGGCGGCTTCGCGCTGCTTTTCGTTCCACGGCTCGAAGTTGTCGGTGAGGCCGGCGAGCTCGCCGCGGCTCAAGCCGACCTGGTTGACGCCGAGCTTCTCGGCGAGGCCCTTCACCGACGGCTTCAGATAGAAGACGCCGATGCTGCCGGTGATGGTCGCCTCGCTCGCGAAGATCTCGTCGGCGCCCATCGCCGCGTAGTAGCCGCCCGACGCCGCGACGTCGCCCATCGACGCGATGACGGGCTTCTTCTTCTTCGCCTGCAGCACGGCGCGGTACATGAGATCGGCCGCGAGCCCGTCGCCGCCGGGCGACTCGACGCGCACGACGATGGCGGCGACCTGCGGGTCATTCGCGGCGCCGTCGATCGCGCGAATGAACGTGTCGGCGCCGGCGCTCTGCAACAGCCCGATGCCGAGCGGGTCGCCCGAGTCTTTGCCGCCGCTGATGGTGCCGACGACGGGGATCACGGCGATGCGGCTCTTGAAGCCCCAGCGCTCTTCGCGGGCGTCGAACGGCTTGTAGTCGGCGACGAGCTGGCCTGAGGGAATGAGCTCGGGCAGCTTCTCTTCGAGCTGGTCGGGGGTGACGATGTCGTCGATGAGCTGGAGCTCTTTGGCGCGCTTGGGCGCTTTCAGGCCCTCGGCGACCGAGGCCCGCCACGCTTCAGGCGTGATCTTTCGCGACTCGACGACGGCCTTCTCGAGCACGCGGGCGTCGACGTCGAGGTACGCGTCGATGGCCTCGCGCTGTTCGGGCGACATGTCGCTGCGCGTGAACTGATCGGGCGAGTTCTTGTAGCGGCCCTGCCGGGCGACGTCGAAGTGAACGCCGAGCTTCTCGGCGGTGTCGCCGAAGAACAGCACGTTCGAGCGCAGGCCATCGATCATCAGCATGGCCTCGGGCACGGCGTAGACGCGGTCGGCGGCGCTGGCGACGAGGTAGTCTTGATCGGTGCACGAGAAGACGAGCGCGACGACCTGCTTGCCGGCGGCGCGGAGCTTCAAGATGGCCTGACGCAGCTCTTGCGCGCGGCCCAACCCCAGGCCCGACTGCTCGACCTTGAGCACGATGCCCTTCAGGCGCCGGTCTTGGGCGGCGCGGTCGAGCAGCGCGGCGGTGCGCACGTAACGATCTGCGGGGGTGACGTTGAGCAGGGTGCCGACGGTGCCGGTGCCCTGGGTCTCGCCGAGGCCGTTCATGTCGACGAGGGCGATGAGGCCGTCGCGAATCGGCAGGGCGGGTGCCTTGTCGACGGTGATGCGGGCAAAGGCGAGGTGGTTCAGCCCCTGCGAGGCGCCGCTGACGGCGTAGCCGATGCCGAAGTGTGAGGTGTCGATGCGAAGGCCGACCTGGGCGTAGAAGCCGGCAGCCGAGTTGAAGCCGTGGCTCAAGCCGCCGAAGAGGTGCAGGCCGCTGACGATCTTGGCGTCGAGCGAGTAGCTCATGCGGCTGTTCTGCGGCCCGACCTGCTCGTCGAGAATCCAATCGACGCCGAAGGTGAGGTGCTCGCGAAACGGGCGAATGCCGGCGCCGACCGAAAAGCGGCGGGGCAGCACGGTGCCGCCGTAGGTGGGCTGGTCGACGTTCTTGATCGCGGCGCCGAGCGAGAAGTAGCGCGAGAAGCGCGTCTGAACGCCCAGGTCGACGCTGAAGGCGTTGGCGATGGGGCCGTTGCTGAACCAGTTGAAGCCGATGCCGGCCGAGACGGCCGCGCCGCCGATGGCGAGCGAGAAGTTGGTCTTGCGAAAGTCGTTCACGCCGTCGGTGCGCAGCCACTCGATCGACAAGCCCGCGCCGATGAAGTCGAAGGGGTTCAGCCCGAAGTAGAGGCCGTCGCCGATGGTGCCGACGCCGGCGGGGCGGGCGAGGCTGCGCTCGTGCGCGTAGAACAGCTCGAACATGCCGGTGTGAACGAGACCGGCGGGGTTGTACGTGGGGGCGGTGCTGCCGGCGGCCCAGGCGGTGCCCGCGGGCAAGAGCGTGATGCCGCGCGAGGGGTCGGTGTGAACGACGGCGTCGACCTGCGCGAAAGCGAGCGAAGAGGTGAGGGTGAAGACGGCAGCGGCGAGGCGCATTCGGCCCCTTTAGGCCGGCTGCTACCAGTCTTCCATGCCGCTCTTGCCGTTGAGCGGGTCGCCGCCCTTGCCCGACTTGCTGGTGCGGTTGCCTCCGCGATCGCTCTCGTTCCAATCGTCCATGCCGTGGCGGTTGTCGAGCGGGTCAGACGAGGCCGAGCGCTTCTCGCCGCCACCTTCGGCCGACGTCATCACCTGGTTCACGGCCCGACCGATCTCACTCTTGAGCTGGCCGTACTCGTCGCCCTGAAAGGTGCTCTTCTTGGTGGCGAGGCGCTTGCCGCCGCGCAGATCGAACAGCGAGGTCTGCATCTCGAGGCCGCCGGCCTCGTTGACCTCTTTCAACACCACGACGACGCCGCGATCGAGATCGAGCGTCTTGGCGATCGACGCCATGGTGCCGCCGCCCTTGTCGCCCTTGGCTTCGCCGGCGAGCTTGTCGAGCAGGCCGTCGTACGCCTTGTAGCCGGGGGTAGGCGAGAGATCGGTGGCGACCTCGGTGTCTTCGGGGGTGACCTCGACGACCGTGCCGTACCGCTTGAACCCGGGGCGCTCGATGCGCAGGAGGTGTTTGCCGATCTGCAGCGTGTTGAGCGTGACGGGCGTGTGGCCGTGCATCTCGCCGTCGAGGTAGACGCGGGCGCCGGCGGGGCGCGACTTCACGACGACGTTGCCGCGGAGCTGGGCGTTGCGGCTGGTGGCGACCGAGGCGCGCAGAGACATGTAATCGGGGGGGAACTTCTTGCGGTCGATCTCGTAGGTGGGGTTCAGCGAGACGAGATCGAGCGTGGCGATCTTGGCCTCTTCGGCGTCGCCGCGGGCCTGCAGCACGGCGGCGTACATGGCGACGGCGTCGCAGAGGTGGCCACACTGCTTGAGGGCAGGAGCGGCCTTGGTGAACTCTTTGATGGTGGCGCGCAGCTTGCGCTCGGCGTCTTCGTACTCGCGCTTCTCGAAGGCGGCCTTGCTCTCGTTGAAGCCGGTCTCGGCGCGCTTGAGCGAGCTCTCGGCCTCTTCGTCGGCGGGGAGCCCGAAGAGATCGTCGGAGGTCTTGATCGACAGGCCGCTGTACTCTTTGAGGGCCTCGTTCATGTAGGCCTCGACCTTCGTCGACCAGGCCTCGGCGCCCTTGTCCATCGGCACCAGCAAGACGGCGATGCGGCGCGGGGTAGGTGGAGGTGCGGCGAGCGCGAAGACCGGCAAGAGAACGGCTACAGCGACGACGTGGGGCTTCATGGTCATGACGATAGCCTCAACGGCCGGGTGCGCGACAGTCGGACAGACGGCCAGGGGGCTACGGAATTCCCGTGATGATGTCGAAGCCGCGGGGTTGCTGGGCGCCGATGCCGACGCCGACTCCGACGGCAGTGCCGACGACGACGGCTCCGATGACGGCCCAGACCCACGGCTTCTTGAACGCCCCCGAGGCGCCTTCTGGTTTCGCTTCGACGACGACCTCGGCGACGGGTCGCCCGATCCACAACGTGATGGTCTCGGCCGCCTTGTCGAGCCCGAACTCGTCGCCATCGAACTTGAGCTCGCGCAGGCGATCACCGGTCTGAACGTCCCACACCTGAACCTCGACCTTGTTCGAGCCCTTCGAGCTCACGACCTTGCCGAGCACGAGGTAGCGGGCGCCGAGCTCTTGCCCGAGCTGTGAGGCCTGGGGCGGCAGCACCTGGGCGTCGAAGTTGTTGCGGTTCGTGACCCGCTTCGCGAGATCGACCGAGCCCGCGTAGGCGGGCAGGGGCTGAAGCTCGAGCTTCACGTCGAGGTGGGCGCCCGAGGCGACCTCGGGCAGCTTGCCGGCGGTGACGTAGCCGGGCCGCGTGGCGAGCACGTGATGCCGGCCGGGCGTGAGCTCGACTGGGGGGTGCGGGGTGAGACCGATCTCTCTGCCGTCGAGCGCGAGCGTGGCGCCCGCGGGCGACGACTCGAAGATGACGGTGCCCTTGTGCTTGCCGGCGAGCTCATGGTGGGCGGAGCTGAACGCCTTCTGCACGTCGGCGGCGAAGAACTTCGGGTCGGGCTGGTAGGTGGGGTCGAGGGCGACGGCGCGCAAGAAGTTCTTGTGGGCTTCGGCCTTCTTGTTGTTCTGGAGCTCGGCCGCACCGAGGAAGACGAAGACCTCGGCGAGCAGCTTCGGGTCGGCGGCCTCGGGGTGCTTGATGAAGTAGAGGCCGGCGTCGGTGAGCTTCTGAATCGCCGCGTCCATGTCGAGGTTGTCGTAGGCCTCTTTGCCCTCTTTGATGAGGGTCGAGCCTTCGGTCGCGTCGTGCCTGGGCGGCGGGTAGCGGGCGGCGAGATCGACGAGCGGTGCGCCGCGCTTCGCGAGCCGGTGCGAGAGCTCGACCTCGATCTTGCCGGCGTGGTGCTCGGCCGTGGCGTCTTCGCCCTGGACGAAGACGGCGACGAAGGGGACGGAGGCCGTCTTCGCTTCGGCAGAGAGCAAGAGGAGCAGCGCCGTCGTCAGCATTCGGCGCGCAGCTTACGTGGGTCGGGTCATTTTCCCAGCGCCTTGCGCACCTTCTGGAGCAGCTCGGCGTGGTTGAAGGGCTTGGTCAGATAGAACTTGGCGCCGGCGCTGATGCCCTCGGCCATGGTGCGGGTGTCGGTCTTCGCGGTGAGGAAGATGACGGGCACGTTGCGGGTGCCGGCGTGCTTCTTGATGGCCCGCGTGAAGGTCATGCCGTCGAGGTTCGGCATCATCATGTCGCAGAGAATGACGTCGGGCACGGTCTCTTCGAGGCGCATGAGGCCCTCGAGGCCGTCAGCGGCCGTCATGACCGTGAACCCGTCAGACTCGAGCAGCTTCTGCACGAGCACGCGGACCGCGTCGTCGTCTTCAAGCACCAGGGCAGTGGGCATCGAAAGGGAGTTTTCTTGCGGGTTCGCGATCGGCAGATAACGTCGCCGCTACTGACCTGTAGCAGGGCTTGAAGTCCTTGGAAAACGGAGTCGAAACATGGAAGACACTCTGGCCATGACTGAACAGCTGAGCATGTTCGCCGGTGACCCTGCCGATGGTGGCAAGGGCAAGCGCCGCAAGGGCGGCGGGGGCGGCGGCGGAGGCAAGGGGGGCGGCGACGCGCCGGCGGGCGGGGGCGGTGGCGAGCTGCCGACGAACCTGGCGCAAGAGGCGCAGCGCCGGTACCTGAACTACGCGTTGTCGGTCATCACGTCGCGCGCGCTGCCTGACGTGCGAGACGGGCTCAAGCCGGTGCAGCGCCGCATTCTGTACGGGATGTGGAACGACCTGAACCTGACGCAAGAAGCGAAGTACCAGAAGTGCGCGCAGGTGGTCGGTCAGATCATGGGCAAGTACCACCCGCACGGCGACTCGTCGATCTACGACGCGCTGGTGCGCATGGCCCAAGACTGGAGCCTGCGGTACCCGCTGATCGACGGTCACGGCAACTTCGGCTCGCTCGACGGCGACGCGCCCGCGGCGTACCGCTACACCGAGTGCCGGCTCGAGGGGCTGGCGTCGCGCATGCTCGACGAGATCGCGCAGCGCACGGTGGGCTTTCGGCCGACGTACGACGGCACGCGGTTCGAGCCGATCGTGGTGCCGGCGCAGCTGCCGCAGCTGCTCATGAACGGCACGACCGGCATCGCGGTCGGCATGGCGACGAACATACCGCCGCACAACCTGGGCGAGCTGTGCGACGCGCTGATCGATCTGATCGCGCACCCGAAGCTCGAGACGAAAGATCTGCTGAAGCACGTGAAGGGGCCCGACTTCCCCACGTACGGGCAGGTGCTGAACTCGAAAAAAGAGCTTCGCGACATCTACGAGTCGGGGCAGGGGTCGATTCGGCTGCGCGGCGAGTACAAGCTCGAAGAGCGGCCGCGGGGCGGCACGAACATCATCATCACGTCGGTGCCGTACGCGGCGAACAAGGGCAACCTGGTGGCGCGCATCGGCGAGCTGGTGGCCGAGCGCAAGCTGGCGCCGCTGGTCGACGTGCGCGACGAGTCGACGAAAGACGTGCGCATCGTGCTCGAGATCAAGCGCGAGGCCGACCCCGAGCTGGTGATGGCGTACCTGTACAAGCACACGCCGCTCGCGACGAACTTCAACGTCAACCTGACGTGCCTGGTGCCGACCGACAACCCCGACGTCGGCACGCCGAAGCGGCTGAACCTGAAAGACATGCTGTGGCACTTCCTCGAGTTCAGGCTCGAGGTGGTGACGAAGCGCAACGAGTTCGCGCTCGAGCAGCTGAAGAAGCGGCTGCACATTCTCGAGGGGTTCGAGAAGGTCTACGACGCGCTCGACGAGATGATTCGCATCATCCGCAAGTCGGAGGGGAAGGAAGACGCGGCGAAGAAGCTCATCGCGCGCTTCAAGCTCGACGACGAGCAGGCCGACGCGATTCTCGAGATGAAGCTCTACAAGCTCGCGCGGCTCGAGATTCTGGTGATCGAAAAAGAGCTGAAAGAGAAGCGGGCTGAAGCCAAGCGCATCGCGGCGCTGCTCAAAGACAAGAAGGCCTTGTGGGCGGTGGTGCGCGACGAGATCAAGGCGCTGAGGCCGGCCGACGACAAGCGGCGCACCAAGATCGGCGGCGTGGGTGAAGAGGTCGAGTACAACGCCGAGGCGTTCATCTCTGACGAAGACGCGGTGGTGATCGTGACGCGCGACGGCTGGGTGAAGCGCATGCGCGAGCTGAAAGACCCGACGCAGACGCGCCTGCGTGAGGGCGACGAGGTGATGGCGGCGCTGTCGGGGTCGCTGAAGTCGAACCTGGTGCTGTTCTCGTCGGCGGGCGCGGCGTACGTGACGCGGTTCAACGACATACCGGCGTCGACGGGCTACGGCGACCCGGTGCAGAAGCTGTTCAAGTTCGACGATCAAGAGCGGGTGATCGGCGGGCTGTCGCTCGACAAGCGGCTGCCTTCGCCCGAGAAGATGATCGCGGTGTCGCGGCGCGGCTACGGCCTCAGGTTCGCGTTGGCGCCGCACACCGAGATCTCGACGCGGGCGGGCCGCCGGTACGCGCGGGCGGGCAAAGACGATCAGATCATCGGCATCGCGCCATGCGGTGACAGAGACCTGCTGGCGGTGGTGACCGAAAAGACGAACGCGCTGGTGTGCAAGGCGAACGAGATCAACGAGCTCTCGGGGCCGGGGCGCGGCGTGACGGTGATCAAGACGGCGGCCGACGACGGGGTGGTCGCCTTTCTCTGCACGTCGAAGAAAGACGCCGAGCTCGAGATCGAGACGGCGAAGGGCAAGAAGCTGAAGCTGTCGCCGGGCAAGTACGGCGTGACGTCGCGCGGCGGCAAGGGTCGCGAGATGTCGAAAAAAGACAAGGTCAAGTCGGTGAGCCGGCCGCTCGAGCGGGTCGAGCTGCCCGAGGCGCCCAAGGCCGACGAGAAGAAGGCGGACAAGAAGTGAGCAGCGCGCGGGAAGACAGCACGGTCGAGGGCGCGGTGGGGTTCGAGGGCCTCGAGGCGCTGCGGGAGCAGCCGAAGCTGTACCTGTCGGAGCTCGACCCGCACCTGATGTTCGTGCCGGTGCTGCGCAGCGGGCTCGAGCTGAGCGGGTGGGCCGAGGTGAAGCTCTACTCGAGCCGTGAGCTGTCGATCGACTTCGAGCTGGGGCCGTACCTGAAAGACGGTGAGGCGCTGACGCGGTGGGTGACGACGCTGACCGACCGGCCGAACGGGCTGTTCGTGGCGTGCGCGCTGACCGAGCGGCTGACGGTGACGTTGAGCGGGTTCACGCAGGCGTTCGCGAAGGGGCGGCCGGTGAGCGAGGTCGAGGCGGCTCCGGCCGAGGTGGCGCGCGTGGGCATGACGATCGACGCCGAGATCTTCGGCGCGCTGAAGTGGGAGCGGGCGCGGCTGCGCGAGCTGCTCGAAGCGTTTGCGAAGGTTTTCCCGGGCACGAAGTTGAAACTGACGGAGGGCTGATGGCTGCCAAAAAATACGACTCCAGCGCGATTCAGGTTCTCGAGGGTCTCGACCCGGTTCGCAAGCGGCCGGCGATGTACATCGGCGGCACCGACTCGGTGGGGTACCACCACCTCTTGTGGGAGATCGTCGACAACTCGGTCGACGAGGTGATGAACGGCCACGCGAGCCGCATCATCGTGACGCTGCACAAGGGCGGTAAGGGCGTCAGCGTCGAAGACGATGGTCGCGGCATCCCCATCGACGTCATGCCGAAGTACAAGAAGCCGGCGCTCGAGGTGATACTCACGACGCTGCACTCGGGCGGCAAGTTCGAGGGTGAGAACTACCTGCACTCGGGCGGTCTGCACGGCGTGGGCTCGTCGGTGGTGAACGCGCTGTCGTCGTCGCTGACGGCGACGGTGAAGCGCGACGGCAAGCGGTACGAGCAGGAGTACGCGCGAGGCAAGACGAAGTCGAAGCTGAAGACGGTGGGGCCGGCGCGCGGCACGGGCACGACCATCGCGTTCGAGCCCGACCCCGAGATCTTCGGGGCGAAGCTGTCGTTCGACGCAGCGCTGATTCGCGAGCGGCTCGAGGCGAAGTCGTACCTGCACAAGGGCATGGAGGTCGTCTTCATCGACGAGACCCAGAGCCCGAAGGTCGAGACGACGTTCAAGCACGACGGGGGCATCGCGGAGTTCATCACGAAGGTGGTGGCCTAACGCGGCAAGGTGATGGTGCCGCCGGCGCACACGCCGTTCTACAAGTCGCATGAGAACGGCATGCGGCTCGAGCTGGCGCTGGCGTGGACGGAGGCGACCGACGAGCACATCAAGAGCTACGTGAACGGCATACCCACGAAGAACGGGGGTACGCACGAGAACGGGTTCAAGGCGGGCGTGGTGAAGGCGGTGCGCAACTACATCGAGACGCACGGGCTGACGCCGAAGGGTGTGTCGCTGACGGCCGAAGACATTCGAGAAGGCATCGTGTGCATTCTGTCGGCGTACGTGGTCGAGCCGCAGTTTCAGGGGCAGACGAAAGAGCGGCTGAACAACCCCGAGGTGCAGGGGCACGTCGACAACGTGGTGCGGCCGGCGGTCGAGAAGTGGTTGAACGACAACAAGACGATCGCCGAGCCGGTGGTGGCGCGCATCATCTTGGCGGCGCGGGCGCGTGAGGCGTCGAGGGCGGCGTCGCAGGCGGTGAGCCGCAAGTCGGCGGTGAGCCACAAGCTGAACCTGCCGGGCAAGCTGGCCGACTGTGCGTCGACCGACCCCGACGACTCGGAGCTGTTCATCGTCGAGGGCGACAGCGCAGGGGGCACGGCGAAGCAGGGGCGCGACCGCAAGACGCAGGCGATTCTGCCGCTGCGCGGCAAGGTGCTGAACTCGGAACAGGCGAGCGGCGACAAGGTGACGTCGAACAAGGAGCTGCAGGACATCGTGTCGGCCCTGGGCTGCGGCATCGGCGACACGGTCGATCTGTCGAAGCTGCGCTACGGCAAGGTGTTCTTGTTGATGGACGCCGACTCAGACGGGCACCACATCTCGACGCTGCTCTTGACGTTCTTCTACCGGCACCTGAGGCCGCTGGTGAGGGCGGGGCACGTGTACCTGGCGCAGCCGCCGCTGTACCGCATCGACATCGGCAAAGAGACGCACTGGGCGCTCGACGACGCGCACAAAGATCAGATCTTGAAGAACGTGAAGGGCAACGCGAAGCCGAACGTGATGCGGTTCAAAGGCCTCGGCGAGATGACGACCGATGACTTGAAAGACACGACGCTCGACAAGAAGAAGCGGGTGGCGCTGAAGGTGGTGGTCGACAACGAGCTCGAGACCGACCGCACGATCAACGATCTGATGGGCAAAGACGTGTCGGCGCGGTTCAAGTTCATCATGGAGCGCGCGGGCGAAGTGAAGGAGCTCGACGTCTAATAGGTGCTGGTGTCGCCGAAGTTCTTCAGTGTGTGGTGGGTGGGGTCGGGCGGCCGGGCGGCGACGGTGTCGTCGCCGGCGAGCGCGCCGGCCGACATGCCGTAGTAGCTGCGAATGTGGTCGCCGAAGAACGTGATGACGGCGAGGAGCACGGCGGCGACGAGGCCGACGGTGCCACCGGCCATGAGGAAGCGGTTGAGCCAGGCGCCGTCGGGTCTGGGGCAGTCGCGGGTCATGACGCGGCCGTCTCTGCGTCGGTAGAAGCGGGCGCAGACGCGGCGGCCTTCGTGGGTGCGGAGCAGGGTGCGCACCTCTTCGGTCTCCATCTGGGTGAAGTCGTAGACCTTGAGCTGGCACTTGCCGCAGAAGCGCACGCGGTCGTCGCCGGTCATCTTCGACCACTTCTGGGAGCAGGGGCTGGCGATCTTCAAGATGCCGAGCTCGGGGCTGAACATGAGGGAATTGTCGGGGCGAGCGGGCGGCGCCGACATCGGGCATCGGGAGGTCAGCCTTTCGCCCGATGTCAGGAGGGGCTTTGCCGGGCGTGGTCAGCGCGGTAAGAGCGTCGGCGGAGTACGGGGCGTAGCGCAGTCTGGTAGCGCGCCTGCCTTGGGCGCAGGAGGTCGCAGGTTCGAATCCTGTCGCCCCGACTCTGCAGTACCAGGCGGTACAAAATGTGCCCGTAGCTCAGCTGGATAGAGCACCGGCCTTCTAAGCCGGGGGTCGTGGGTTCGATTCCCGCCGGGCGCGCATTCGTTTGACGGTCAGGACGGGCCACGGTACTAGCGTCACGTCTTTCGAAGTCGTTTTGAAGCCGCAAGAAGCATGGCGATCATAGCTCAACTGGCAGAGCACAGGACTGTGACTCCTGGGGTTACCGGTTCAAGCCCGGTTGGTCGCCCTGAAGTTCCTCTCGAAGCCGAAGATCAGCGCCTATAGCTCAGCTGGATAGAGCATCGGCCTTCGAAGCCGAGGGTCGGGGGTTCGAATCCCTCTGGGCGCGCTGAATGGCTCACCGGTGCTCACTGCAGCTCGGTGAGGAGCACGTTCCACCCCGAGGGGCCGGTGAAGGTCTGGCCGCGCACGGTGATCGACTCGACGAAGTGCTGGGCGATGATCCACGAGCCCCAGGGGGTGGTGGCGAGGTGGCCGCCCATGAAGTCTTCGGAGCGCGTGTGGAACCGCTCGGCGTGCAGCACGGTCGAGAGATCAGGCGACAGCACCAGAATCAGCGGATCATCGGCGTTGTCGTTGGGGCCACCCGAGGTCAGCGAGAACGAGCCGAACTGCCGCGCGCCGCGGAAGGTGCCGAGCAGCACGTAGCGGCCCGCGGCGTCCCGGGCGAACGACGCGACCCCGCCGTACTCGATGTGAAACGTGACGGCCCGCGCAATGACGCCGTTCGCGTCGGCGCGCGCGACGTAGAGGTGCTCGGCATAGCCGACCAGCGGGCCGTTGCCGAGGTCGGCGCCCTCCCACGCGGTGCCCGCGAGCGTGAGCTCACCGTTCGGCTCCGCGATGACGAAGCTGGCCGCGACCACGCCGCCGTCGCGAGCGGCGCCCAGGGTCGAGGTCGTGCGCAGAGCGCCGGTGTCGAGCCCGAACGTGGCGACGTGGGCGCCGGGGGGCAGGCCAGCGTCGCGCAGCTCCATCGCGACGGGCGACGAAAAGCCGAGCTTCAACACGTCTTGCTGTCGCCACAGGGCGCCGGGCCAGACGCTGTCGATGCCGCTGCCGGTGATGCGCGCGCCGGCCGACCAGCGCGGGGTGCCGTCGTCGTTCATCGAGGCGACCCACGTGCCGTCGCCCGAGACACAGCAGCGGGTGACGCCGGCGTCGCCGACGACGAGGCTGCCGTAGAAGGTGCCGCCCATCGCGACGCCGCTCGGGGTGACGGCGCTGCGAAAGGCGCGGCCCTCGCCGAGAAAGCGCGTCGACCAGAGGTGCTGAGGCCCTGCGGGCTCGGGGCGGTAGGCCGCGATGAACGGCAGCTCGCGGTTGTCGGCGCCGCCCGAGAGGGCGGGCCCTCCGAACGAGACGGGGCTGCCCTGCTGGTAGCGGAAAGAGCCGCCGACGTAGAGCACGTCGCGAGTGGAGTCGTAGGTGAGGGTGTCGGCGCCGTCGTCGCGGGGGCCGCCGTAGCGCACGCTCCAGCGGCAGCCGCCGTCGTGGCCGTCGTAGCGGGCGATGAAGGCGTCGCGCGTCGTGCCGGCGAGCGGGCCGCAGCCGACGTCGACCTGGTAGTCGAGCTGGCCGGCGATGAGCACGTCGCCGGCGGGCATCACGACGACGCCGCCGAGATCGTCCCACCCTGAGCCGCCGATGACGCGCGCCCAGCCGACGCCCCCGGTGGGGATGCCGGCGTCTGACGTCACGACGACGGTGCCCGCGTCGGTGCCCGCGTCGGTGCCCGCGTCGACCGGAGCGCCCGCATCGGCGACCGCGCCCCCGTCGAGCTCACCGGCGTCGAGCTCACCGGCGTCGCTGGGCGCACCCGCGTCGTCACCCGCCCCTGAGTCGACGTTGTCGCCGGCATCGGGCTCGCCGGCGTCATCGAAGGTCGGGCCGCCGTCGAGGAGCACGGTGCCGGGGCCACACTGGCAGGCAGAGCAGGTCAGGGTGAGGGCGAGCGTGAGGGGGCGCACGCGCACTCCAGTGGGCGCAGCGCCCGCGCTTTTTGAGGCCTCGCCGCAACGCGAGCTCAGGGCTTCTTGGGCTGCTGCTCGTCGGTCTTGGTGACGCTGTAGATGACGTAGGCGGTAGCGACGCCGCCCGCGATCGCGGCCGTGCCGAGGCCTGCGCCGACCGCGAGCGCCGTCTTCTCGTCGCGCTTCAGGCCCTGCCGAAGCAGGCTCGCCTCGTTCGGGTCTTTGAACGTGATCGGCTGCTCGCCCTTGCCGTCGTAGAACTGCCCCTCGGCGTTGCCGCGGCCGTAGGTGACGCCGCCCTTCGACGCCGCACGCACCTGCACGTCGTAGCCCTTCTTGCGCATGACCTCGCGGAAGGCGGCTTGAAACTCCTTGCCGTTGGTGTCCCACGTGAAGGCGCGGCGCTCGCCCTGCAGACACGAGACGAGCACGACCTGGTCGATCTCGCGGCCGCTGGTGATGATCGCGTCGGCCATGAGCTCGGCCGCCTGCTGCGTGTCGAGGCCGCTGAAGCCGTCGACGTTGCCGTGCGAGCGAAACAGCGCCGTGCGCGACAGATCGCCGAGCGGCTTGCCGTCGGCGCCGAAAATCTGATCGGCGAACGGCTGGTTGCGAACCGGAAGGTCAGACACCACGCTGGTGACGTACTTCGAGTCGGCGTCGAAGATGGGCATCGACTGGTAGAACGCACCCTTGCGGTCGCGCGACTGCGGCAGAATCACCTCGACGGCGGCGCGGTTCGACCCGACCGGGTTCTCGAGCACCGTGTACTCGCCCACCTGCTGCGACTTCGGCTCGAGCGCCCGCACCTGCTTCACCAGCGCGTCGACGTCGAGCGTGCCGTTCTTGATGTTGGCGCCGACGAGGTTGCGCACGTCGGTCCAGCTCCCGGCGCGGTAGAGGTAGTTCGCCACGTCGGGCTGGGTCTTCGCGAGCTGGCGAAAGGGGCCGCTCTGCGCGAGCAGCGCGGCGAGCTCGTCGGCGTAGGGGCCGTTGCCGAATGCCGCGACGACCTCGAGCTGGGTGAGCGTCGGGGTGTTCGGGTTGTACTGCTTCATGCGCTGCTCGAGCGTCGAGACCGAGTCGACCTTGGCGCCGTTCACCGCGGTGACCTCGGTCGGGTTGAGGGGGGCCTGCACCTCGCCGGTTTGCGGCTTGACCGGCACCACCTCGGCGTCGGCGAGCGTGCGCTTCACCGCGAAGTCGTTCGCCTTCGCGATGAGCTCTTTGCGGCCCTGCTCGGTGTAGCGGTTCTTGAAGCGGGAGTCGGCGAGCGCGGCGTCGACGTTCGCCTGCGTCTCGACGGTGGCGGGCCGGCGCTCGAGCGCCTGCTTCACCTTCGGGTTGTTCGCGTCGACCTCGAGGAACTCGGTGCGCAGCACGCGGCCGGCGTCATCGTTCACGCGCACCGGAGCGAAGAGCCGCGGCTCGCCGTCGAGCTGGCGCACCGCGTAGACGGGGCCGGCGAGCGAGGTGCCGGGCCGCGTGAGAAGCGTGAGATCGTCGGCCATGTGCACGTCGGGCAGGAGCAGGCCGGTCATCAGGCCGGTGCCGACGTTGCGCGCGAACGCAGCGTACGTGAGCCGCTCGTTGACCTCTTCGGGCGTGGCGTTGCCGAGCGCGGCCTTCA
>JAEUJP010000396.1 GCA_016793725.1 Myxococcaceae bacterium | reverse complement strand
GTCCATCTCGGGCATCATGATGTCCATCAGCACCAGGTCGACGCCCGGGTTCTGCTCGAGGTGGGTGAGCGCCTCTCGGCCGTTGCGCGCGATCTCGATCTTGGCGCCGCGCGGCTCGAGCGCGCTCGTCAGCGCGAAGATGTTGCGCACGTCGTCTTCGACCACCAGCAGGCGGCGGTTCTCGAGCACCGACTCGCGGTGGCGCAAATCGCGCAGCATGCGCTGGCGCTCGGGCGGCAGCTCGGCCTCGACCTGATGCAAGAACAGCGTGACCTCGTCGAGCAACCGCTCGGGCGAGCGCGCGCCCTTGATGATGATGCTCGACGAGAAGCGGCGCAGCTCGGCCTCTTCTTCGCGGCCCAGCTCTTTACCCGTGTAGACGATGACGGGCGGCACGGCGATCTGCTCGTGCTTCGAGACCTCTTCGAGCAGCTTCAGCCCCGACTGGTCGGGCAGCTTCAGGTCGAGCACCATGCAGTCGAACGTCTGCTTGCCGAGCTGCTCGAGCGCCTCTCTTGCCGTCGCCGCCGAGATCGTCTCGACGCCGTCGCCCTCGAGCAGCTTGCGCGTACCCTCGCGGTGCCGCTCGTCGTCTTCGACCACCAGCACGCGGCGCACCTTGCGCGTGAACTTCGCCTCGAGCCCCTTCAGCGCCTCGGCGAGCTTCTCGCGCTGCACCGGCTTGATGGCGTACCCCACCGCGCCCATCTCGAGCGCGGGCCGCGAGTAGTCGCTCACCGAGCACATGTGCACGGGCACGTGCCGCAGCGACGGGCTGTGCTTCAGCGCGTCGAGCACCGACAGGCCCGAGCGGTCGGGCAGCTGCACGTCGAGCACGATGGCGCTCGGCTGGTAGCGCTTCGCCATCTCGAGGCCGTCGTGGCCCGTCGTCGCGACGAGCGTGAGGAAGTCTTGCTCGCGCGCGAGGTCTTGCACGATCTGCGCGAACGCCACGTCGTCTTCGATGATCAGCAGCGACCGCGTCGACGGGGTCACCTTCTCGCGGTCGTCTGCAACCGGAGCGGGCAGGGCGGCCCCGCTCGTGGGGGCCGGAGCCGGCTGCGCGACCGGCCGCTGGCGCGCCGCGGGCATCGCCGGTGACGGGGCGACGCGCGACGCCGGTGTGTCTTTCACCTCGAGCCGCTCGGGCACGGTGAGCGTGAACGTGCTGCCCCGCCCCGGCGCGCTGTCGACCGTCACCTCGCCGCCGAGCAGCCGCCCCAGGTCGCGCGAGATGCTGAGCCCCAGGCCCGTGCCGCCGTGCTTGCGGTTCGTCGTGCCGTCGGCCTGCCGAAACGCCTCGAAGATGATGTCTTGCTGGTGCTTCTCGATGCCGATGCCGGTGTCTTTCACCGCGAACGCGATGCGCTTGCCGTGCACCGGCGACACCGTCAACGTCACGCCGCCGCGCTCGGTGAACTTCAGCGCGTTCGAGAGCAGGTTCTTCAAGACCTGCTGCAGGCGCAGCGGGTCAGTCACCATCGACGCGGGCACGCCGGGCTCGACGTTCAAGACCAGCTCGAGCCGTTTGTCTCTTGCGATGGGGGTGAACGTGTCTTTCAGCTCGTTCGTGAGCCGCGCGACCGTGACCTCTTCGGGGCGTACGTCGAGCTTGCCCGCCTCGATCTTCGACAGGTCGAGAATGTCGTTGATGAGCGTCAGCAGGTCGTTGCCGGCCGAGTAGATGGTCTGCGCGTACTTCACCTGCTCTTCGTTCAGGTTGCCCTGCCGGTTGTCGATGAGCAGCTTCGCGAGAATGAGCGAGCTGTTCAGCGGTGTGCGCAGCTCGTGCGACATGTTCGCGAGAAACTCGCTCTTGTACGAGCTCACGCGCTGCAGCTCGCCCTGGGCGCGCGCGAGGTCGTCGCGCTGCAGCTCGAGCGCGCGCGTCTGCTCTTCGAGCTGCGAGTTGATCTGCTCGAGCTCGCTCTGCTGGTTCATCAGCCGCGTCTGAGACTCTTGCAGGGCCCGGCTCTGCTGCTCGAGCTCTTCGTTGTTCACGCGCAGCTCTTCTTGCTGCGTCTGCAGCTCTTCAGACTGCCGGCGCGTCTCTTCGAGCAGGTCTTGCAGCTCGCGG
Source organism: Myxococcaceae bacterium (assembly GCA_016793725.1). GTDB lineage: Bacteria > Myxococcota > Myxococcia > Myxococcales > Myxococcaceae > Xiheicaenimonas > Xiheicaenimonas phototrophica. Next base: position 5,834 of record JAEUJP010000396.1, on the reverse strand, counting down.
CGGTACCTCGCCGAGCGCAGGCCCACCGCCATCACCTCGCCGATGCGCGCGAGCAGCTCGATGTGCGCCTCGCCCGCCGGCTTCAAGAACCCGAGCTCGAGCACTGCCGAGGGTATGCCGTCGACGATCGCCGGCGCCATCACGAGCTGCGCCGGAGCCGTCTCGCCCAGCGCCGAGCTCACCTTGAAGTAGCCCGGCGGCACCGCGTCGACCACCACCGGCACCTTCGACTTCAGCGCCTCGGCGGTGAGCCCGTCGACCTCGGCCGGCACGTTGCGCTCGCTCTTCACCGTCGAGGGCAGGCCGTACGCCCCGACGAGCTTCAGCTGGCCCGTGCCGTCGGCGAAGAACAGCGCCCCGAGCTGCGCGCCCAGGTAGTCGGCGACGAAGCGCACGATGCCCTCGCCGACCTGCTGCACCGACTTCTCGCCCTGCACCGTGGTCGACAGCCCGTTCTGGCCCGAGCGCAGCCAGGCCTCGGTGCGCTGCGCGCGAAAGTCGCGCGAGCTCAAGAGCCCCGCAGCGGCGATGAGGAAGATGAGCATCGATGCGCCGATGCCGGTGATGAGGGCCGAGAGGTTCGAGGCGCCCTCCCACTCGCGCGTGCGCTTGTCGAGCTGGGCGCGCTCGACGCTGAGCAGCTCGCTGACGCCGCCGCGAATCTGGTCATGAACCTGTTTGCCCTCGCCCGCCTTCAGCTTCTCGACCATGTCGTCGCGATGGCCGAGCCGCACCAGCTCGATGGCCTCGGCGAGCAGCTGCTTGCGCCGCTCGAGCAGCTTCTCGACGGCGGCGAAGCGCGCGGCCTGTGCGGGGTCGTCGCGCAGCTCGGTCTTCACGTCTTCCGCGACGATCGGCAGCTGCTGGAGCGCCGCGTGGTACGGCGTGAGGTACAGCTCGTCTCCGGTGAGCAGGTAGCCGCGCTGCCCGGTCTCGGCGTCGGTGATGGTCGCCACCACCTGGTCGAGCAGGCGCGTCACGCGCAAGGTCTGGTTCATGCGCTGCGCCGTCGTGGTGCGGTCGCTCAGGCTGTCGAACGTCAGCGCTGCGATGACGAACACCGCCGTGAGCGCCGCGCAGAAGCCGATGAGAGAGGGCAGCGGGAGCCACGCGCGCAGCAGCCCACCTTCGAGCGGGCCGCGGGTAGGGGTGGGGGTCATGAGCGCGCACGATCTAATACGCAGCCGTCGTCACCACCCCCGCCGATGGTGCCCGTTACCGTTCGGTAGCAACCCGAGTCACGGCCGGCGGTTGCGGCGCCCGAGCGCGAGCGCCGTCAGCGCGGCGATGACGACGCCGCTGGCGCCCGCCGCGCTGCAGCCGGTCGTCGCCTGCCGATAGCCGAGATACGTGCACCTGCCCGAGACGCAGGCGAACCCGCGCTCGCAGTCGCGGTTCAGGCTGCATGGCCCGTTCGGCATCGTCTCGTCGCCTTCTTGGGTCATGTTCTGCGCGCCGCCCTCGCCGGCCGAGGCGTCGGGGGTGTCGTCGACGCCGGCGTCGCGCCCGGCGTCTTCGCCGGCGTCGGCGAAGGCGGGCACCGAGACGAGCACGGCGGCGGCGATGAAGAGCGTGCGGAAGGTCATAGAAATGAAGAGGGCTCAAGGGTAGCGTCTTTGCCGCCGTGCCGCCTACCCTGCTCATCGTAGACGACAACAAAGAGCTGCTCGCCCTGCTCACCGGCCTGTTCGAAGAGGCGGGTTACACGGTGGCGGCGGCGTCGAAGGGCAAGCCCGCGCTCGACCTGGCGAAAGACTCGAAGGCGAAGCTGGCGATCGTCGACCTGCTCTTGCCCGACATGATGGGCTACCAGCTGGCCGACGCGCTGCGCACGGCGCTGGGTGACATACCGTTCGTGTTCATCACGGGTGTGTTCAAGGGTACGAAACACTCGACCGAGGCGCTGCAGCGGCACAAGGCGGCGGGGTTCTTCGAGAAGCCGTTCGACGCGAAGAAGCTGCTCGAGTCGGTGAAGAAGCTGGTGCCGCCCGATGCGCCGAGCCCGCTGACGTCGGCGATGCAGAGCGCGGCGAACGACTTCGAGGTCGAGCTCGACATCGACGTCGAAGAAGACGCCCCACAAGAAGAGATGGAGCTGACCGGCAAGATTCGCGTCACCGGTGGCGGCAACATCAGCGCCGAGCTGCGGGGTGAGGCGCTGCACGCGAGCGGCGGCTCGACGGGGCCGGTGAGCGGTGGGCGGCCGCACCCGCCGGCGGCGGTGGCGAAGCCCAAAGGCACGCGGTCGCAGCGCACGGGGCAGCTGGGCGACAACCTGCCGGGGCTCATCACGGCGTTCTATCTCGCGAAAGAGACCGGCGAGCTGGGCGTGCAGCGCGGCAAGGTGAAGAAGGTCATCTACTTCGAGGGCGGCAACCCGGTGTTCGCCCTGTCGAACCTGGCGGCCGACCGGTTCGGGCAGTTTCTGGTGCGGGTGGGCAAGATCAAGCCCGAGCAGCTGCAAGACGCGGCGGTGGTGGCGAGCGCGTCGAAGCGGCGCACGGGCGACGTGCTGGTCGAGCGGGGCCAGCTGAAAGACACCGAGCGGCTCTACTACGTAGGCCAGCAGGTGAAGGCCATCATCTACTCGGCGTTCGGGTGGGAAGACGGCTCGTTCGTCGTCAGCTTTCGCGAGAAGGCGCGCAGCGAGGTCATCAAGCTCGACGTGTTCCCGGGCAACCTGATTCTTCGCGGCGTGAAGAAGCTCTACAAGCCCGAGCGCCTCGCGCGGCTGATTCAGCCCGAAGACCGCCTCATTCCCTCACCGCAGCCCGCCTACGCGCTGAACGAGCTCGAGCTCGAGAAGTGGGAGGCGCAGCTGCTCTTGAAGATAGACGGCGTGCGCACGAACGCCGAGGTCATCGCGCTGGCGGGCAAGCCCGAGCACCAGGTGCGCGCGTTTCTGGTCGCGATGTTGGGCTTGAACGTGATCGAGAAGCGCGCGTAGGTTGGCGCGCACATGCCCTCGATTCGCCGACCCGACTCGAAGTCGTCGACGCACGCTGCCCACAAGCCGGGCAAGAGCCCGAAGTCGAAGTCGAAGTCGAAGAAGCCATCGAAGGGGGCTCAGCTCACGAGGGCGGCGGCGGCGCGTGAGACGAGCAGCTGGTCGGCGAAGCCGCTGATGGTCGACCGCGCGGCGAAGCTCGAGAAGATGGACGCGAAGTTGCCGTCGCTCGACGCGGTGTTCGAGGCGATGCCGTGTGTGGGCGGCGGCCCGGCGAAGGCGCGGGTGCTCTCGAGCAACTTGGATGCGTGGAACGCGCGGTGGGACATGCTCCAGGCGGCGACCGAGAGCATCGACACGCAGTACTTCATTCTCGAAAAAGACGTGTACGGGTTCGCGTTTCTCGGCGTGCTGCTCGAGAAGCAGCTGGGCGGCGTGAAGGTTCGCGCGATGACCGACGCGATGGCCGACACGTTCGGCAAGCACGGCTTCAAGATGCCCCTGCGCGGCAAAGACTACCTGCAAGAGCTCGTGAACCACGGCGCCGAGGTCAGCATCTACCACCCGATTCACGACCGCCTCGGTACGATGGTGAAGCAGGGCGGCTTCGCGACGCTGGCGTCGAACCACGACAAGATCATCGTCGTCGACGGTCGAGAGGGCATCACGGGCGGCCGCAACATCGGCATCGAATCCTTCGCGCACCCGAAAGACCTGAAGGGCGCCTGGCGCGACATGGACGTGTCGCTCAAAGGTGAAGGCCCCGCGAAGGGGCTCACCATCTCGTTCGAGCGCGAGTTCGACAACAAAGACATCTCGGTGCCGGTGTCGAGAGATCGCCTCGGCAATTGGGACAAGAAGGACATTCAGCTCATCGGCACCGCAAAGATGATGGACGTGTGGCTCAAAGCGCCGCCGTTCACCGACGCCGAAAAAGTGCGGCTCCGCAGCGACCCCGCGCTGCGCACGGCGCTCGCGAACGACCTGGTCGAGGCGGGCCTCGCGGCGCTGCCCTCGTTCATCGATCGCCGGCCGTCTGACCAAGACCGCGAGTTTCTGCTCGCTCAGGCCGAGCAGCTCGTCGGCCAGGTCGAGACCCGCGGCAGCAACCGCCTGTTCAAGACGGGCGGCACGATGCCGACGCGTGACACGCAGGCGAAGGTCATCGACCAGACGTCGGCGGCGAACGGTCGCATCAACGGCATGGCGAGCACGATGACCGACATGATTCGCGCCGCGAAGACGCGCGTCGTGATCGAAAACCCGTACGTCGTGCTCACCGAAGACATGCTGAAAGAGCTCGAGGCGGCCTCGAAGCGCGGCGTGAAGATCGACCTCATCACGAACAGCCCGCTCTCGACCGACTCGGCGCAGACGCAGGCCTTCTTCCTCGAAGACTGGCCGATGATTCTCGCGCGCTGCCCGACGTGCCGCATCTACGTCGCGACCGGCGAAAACAAGTTCCACACCAAGGCTGCGGTCGTCGACGGCACCGACGCGTTCATCTCGACGTACAACCTCGACCTGCTCTCGGGCTACGTGAACAGCGAGCTCGGCGCGATGGTGAAGTCTGAAGAGCTGGCCGGCGACCTGTTGCGCTCGCTCGAGAATGACCTGCTCGACCCGTCGAACGGCTTCCTCGAGTACACCATCGAGCGCGACGCCGTGACCGGCAGGGCGAAGCTCGTGAACGGTCAGCCCGTCATCACGTTCGGCCCCGAAGACCACCTGCCCGCCGCCGTGCTCGAAGACTACAAAGGCCGTCGAAAGCTCTGGGGTCAGACCTTGCGCAACAACGTGCCGTACCTCGAGCCGCTCCGGCACCCGCCGCTCGAGCCGTAAGCGCTCGAATCTGCTGCTGCTGAGCTGGCCGGCGCGCCCGCGCATCTACCTGTTCCGCATGCGCGCCGCCTGGGCCTTCGCCGTCGTCTTCTCTGCGTGTACGGCCGACATCATCGCACCCCCTTCCGTCTCGGGGCTCCCGCCGGGCAGCGACCCGACGAACCCGAACGACCCGACGAACCCCAACAACCCGAACGAGCCGGGCCCGAAGCCGCCGGCCTTCGCGTGTGAGCCCGCCGCCGAGCCGTCGCCGTCGGTCGTGCACCGCCTGACGCGCACCCAGTACGCGGCGACGCTCGAAGACCTGCTGCGCCGCGCCTACGACACGAACACGGTGCGCGCGCTGTTCCAGGCTCCGGCGCTGAGCGGCGCGCTCGCGGCGCTGCCCGTCGACGGCACCGGCGGCAAAGAGCTGGTCTACGACTCGCAAGACCAGCGCATCAGCACGCTGCTCGTGCAGCCGCAGCTCGACGCGGCCACCACGGTCGCCGAGTGGATCGCGAACGACCCCGGTCGACTCTCGGCCTTCACGAATACGTTCGGCGGGTGCACCACGCCGGCCGCGAGCGCGTGTGTCGACGCCGTCGTGCGAGGCTTCGGTCTGCGCGCGCTGCGCCGCCCGCTGTCGGACGCCGACGGCGACTTCACGTTCTACCGCGCCGCCTACGACGCCACCGAGTACGGCGGCTACCGCGGGCTCATCGCCGCGTACCTGCTCTCGCCCGGCTTCTTGTTTCGCCCCGAGACGCGCGGCGCCGACGTCGCCGAGCGCCTCACGCGCCTCGACCCGTACGAGCTCGCGTCGCGCCTCTCGTATGCGCTGACCGGCTCGATGCCCGACGACGCGCTGCTCACCGCGGCCGCCGCGGGCCTCGACTCGACCGCGCTCGCCGCGCAGGCCGACCGCCTGCTCGCCACGCCGCGCGCGCGCGCGCACCTCGAGGGGTTTTTTCGCCAGTGGGTGAACCACGAGCGCGTGCACGCGTTCAACCCGTCGGCGGTGCCGAGCCTCGGCGTCGTCGAGCCGAACGGCCCGGCCCAGGCG
>JAEUJP010000392.1 GCA_016793725.1 Myxococcaceae bacterium | reverse complement strand
GGCCTGGGCCTCGACGGCTTCACGAGCGACGGCGCGCGGCGCGGGGTCACCCGCTGCGCGCTCGGGCGCCACGGCTTCGGGCGCCCGCGCGCACGACGTGAGGGCAGCGAACAGCAGAACGAAGAGCTTCATGCCCACGAGTGTAGCGCTCACGGCTTCGCGGTTGCGTGCTCGTCGAGCATCTTCTTGTGCTCTGCGAACAGCTTCTCGTGGTCCTGCATCAGCTTCTCATCCTCCTTCTTGATGTTGGTGTCTTCTTTTTCCATCTTGGTGTGATCGGCCGCGATCTTCTTCGAGGCAGGGTCTTTGGCGTGCGCTTCTTCGAGCTTGGCGTGCGCGGCTATCAACGCGGCGTGTTTCTCGACGAGCTTCTTGTGAGCGTCGACGAGCTTCTGATGGGCCGCCTCGAGCTTGTCGTGCTTGGGGTCGGGGCCCGTGCCCTTCACCTTGTCGTGCTCATCGAGCATGGCCTTGTGCTGTTCCTCGAGCTTCGCGTGCTCGTCTTCGAGCGCCTTGTGCTCTTCTTCCAGCTTGTTGTGGGCAGCGACGAGCGCTTCATGGTCGACAGGTGCGTCGGCAGAGAGAAGGGCGAGCAGGGCAAGCGTGAGCATGGTCGAGGCTCCTTGGGGTGTGGGCTTGAGCGTTGCTGTGGCGCCACGACGGTAGCAGACGCCCACGGCCCGCGGCGCACGAAGGCCGATGCCGCCAGGCCCGGGCCGGGGGCGGCTGGCTCACCTCAGACCGGCGGTCGACGACCCGCCACACCGAGCGGTCTCTTCTCACGAACGGCTGCTCAAGTGCGCGCCGTCGCTCGCCCTGTCACGAGCGCGACGGAGGCACGATCGGGCGTCAGTGCACAGACAGCGAGACTGCTGTCACCACGCCGCTCGCCGCAGCGACGGTGACGTCGCAACCGTTGGGTGAAGCTGCGCCGATCTCGAGCGGCGCGCCGTCGAGGGGAACCGCGCTCGCCGTCGGCTCACCCCAGGCCTTGACCTTGCCGTCTCGCGCCGCAGAGACCACCCACACCGAGTTCGCCGCGCGGCAGAAGGCCAGAAACGTGACCTGCGCGTCGTGCCCCTCGAGCACCAGCGGCTGCCGGCCCGCAGGCCCCGTGCCCCGAAAGTCCCACATCGTGATGTGCTTGCCCGCGTCGTTCGCCATCGCATTCGCGTTGTGCGAGAAGACGACGCATCTCACCTTGGTGGGAAAGCCGCTCATCTCGAAGTCCTCCTTCCCCTTGAGCTTCCAGATGTGCACGGCGTTCTCTTGAGTCGGGCAGACGATGAAGCGCTCGTCAGGCGTCAGCCGTAGCCCGAGCAGTGAGCCCTTCCACCGGTACGAACGTACGACCTCAGCCCGGCGCGGCTCGAAGGCGAAGACACCGCCATAGCAGCCCACGAGCACCTGCTCGTCGCGCCAGGCGACACCGGTGACCGTGCTCGCAAGCTCCCGCGCGGTGCCGAGCTCAACGCCATCGAGCTGCATGATGCGCAGCGTCTTGCCGACGGCCACCGCCACCCACGGCCGCTTCGGGTGACATGCGACGTGCTCGACCCAACGTGGCCCCGACGAAACGAGCGGTCGCACGACACCCGTTCGCGCATCACACAGCGTGACCGCGCCGTCTTGCCCGCCGGTCACCACCGTCGAGCCATCAGCCGACCAGGCGAGGCAGGTGCCCGGAGCCGAATGCGCTGCAGTCGTGAAGCGCTGCGCCCCCGTGTCTGCTTCGAGCACACTGAGCCGCCCGGCCGCCGAAAGCACTGCCACGCTGCGCCCATCGGGTGAGTACTCGAGCGCAACCACGTACTCACCCGCACTGAAGCGCCACCCGCCGCGCAAAAAAATCTGCATGCCGAACATACACTGCAGTTGAAAACGGGTTGCAACAACAAACTGAATGCGAGTAGAGACGTGGGTGCTCGCAGCAACGATCGGTTCGACTCTGGGCCTCGGTCTCGTGCTCGGCCTGCGTCACGCAGCCGACCCAGACCATCTCGCCGCGGTTGGCGCGCTCGCCAGCGACGAGCGCCGCGTGATTCACACCGCGCGCCTCGGGTTGTTCTGGGGCCTGGGCCACTCTGCCTCTCTGCTGGGGGCAGGCGCGCTGCTCACCCTCTGCGGCCTGACGCTGCCGCGAGGCGCAGGCTCGGCCGTGAACGTCGCGGTGGCCGCGATGCTGCTCGCCGTCGGTGCGCGGGGGCTGCTTTCGCCGCGAGCAGCCGCGAAGCCCCGGGCAGGGCTCGAGGCGCTGGCGGTCGGCCTCGTGCACGGCCTGGGGGGTTCGGCGGCGCTCACCTTGATGTTGGTGCCGACCCTCGAAGGCCCGAAAGAGGTACTCGCCTACCTCGCGGCCTTCGGCGCGGGGTCGATCGCAGGCATGGTCGCGGTGACGCTGGCGGTCGGAGTCTCGCTTCGTGAGACGAGCCGCCGCTCACCGGGCGTCACGCGGTGGCTCTCGCGCGCGGCGTGCTCGACGAGCATCGCCGCGGGGCTGCTCACGCTCGTTCGTTCGTTCGACTGAAAGACCACGGAGGCGCGCATGGAACAACAGAAGATCCCCGTCACGGTGCTCACCGGTTTTCTCGGCAGTGGCAAGACGACGTTGCTCAATCGAATTTTGACCGAGCAGCATGGCCGGCGCATCGCCGTGATCGAAAACGAGTTCGGTGAGATCGGCATCGATCAGGCGCTGGTCATCAAGGCCGACGAAGAAGTGTTCGAGATGAACAACGGCTGCATCTGCTGCACGGTGCGAGGCGACCTGATTCGCATTCTGGGCAACCTGCTGAAGCGCAGAGACCGGTTCGATCACGTGCTGGTCGAGACTACGGGGCTCGCCGACCCAGGGCCGGTCGCTCAGACCTTCTTCATGGATGACGAGCTGAAAGACAGCTTCCGGCTCGACGGCATCATCACGCTCGTCGACGCCAAACACGTGAGCCTGCACCTCGAAGACAGCGACGAGTGCAAGCAGCAGATCGCCTTCGCCGACGTGCTCGTGCTCAACAAGACCGACCTCGTCTCGCCCGAAGAGCTCGACGCGCTCGAGCGCCGGGTCCGATCGATGAACGCCATGGCGCGGGTCGTGCGCGCCCATCTGGCCGAGGTTCCGCTGTCGCAGGTGCTCGACGTCGGCGGGTTCGAGCTGAGCCGCGCCCTCGAGCGCAAGCCCGACTTCCTCGTGCCCGAGTACCCGTTCGAGTGGCTCGGCATGTACGCCCTGCCCGAAGGTGTCGCGCGGCTCGGCGTCGGCCCTGCGGCCGACCCCACCATGAACGTCGCCCTCGCCCCCGTCTCTTCACCGGGCGATGCGCTCGAGCCGCTGCTGGAGCCGCTGGTGAGAATTTTCGGCCAGCCGAGGCTGGCGCTGAAGCCCGGCCTGCCGCTGAAGGTCGGCGTGCCCTACCGGCTGGCGCTGTCGGCGAAGCGCCGCGAGACCTTCGAGGTTCAGGTGCCTCGCGAGGGCCGGTACGTGCTCGCGACCGAGCACCGGCCCGAGGAGCTCGACCTCAGCCTCGAGAGCCCGAGCCGCCTGAGCCCGGTCGCCGAGCAGACCTTCGCCGCCGGGCACGAGCATGATGCGACCGTGACGTCGGTCGGCATTCGCGCCGAAGGCTCGGTGAGTGCGAAGAAGCTGAACGCCTGGCTCGGAGAGCTCTTGCGAGAGCAAGGCGCCGATATCTTCCGGTCAAAGGGCATCTTGAGCGTCAGCGGCGAGCCGCGCCGGCTCGTGTTCCAGGGCGTACACATGCTGCTCGACACCCGAGAAGGCCCGAGCTGGGGTGACGCCGAGCGCGTGAACGAGCTCGTGTTCATCGGTCGCAGGCTCGACCGTGAAGCGCTGAACGCAGGCTTCGCGCGCTGCCTGGTGAAGCCGTGAGCCGGGAACCTGCCGTGTGGCTGCCATGACCCCCAGAGAGCTCGGTCGAATCGAACGGCTGATGGATCAGCAGCTCTGGGCCATCGGCGCCGACGCCCGGCTGGGGCTCTTGACGACGCTGGGTCTCGAGCGCGCCGAGCGGCTCACACCTGACTCGAGCTCGACGTACCTGGCCCGGCACCACGGGGCGGCAGTCGCGCTCTCGTCACTGGGGCTGTGGCTCTCGGAGTCGAACCGCGCCGTGCGGCTCGACCGACGCCCGCACGCGCTGATGGTCGGACCCGGCTTCGAGCCCCCTGACCTGCCCCGGCCCGGCCACTTTCGTCGCGCGGCGCCCGGCGACGCCGCGCCCCTGGTGGCCTCGGCGCTGCGATGGGTCGCTTGCTACGAGGAGCTCGTCTGCTCGGTGTGTGGCCCCGAGCACCGCGCAGCCACGTTGGCACAGAGGCGACGCCCGCCCTACTTCGAACCCGCGACGCTCCCGGCGATCGCGAGGGAGCTGGCGGCGGCGTTCGACCCTGCAGTGACGCCCGGTCTTCGACGGGCGTGATGGGTGGCGCCCGCGCGAACCTCCTCCGCGCGGGCGCCACATTCTTTCGGGCTGAACGAACCCGGCTGCCGTTGCAACCAGTGGCGCGACGGTCTCGGTCTCGGGAGCTAGCGCAAGCAGTCGTGACTGAGCTCTTCAGTCGTGCGCGCGCCGCG
>JAEUJP010000604.1 GCA_016793725.1 Myxococcaceae bacterium | reverse complement strand
GTCGGCGGTGCCGGTCGAGCTGCGTGTCGACGGCCACCTCATCGGCAGCGCGACCGCCGCGGGCCCGCTCGCGGTGCGCGGAGGCCAGCAGACCGTCACAGCCTCATGGACACCTGCCGTCGAGGGCCGCCACGAGCTGTGCGCCCGCGCCAACCCGGGCGCGGCCGTCGAAGAGTCGGGTGACGAGAACAACGAGAGCTGCCGCACCGTCTTCGTGCGCACCGCCCCCGCCGGCTGCGACCTCATCGTCGAAGCGCCGGCCCATTCACCCGCCGGCGCGCAGCCCGGCGACGCGCTCGTGCTCACCGCGTCTGCTCGCAATGCCGGCTCCACGCCGTGCCTGCCGAGCACCCTCGACGTCACCGACGGCCCTGCGTCGAACGCGCGCGGGCTCGGCACCGTCGGCCTGCCGCTGCTCACGCCCGGCGCGTCGCACCTCATCACCGTCGTCACGGTGGCCCAGCCCGGCACCCACGACATTCACTTCACCGCAGACCCCACGCGCACCGCGCTCGACGTCGACGTGTCGAACAACGTGGTGGTGCTGCAACTGGGCGTGGGCGCGGCGAGCGTGGCCGACTTCTTCGTGAGCGCCATTGAGCTGGCACCCCAGCCGGTGCTGCCCGGTGAGCCGCTGTCGGTCACGGCGATGGTGCGCAACGGCGGCGCGCCGGCCGCCGCGTCGCACCTGCTGCTCGCCGGCATGGAGCTCGAGGTACCACCGCTGCCCGGCGGCACCGAGGTGGCGCTCACCGTCACCCTCGCGCCGCCGCTGCCGAGCGCAGTGACTGCGACCGTCGACGCTCGGCACGCGCTCGCCGAGTTCGACGAGGCCAACAACTCGCTCACCGTGCCGGTGCAGCTGCTCGAGCCGAGGCTCACCGTCTCCGTGACGGCGACGCCGCCGGCTGCGGGGCCCGACACCGTCATCGGCATCTCGGTGAGCCTGCTCAACACGGCAGGCATGGCGCGCCAGCTCGCGCTCACCGGCTCGCTGGTGGGCGCCGGCGGCCTGCGCATCCCCGTGGTGAGCACGTCGGTGATTGTTGGGCCTGGGGCGAGCGGCTTCGCGCTCCCGTGGAACACCGCGCGCATTGCGCCAGGCGTGTACGCGCTCGAGCTTCAGGTGCGTGAGTCGAACCGCCCTCTGGCGGTGGCGACGACGCCGTTCACCGTCGAGGCCGAGCGGGCGACGACGGCGCCCGTGGCGGTAGATCGCACCAGCTACGGCCCCCGCGAGACCGTCGTCATCTTCGGCCGCGTCGAGAACGCCTCTCGCAACGCCCCGCTCGCCGGCGCCGTGTCGACGCTCACCGTCATCGAGCCCTCGGGGGTGACGCTGCAGTCGAGCACCCGCCCGGTGCCGTTGCTGCCGGCGCTGGGCCACTTCGACTTCTCTGACGCACACGCCTTAAGCCCCATGGCGGCGGCAGGCACGTACGTCGTCACCCACGAGGTGCGCGACGGCCTCGGCGTCGTCGTCGCGGCGTCCACGGCCAGCTTCGAAGTGCAGGTAACGCCGGCGCTGAGCACCACGGCCCAGACGACGGCCGCCCCTGTCTTCCCGGTGGGGCCACCGCTGCCGGTGCGCGTGGTGCTCACCAACTCGGCCAGCGCCGCGCTGCCGTCGAGCGTGCTCTCGGTCGAGCTCTACGACGTCGGCGGCACCCAGCTCTTCGCCGCAGAGTCGGTCGCCTCGAAGTCCGTCACGCTCGCCGCCGGGGCGAGCCGCACCGATGACCTCTCGCTGCCAACGTCGGGTCTTCAACCTGGACCCAAGCTGCTCGTCGTGCGCTTGGGCGGTGCCATTCTGCAGCGGCTGCGCGTCGAGGCCGTAGCGCTGACCGACAACGAGCCGCCCGTCATCGACATCTCGGGCGTCGTCGACTTGCAGACGACGCGCTTCGACGTGAGCCCCGTCATCACCGTCACAGACTTCAGCGCCTCCACGTGGGCCGCCACGCTCGACGGCTCACCGTTCGTCTCGGGCACCACCGTGTCGACCGAGGGCCCGCACCTGCTCGAAGTCACCGCGACCGACACGTTCGGCAACACGGCGTTCAAGGCGCTTCGCTTCACCATCGACAAGACGCCGCCCTCGCTGACGCTCGTCGGGCCTGCGCACTCGAGCTTCCATGCGGCGCCCGTGAGCCTCAGCTGGACGGCGAGCGACGCCACGGCGCTGACTGTCATCGCGAGCTTGAACGGCGTGCCGCTGCAGTCGGGCGACACCGCCTCAACGGAGGGCACGTACGCGTGGGTGGTGACGGCGACCGACGCGGCCGGCAACTCACGCAGCGAGACGAGGCAATTCGTGCTCGACTTCACCGCGCCGGCCATCACCGTCGCGGGCGTCTCAGATGGAGCGGTCTACGGAGGGCCACGCACCGTCACCTTCGCTGCGAGCGACCCGTCGCCAGCGACGGTGTCGGCGACTCTCGATGGCGCCGCCTTCGCGTCGGGGTCCTCCGTCTCGAGCGAAGGCCAGCACGCGCTCGCCGTCACGGCGAGCGACGCCGCGGGCAACACCTCACAGCGCACGGTGCAGTTTCACATCGACGTCACGGCGCCTGTCGTTGCCATCGCCGGCGTCACCGACGGGGCCCTCTACGCGAGCCCGCGCACCATCACCTTCAGCGCGACCGACGGCACGGCCGTCACGGTGACGGCGACCCTTGATGGCGCGCCCTTCACGTCGGGCTCGAGCGTGGCGGGCGACGGCCCGCACGTGCTCGTCGTGTCAGCGAGCGACGCCGCCGGCAACGCCGCCCAGCGCACGGTGCAGTTCCGCATCGACGGCACACCGCCCGTCATCACCATCACGGGTGTCACACCCGGAGCCACCGGGACGAACTTCACCCCGGTCATCAACGTCGCCGACGCCACGACGACCACCGTCACTGCGACACTCGACGGCATCGCCTTCAGCTCGGGCACGGCGGTGACGTCGCCAGGCCCGCACACGCTGCACGTGTCGGCGATCGACGCCGCCGGCAACACTGCGTCGGCCTCGGTCAGCTTCACCGTGGTGGCGCCGGGGCCCGGCGAGCCGGTGTTCGCATTCGGCGCGTGCGCGATGGGCAACCTGGTGGTGCGCAACGCCGCACAAAGCACGGGCAGCCTCGCGGCGAACGGCTCGGCGACCCTCGAGAACTCGGCCCTGGTGATGGGCGACGTCGTTGCGGGCGGCAACCTCACGCTGCGCAATGCGGCTCGGGTGACGGGGCGCGGGCGGCACGGCGGCAGCGTCTCCATCTTGAACGCGGCGACGGTGCAAGGCGGCACACAAGCGTTGGCTCCGGCACCTTCGCCGTGTCAGTGCAGCTACGACGTGTCGGGCCAGCTCGCGGCGGCAGAAGACACGAACGACAACGCAGCCATCTCGAGCCTGCTGACCGCGCAGGGCGGCATCGACCTGCACAACACCACGGCGACGCTGCCGGGCGGCACGTATTACCTTTCGTCACTGCGGCTGCGCGGCACGGCCAGGCTGAAGGTCATCGTGGGCCACTCGGCGAGGCTCTTCGTCGAGCACAACGTGCTGGTGCAGAACGCGTCGACGATGGGCGGCACGCCACAACAGTCGGGCGGCATTCTGGTGGTGAGCGGCGCCGACGCGACGGACGGCGGAGTCATCGAGCTCGAGAACGCGACCGAGACGACGCTGCGCGTCTACGCGCCGCGCGCAGACATTCGGCTGCAGAACGCCGCCCGCCTCACCGGGGCGGTCGTCGGCAAGAACCTCACATTGCAGAACTCCCACCGCCTCGTCACCGATGCGCCGAGCGACGGCGGCATCCCCCTCACCTGCCCATGAGACGCGACTCCTTCGGCTTTCAACTGGTGGCAGCACTTCAGGCGGCCCTGACGCTCTCGTACCTCTCGATGCCTTCGTCTGCCT
>JAEUJP010000349.1 GCA_016793725.1 Myxococcaceae bacterium | reverse complement strand
CACCTTGCCCTTGCGGTCGCCGAGCAGAATCGCCGCGCGCGCCGAGGCGGCGCCCTCTTCCCACCCCCACGCCACCGCGGGCTCGTCGAGCCACAGGCGCGGGTCTTCGGGCAGCTCGAAGGCCTGCAAGCTACGGCCGCGCGACGCCACGACGAGCACGCGCCCCGACGAGTCACCGGCTTCGACGGCCAGCGCGCGCACGCCGCGGTCGACGCCCGACAGCCGCCACAACAGTGAGCGGCGCGCATCGAACGCGCGCACGTGGCCGCGGCCGTCGCCGACGATGAGGCTCGCCACGTCGGAGGTCGCCACGGCGGTCACCTCGTCGAGCGCCGAGCCCGCGAGCGGCACCGCGTCGTCGCCGGTGAGCGCGAAGGCCTCGCGCTCGACCGAAAAGAAGAGGCCCTTCGGGCCGCGCGCCATCGCCGAGGCCGGCATGTCGAGTGTGATCTTCGGCGCCGACGCGCCCTTCGCCTCGAGCGCCCACACGCGAAAGCCGTCGGGGCCCGAGGTCGCGAGCTCGTCGTTGCGCGTGAACGCGAGCGCGCGCACCGGCCCCGCGTGCTTCGCGAGCACGCGCGAGGTGCCGGTGGGGCCTTCCCAGCTGCGCACCTCGCCGTCGAGCGCGCCGGTCGCGACCGTACCGCCGCGCAGCGCGAGCGCCGTGATGGGCGCGGGGTGACCGGGCCACTTCGCGAGCTCGTTGCCCGCGGCGTCCCACACGTGCACGAGGCGATCGTCACCCGCCGAGAGCAGTGTGCCGTCGGGCATGAACGCGGCGGCGTGCTGCCAACCCGTCGGCCCCGTCGAGAGCGACTTCACCAGCTCGCCCGTCTCGAGGCTGCGCAGCTCGACGGCACCGAACGTGGGGCACGCGACGAGGCCGCGCTCGGCGGCGACGCCGGCACAGCCCGGAGTGCCGGTCTCCCACCGCAGCACGGGCCGCGCCGCGCCCTCGAGCAGGGCGAGCACGCCACGCGCGAGCGGGTCACCTTCGCCAGAGCCCGTCGACGCGAGCGCCTGGCGTGCGAGCGCATCGGCGCGGGCGTAGTCGCGCTTCTCGAGCTCTTCGCGCGCGAGCCGGGCGATGAGGGCGCTCTCGTTGCGCGCGGCCGACGCGTGCGTGTCTTCGGCGAACGAGCGGGCGGTCTCGGCGTCGGCCTGTGCGTTGAAGATGCCGACGATCGCGAGCACCAGCGCGGCGATTGCGCCGGCGAACGCGAGCACGACGCCGGCGGGGCGGCCGGCGACGGTCGGCTTGCGCAGCGCGTACTCGAACGCCTCGGCCATCTCGACGGCAGAGGTGAAGCGCTTCTCGGGGTCGCGCTGCAGCGCGCGATCGGCGACGTCGGCGAGCGCCTTCGGCACCTCGGCCTCGACCTGGCGCACCTTGCGCACCGGAGCGACCTTCACGGCCTCGAGCATCGCGGCGACGGTGTCGGCCTCGAACAGCTGCCGGCCGGTGAGCGTCTCGTAGAGAATGGCGCCGAGGCACCACACGTCGCTGCGCTCGTCGACGACGTCGTTGTTGCCGGCCGCCTGCTCGGGCGACATGTACGCGGGCGTGCCGAGGAGCTGCCCGGCCTGCGTGGTCGAGAGCGACTCGTCGGCGCGCGACGGCACGGCCTGGCGCTCGCCGGTGGGGCCGACGTCGTTCACGCCGCGCACGCGGGCGAGGCCCCAGTCGAGCACCTGGGTCTCGCCGAACTCGCCGACCATCACGTTGGCAGGCTTCAGGTCGCGGTGAATGACGCCGTGGCTGTGCGCGTAGGCGAGCGTCTGCACGACGTCGAGCACGTGCTGCATGAGGGTGAGGCGGTCGGCGACCGATGCGCAGTCGTCGAGGGCCTGCTCGAGGGTGCGGCCGCGAACGCGCTTCATCGCGTAGTAGAGCGAGCCGTCGGCGCGGCGGCCGAGCTCGTAGACGGGCACGATGCCGGGGTGCTCGAGACGGGCGGTGACGCGGGCCTCGGTGAGGAAGCGGTCGGCGATGTCGCGGGCGGCGGTGCCGCGCGAGGGCTGAAACTCGGGCAGCAGCTCTTTGACCGCCACTTCGCGGCCCAGAAGAACGTCTTTTCTGACGACGACACGGCCGATGCCGCCGCGGCCGATTTCGCTCTCTTCTTCGGCGTAGCGGCCGGGGGTTTCGAACGGAAGTTCCTCTCCGGTCGCGGGTTTGTACGACTGCGCCTTGGGGTTGGTCGGCAGCGTGTCGTCCACGGTCGCGGTTTATCAGATCGTTGTGCGGGGCGGTCCGTTCAAGGGCTCCATGAATCGAACGACCGTCTATCTGGTGTCGGCTTGCGCGTTGGGCCTGGTGGCGTTGGTGATGGGTGTGCCGGGTACGAAAGCGCCTACACCGGCGCCACCGCCTGCGCCCTTGCCGGTGCCGGCGCCGGCGCCGGTCGTGGTGGTTCAGCCGCCACCGATCGAGCAGGTCGCTCCGGTGCCCGTTGCCTCGTCGAAGCCGGGGTCGCTGTCGCTGACGGGCAAGCTCTCGCACCCGTACGTGGTGCCGGGTTCGAGCGACGTGTTCGCGACGCTCGAGGTGAGCGCGGTTGATGTGCCGGGCGCGCGGCGGGCTCCGGTGAACATGGCGCTGGTGATCGACCGCTCGGGCTCGATGTCGGGCGCGAAGCTGCAGAACGCGAAGCGCGCCGCGAAGGAGCTGCTCGACCGCCTCGACGCGCGCGACAGCCTGGCGATCGTCCACTACGGCAGCGACGTGAAGGGCCTGCCGTCGCGCAAGGTGACCGAAGAGAACCGCGAGGTGATTCGGCGCTACATCGCGAACCTGTACGACGACGGCGGCACGAACATCGGCGCGGGCCTGGTCACGGGTGAGCAGTTCATCGAGCGCGGCCGACTCGAGTGTGAGGGCTGCATCGATCGCCTGGTGCTGATGTCGGACGGGCAGCCGACCGAGGGCATGCAGTCGGTGAAGGGGCTGACGAACCTGTCGGCGCGCATGCACGGCCGCGGCATCTCGGTCACCTCGCTCGGCATCGGCTACGACTTCAACGAAGACCTGATGACGCAGATCGCGATGGTCGGCGGCGGCAGCTACGGCTACCTGAAAGACGCGGCGGTGCTGGCGAGCATCATTCAGCGCGACCTGCAGCAGGCGGGCACGCTGGTGGCGCGCGACGTGAAGCTGTCGGCGCGGGTGCCGGCGGGCGTCACGGTGCGCGACGTGCTGGGCCGGCCGTTCACGCAGTCGGGCTCGGTGGTGACCATCACGTTGCCCGACTTCTCGGCGCGGCAGGTCGAGAAGCTGGTGGTGCAGCTGGCGGCCTCGGCGCCCGCGAACGACGGCGCGGCGTTCGACGTGGCCGACTTCTCGCTCGACTATCAGGACGTGCTGAAGGGCAACGCGGCCGACTCGAAGCTGAAGCTGGCGGCGATGGTGACGACCGATCGCACGCTCGCCGACGCTCGCCGCGACCGCGACGCGGTGGTGGTGGCGACGCGCGCCCGCGCCTCGGTGAACTACAAGAAGATGGCCGACGCGGTGTCGAACGGCCGGTACGAAGAGGCGCGCAAGGCGGTCGAGGCGAACGACCGGCTGTTCTTCGAGGCCGAGTCGGTGGCCGGCGCAGCGGCGGTCGCGGCAGACAAGAACGACAACCAGCAGGCGTTCGGGCTGATTCAGGCGGCTCCGTCGGCGCCCGCGCGCCAGATGGATGCGGTGAAGTCGATGAAGGTTCAGTCGCAGCGCTCGGCCGGTGCCGGCGACTCGCTGTACTGAAGGGCTGGCAGTGGCTGTGAAGTGTCCCGCCGTCTTCCCGCGCCGCACGACGGCCGACAGGAAGACGGCGGTCGTTTGTGCGCTCGGCGCACGCCCGGTTCCGCGGAGCCTGGCGAAGACGGTGCCGGGCAGCTCCAAGTTTCGTGCGGTACTTCTGGATGCCGGCGTACTCCGCGAACCACCGCGCGCAGACCGGCGAGCACGGGGGTCAGCATGCGCCCAAAGCTCCGGCGCAGCCAGCCCGACACTCGCAGTTCATGGAGGCGATCCGCCGGGGAAAGCCCGCCGCATCGCCGGAGGCCGTCGGTCGGCGCGCCGAGCCCCGCGGTTGTCGCGACGGAGTCTCTGGCTCGGCGCGTTCCCGGTACCGCGGAATCGAAGTGCGCGACGACGACGCGCGCCGCAGCGCCGAACGTGACGAGGCAACCGGCGTCGCCTGCGCGGCAGGGTGCCAGGCAGCTCCAAGTCTCGTGCGGTACTTCTGAAGGCCGGCGTGCGCCGTGAGCAGCGACGCGGAGCCCGACCGGCACGGTGTCGGGCAACTCCAAGCTCCGACGCAGCCGGCCCTGGTCCGCGCAGTTCCTGGAGGCGACCCGCTGGGAAAACCCGCCGCATCGCCGGAGGCCGTCGGTCGGCGCACCGAGCCCCGCGGGTGTCGCGACCGAGTCTCTGGCTCGGCGCGCCCCCGCTACCGCGGAATCGACGTGCGCGAGGCGGAGGCGCGCGCTGCCGAACCGAACGTGCCGACGCAGCCGGCGTCGAACGCAGCGCGCGCAGCAGGCAGGCGCGAGACGAGCGCAGCCGGCAGCAGCTTGAGAATCTGCTCGGTCACGTCGGGCGCGATGCCGTGCAGGCTCCACGCGAAGCCCTGTGCGTAGAGGTCGGCGCCCGCCTCGTCGAGCGGAGGAAACTCGCGGGCCGAGCGCAGCGTGGGAATCACGGCCGCCTCTTCGAGGTCCAGGTGCACGTCGAGCAGCCCGCTGAGCTCTGCCACCACACGCCGCGCCTCGTGCAACGTCGCAGGCAGGCCCTCGAACGCGGCCGCGCCGCGCGCGAGCAGCGGGTCGATGCGCTCGTGCTGCTTCGACAGCTCGCCGATCGCCGCGCCAAGCTGCGGGTGGCTCGCTGCCGCAGACGGGAACAGGCCCGTGTCTTCGACCTGGTGGTGGCCGTGAAGGTGCTCGCCGAAGCTCTTCCACGCCGCGGCCAGCGCTGGCGCGCGCGAAGGCTCGAAGGCGGCGAGCACCTCTGCGAACCGGCCGAGGTCGCGCCGAAAGCCGTGGTGAGACGTCATGATGAGGGTGGCCATCGAGGCCTTACCGTCGTCGTTCAGCAGAGTGGTCGGGGTCATGACCTGTCGTCGAAGAACCCTCGCTCAGATCGACACGCTCACTGATCGATCACGATCGGTACGCCGTGCCGTCGCGAAAAAGCACACATGTTGAAGAAACACGACAGGCCGAACTGGGCGTTGTGCTCGAGCCGGTCGACGACGAGGTACGGCCGCTGGACGATCCGCTGCGTGGCGTCGTCGAACCCGGTCTCGACGTCGCGACACGGCACGTGGCCGCGCCGCCGCCATGCTTCGATCTCCGCAGCAGACGCCTTCCACGTGCGCGCGTTGAGGTCGTGCAGCACCGCCTCGAGCGTGCCCACCGTCGTCACCACGCGCTCGGCGCCGAGCGGGTCTTCGACGAGCTTCACCCAGCGGCCGTCGCCCGGCACGAACAGGTGCGCCTCGATGGCCACCATGTGCTTCATGTAATGGCCGCGGTCGTTCGCCTCGCTGACGGCCGGGTCGGCGCCGAGGTCGGGCAGCACCTTTGGCCGCACCAGCTCGGGCCGAGCGAGGTACGCCGCGAACACGTCGAGCGCGAAGACGCCGTCGCGGTCGGGCTTGTCGGTCGTGTACGGCGCGCCAGGCTCTTCGCGCCACGCCGAGTCGCCGAACGAGGCGATGAACGCCTTCACGGCAAGAGCCGCCTCGTCGGCCGGCAGCCACGGCGACTGACCGTCTGAGTACATCACCTGCGTGGGCAACCCCAGCTCCTGCCCCACGCGCTGCATCGTCGTGAGCCAGTCGCCGGCGTAGTACCGCGTCAGCGGGCCCGCGTAGAGGTCGAGCCCCACGTCACGGCCCCAGCTTCACGACCGTCACCGTGCGCTGCGGCCCGCCGGTCGTCGTGACGTCACCGGCCGCCGTCATCGTGTACGTCGTGCCGTCGCGCTCGACGAAAGACCCTTCTGCCCCCGGCACCACCAGCACCTCGCGCACGGCGGGCAGCTGCCCTTTGAGCGTCTGCACCCCGTCGGGCAACATCGGCACCACGGCGCCGGCCTTGAGCCACAGCGGCGACCTGCCATCGTCCATCACGTCCGCCGGACCTTCGACCTTCGTGCCGTCGAGCTTCACCCACGTGCCCTTCGGCAGGTGCACGCTGCGGCTCGCCGCAGCGCTCGTCAGCGGAACGACCAGAATCGACGGCCCGAGGAGATACTCATCGGCGATGTTCCAGCTCTCGCTCGGGTCGTGCAGCACGAGCGCGCGCATCAGCGGCAGGCCCTTCTGCTCGGCCTCGACCGACGCGCCGTCGAGATACGGAAAGAGGCGAATGTGAAACGTCGCCCACTGCCGGTAGTGCGCGATGGTCTCGGCGTCGTGGTTCCACGTCCAGTTCTGGCGGGCCGAGAGGCCATGGTGCGTGCGCATCACCGGCGAGAGCGCGCCCAGAATCGTCCACTTGAAGAAGACGTCTTTCGTCGAGGGCACCGTGCCGACGCTGTTGTAGCCGGCGATGTCGTGGCCGTACGTCGAGACGCCGCCCAGGCCGAGGCCGAGGCCCATCGGCACGATGGTGGGCATGCCGTCGTCGGTCTGAAAGTCGGTGCGCTGGTCTCCCGCCCAGACCACGGGGCTGTACACGTTCGAGCCGAACCAGCCGCTGCGCGAGAAGAACACGCCCTCGTCGCCGAGCACCTCGGCGTTCAGCTTCGCCCACTCACGCGGGTAGCGGTTGTGGGCGAGCATCGGGTCTTCCCCGCTCGCGAGCACGGCGTCGTGCGGCAGCCACTCGGCGAAGTCGGCCATCCACCCGGTGAAGCCGTCGTCGACGGCGCGGCGCAGGTACGACTTCATCCACTCCCGCGTCTCGGGCTTCGAGAGATCGGCGAGGCCGCTCGGCACGCCGGTCACGCCGGCGAAGAGGTACGGCGCCCCGCCGTCGGCGCGAACGAAGTGGCCGCCGTCGAGCGCGTGGTCGAAGATGCGGGTGTCTTCGACGATGAAGGTGTTGAAGTACGCGTGCCAGTCGAAGCCGAGCGAGGCGAGCTCGCGCGAGAGACCGCCGGCGTCGGGGTAGAGGGTGGGGTCGACGTCCCACTCCTCGTTGAGGCGGTACATGCCCGAGGCGTTGTCGGCTCCGCCGCGAAAGTCTTCGGTCCAGATCACCGACGACGGCACGCCGGCGTCGCGCAGCGCGTACGCGGCCTGCCGCACGGTCTCGGCGCCGTAGATGGCGTCGTTCCACGGAGCGAACGAGATCGCCGGCGGCTTGCGCGGCCTCCCCAGAATGCCCGCCGTCGCCCGCTCGAGCGCCTGCGTCGGGCTGCCCGTGTAGAACCACAGCCGCACCGTGCCCGCCCACGCCTCGGCGCGAACGCGCGACCCATCGGCCGCGCACAGGTCGAAGATGCTGCGCCCGTCGAAGTCGAGCGCCGCGACGTAGCCACGGTTCGAGAGCCAGGTCGGCAGGCCGTAGCTGCTCGCGTGCCGCGCGCCGAGCAGGAACCAGAGCTGATCAGGCGGGTCGTCGGTCTCGACCTTGCCGATGCCCGGTTCGCTCGTCCACACCGGCACCTTGTGGCCCTTGTGGTTCAGCGCGTCGGCCTGCGCACCGAAGCCGAGAAACGCGTCGTCGGCGCGGCAGGCGAAGCTCAGCGCGAGGCGGTTCGCCGTGGCGTCGGTTGCCGTGAGATCCAACGCGAGCACTCCTTCGGCCGGAGACGTGATCGCGGCCGTCGCCACCACCGCGCCGCTCGAGTCGCTGAGCTCGACGCCGGTCTGCGTCAGCCGCGCCGTGACGCCGTCGGCCCAGGGGTCATTCGGCTCGAAGAAGCGGAAGCTGCCGAACTGCAGCTCGATGCGCGCGCGGGCGCGACGGGTCGAGATGCGCGCGCCGTCGATGACCACGCCGCCGTCGGGCCCGCTGAGGGTGAAGCCGTCGGCGGTCGTGGTCAGCGCGAAGTCACCGGCTCGCACGACGGGTTGAGAACAGGCTGCGAGCAAGACGAGCAGAGAACAGCGGCGCACCCCGCGCACCTTACTACCGCGCCCAGTTGAGTTGATTCGGTTGCACGCGCACCGCGCAGGCCAATGATGGTGCGAACCTGAGCGCGGGTCTCGCTCACGGGTTCGGGTTCGCCATGAGCGTCAGCGCGCCGCCGACCGCCTTTGAATCACACCAGGCGAAGCTTCTGGTCGCGCGCTCCCGTTTCCGCGCCAGAGGCCAGACGAAGTACTTGCTCACAGGGGGTGATTGACCCCCGAGCCGCCCGCCGAGTGAAAGTCGCTTTGACGAGCTGCGTCAGAGGGCAGCCCGTCGCGGCTCAAGTGCGTTACCGGTTACGCACCACCTCGCGCTGATGGCTGCCATGAGCGGTTCGCTCTTGCGGCGGGTGCGACGAATGGGCATCTACTTCGCCTCATGAACAAGAGCGTCGACGCGTGGGTAAAAGAAATGGTCGCGATGTGCCAGCCCGACCAGGTGGTCTGGTGCGACGGGAGCGAAGACGAGAAGAAGCGCCTCACCGAGTTCGCCGTCTCGAAGGGCATTCTGATTCCGCTCAACCCGAAGGCGCACCCGGGCAGCTACCTGCACCGCTCGAACCCGAACGACGTGGCGCGCGTCGAGCACCTCACGTTCATCTGCACGCCGAAAAAAGAAGACGCGGGCCCGACCAACAACTGGATGGCGCCCGACGAGGCGTACACGAAGCTGAAGGGGCTGTTCACCGGCTCGTACAAGGGCCGCACGATGTACGTGGTGCCGTACTGCATGGGGCCGCTGGGCTCCGAGCACTCGAAGATCGGCATCGAGCTGACCGACAGCGTCTACGTGGTGCTGAACATGGGCATCATGACGCGCATGGGCAAGGCGGCGCTCGACATGCTCGGTGACGACTCGAACGACTTCAACCGCGGCCTGCACTGCACGGGCGACCTGAACCCCGACCGCCGGTACATCTGCCACTTCCCCCAAGACAACGCGATCTGGAGCTTCGGCTCGGGCTACGGCGGCAACGCCCTGCTCGGCAAGAAGTGCCTCGCGCTGCGCATCGGCAGCTCGCTCGGCAAAAAAGAGGGGTGGATGGCCGAGCACATGCTGATTCTCGGGGTCGAGAACCCCGAGGGTCAGACGACGTACGTGGCGGCCGCCTTCCCCAGTGCGTGCGGCAAGACGAACTTCGCGATGATGATTCCGCCCAAGCGCTTCGACGGGTGGAAGGTGTTCACCGTCGGCGACGACATCGCGTGGCTGCGCGTCGGCGCTGACGGCCGCCTGTGGGCCGTGAACCCCGAGAACGGCTACTTCGGCGTCGCGCCCGGCACGAACTTCTCGTCGAACCCGAACGCGATGAAGTGCATCGAGAAGAACACGCTCTTCACGAACGTCGCGGTGACGAAAGACATGCGCGTCTGGTGGGAGGGCCTCGACGGCGAGACCCCCGACGAGCTCACCGACTGGCAGGGCCGCCCGTGGAAGAAGGGCTCGGCCGAAAAGGCGGCGCACCCGAACTCGCGCTTCACGGCGCCGGCGACGAACAACCCGATGCTCAGCCCGCGCGTGAATGACCCGCAGGGCGTGCCGATCAGCGCGATCATCTTCGGCGGCCGCCGCTCGAACACGGTGCCGCTCGTGATGCAGTCGTTCAACTGGGCGCACGGCGTGTTCCTGGGCGCGACGCTCGCGAGCGAGACCACCGCCGCTGCGACGGGCAAGCAGGGGGTGGTGCGCCGCGACCCGATGGCCATGCTGCCGTTCGCCGGCTACAACATGGGCGACTACTTTCAGCACTGGCTGAACATGCAGAAGCGCATGACGTACCCGCCGAAGCTGTTCCTGGTGAACTGGTTCCGCAAGGGGTCTGACGGCAAGTTCCTCTGGCCGGGCTACGGCGAAAACATGCGCGTGCTGAAGTGGGTGGTCGACCGCGCGCACGGCAGCGTCGGTGCGCAAGAGACGCTGTTCGGCTGGGTGCCGAAGGCGGGCCACATCGATCTGTCGGGGCTCGACATCGCCCCCGAGAAGGTCGACGAGGCGGGCCACATCGAAGAGAGCGAGTGGAAGACCGAGCTCGAGAGCCAGGTCGAGTTCTTCCAGCAGTTCGGTGATCGGCTGCCGAAGACGCTCGAGCTGATGCGGCAGTATCTGCTGTCGCGCCTCTCGGCGTGAGCCTAGGCTGCCAGCGGGGAATGCGACTCGCTCCGCTGGCGGTGGTGCTGTTGGTGTCGTTCGCCGGCTCGGCGGCCAGGGCTGCTGCGGTCAACCCGAAGGCGAACCAGCTCGCGAAAGACGGCGACCGCCTCTACAAAGACGGCAAGTACCGCGAGGCGGCCGAGACGCTGAAGCAGGCGTACGAGCTCGACAAGAACCCGGTGCTCGTCTTCAACATCGCGCGCGCGTACGACCAGGCGGGTGAGCTGCAGCTCGCGCTCGACACGTACCGCCAGTACATCGGGCTGCCCGACACCGACCCGGCGCTGGCCAAGCGGGCGAACCTGGCGATGGATCGCTTGCGTGCCCTCGTCGCGCGCGGCGAGGCCGACAAGCAGGTGCAAGACGCCGAGGCGAAGCGGCTGCGCGAAGAGGCCGAGGCGGCGAAGAAGCGCGCCGACGAAGAGGCCGAGCGGGCGCGGCTCCTGCGCGACGAGTTCGAGCGCAAAGAGGCGGCGCGAAAGGCCGAGGCCGGCAGGGGCGTGGGCGGGCGCCGCATCGCCGCGATCGTGCTGGGGGTGCTGGCGCTCGGCGGCGTGGGCGCAGGGGTCGGGTTCGGCTTGAGCGCGAACGCGAGCAAGGGGGCGTTCACGTCGGCGGTGACGCTCGAAGAGAAGCAGCGGTTCGAACGGCAGACGCGGCAGAACGCGCTGATCGCCGACATCTCGATCGCGGCGGCGGTCGCGTTCGGCATCGCGTGTGTGGCCGTCTTTCCGTGGGCCTCGCTCGGCTCACACGACGTGCACGTCGCCCTCTCGCCGATGGGCGCGTCGATCGGTGGTGTGTGGTGAGCTGCGCAATAAAGGGGACAGGCTACTTT
>JAEUJP010000330.1 GCA_016793725.1 Myxococcaceae bacterium | reverse complement strand
CCCAGCACCCACGACTTTCGCGGCGCCGAGACGCTGGCTGTCGGCGCCGAGAGCCTGTTGCGCAACGTAGCCGTCGCGAGAGATCTGCCCGAGGCCCTCGGCGCGTGCGTCTACGCGCTCGGCACCACCTCGCGGCACGTCGCGAAGGCGCTGACGCCCGAGCAGGCGATGCAGCGGCTGAAAGAGCACGCCGCCCGCGGCCCCGTCGCGCTCGTGCTCGGCGGCGAGAAGCGCGGCCTGTCGGACGACGAGCTCGGCCACTGCCACGACGTCGCCGTGATCCCCACGCACTCCGAGCAGCCGTCGATGAACCTCTCGCAGGCCGCCGCGGTGCTGTTCTATCTGTGGAGCCGCACCGGCGAGCTCGTGGCCCCGACCGAAGACGGCGCGCGCGGCCAGACGCTGCAGGCGCTCGAGGCGAAGCTGCACGCAGCGCTCGACGCCATCGGGTGGTCGAACCGCCAGGCGCCGCAGCACGCCTTGCGCGAGCTCACGCGCTCACTCGTGCAGGGCAAGCTCACGCAGCGCGAGGCCGAGATGTGGCTCTCGGTGCTCGAGCACGTGCGACGAAGAGCAGGGGGCTGAGCACGAGGCCTACTTCGAGGCGCGCTTGGCGACGATGCGATCGACCGCCGCCTTGTCGTCTGCCGTGTGCGTCTCAGAGGGCCCCGAGACCGCCGCCGTCTTCTTCGAGAAATCGGCGCTCTTCCAGATCGTCCTGAAGTGTTGGGCGGGGGTCTTGCCGTCGACCTCGTAACTCGCAATGAAGATACCCAGCCCGATGCACATCGACGTCCACAGCAGGAAGCGGATGAACCCCATGGTCCCCCGATTCCTACATGGCCTTACACGGCCCGCAAGTTCCGGGTCGGCATGAGCGCACCCCGAGACGACGTCGATCAGCTGCGCACGGAGCTCTCGGTCTACTTCGCCAGGGTCCCCGAGCCTCCGGTCTACCGGCGTCGCGATGACCCCGCAAAGCAGCTCGCGCAGTCGCTCGTGACCGAAGGGCGGGCGCTGCTCGAGCGGCTGAACGACGACGACGAGCTCATTCACTGGCGCGAAGCGCTGCAGGCGCACGTCGAGGCGCAGTCGATGATCGCAGAGGGCCGCCTCGAGGCCGCCGAGGCCGTGTGGCGAAGGGCCATCGCCGCCGAGCAGCGCGCTGCGAACGAGCGGCGGGTGTGGGCGCGCAGCGACGAGCATGCTCCGGCGGTGTACTCGCGCGAGTCGGGCGAGTCGCGCTTCGACCCCCGCCCCGAGCCGACCGTGCAGGTGAAGCTCATCTGCCCGCTGTGCCGCACCGTCGGCGACTTCGCGTTTTCGCCCCGCCACGCCACACACCGCTTCAACTGCCTCGGCTGCAAGGCGCCGTTTCAGGCGTACATCGGCGAGCTCAAGGCGCTCGAGATCGACCGCCAGGGCGACCGCGCGCGCCGCTACATGTTTCGCATCGACGAGCTCTCGGGCCAGACGACGCGCATTCACTTCGACGACGCCTCCGAAGGTGAGCTCGGCGCCGCCCGCCGCGACCTGCTCGCGTTTCTGTACGCCCCGTCGAACCACCTGCGCGGCGTGCTGAACCTGAGCTCGAGCCGCGTGTTGTGGATTCAGCAGCGCGGCTTCTGCTTCGTCGCGTCGGCGGTGCTCGGCGACGACGCGCCCGAGCTCGACACGTTTCGCGCCTTCCGCGATCGCGTGCTGATGCCGTGGGTGCCCGCCGCCGTCGAGACGTACTACCGGCACGGGCCTGCCGCGGCGCGGTGGCTCTCGGGCCGGCCTCGCGCGAGGCGGGTCTTGCGCGTGCTCTTGCGCGCGACCCACGCCGCGGTGAAGGCTGCCTCTCGGTGAAGAAGTGGCTGACCAACGGAGTGACCCTCTTTCTCGTGGCCGGGGCCGGCATCTTGCTGTCGCTCGAGGGAGCGGCCGGCAACCTGCTGCCGAACGGCAGCACCGCGCCTGCCTT
This sequence comes from Myxococcaceae bacterium, assembly GCA_016793725.1. GTDB lineage: Bacteria > Myxococcota > Myxococcia > Myxococcales > Myxococcaceae > Xiheicaenimonas > Xiheicaenimonas phototrophica. The sequence continues at coordinate 5,706 of JAEUJP010000330.1, read as the reverse complement.
CGATCTCGAGAAGTACGAGGGCGGCCGGGTGAGCAGCGCCGAGCTGAAAGGGCAGGTGGTGCTGCTCGACTTCTGGGCGACCTGGTGTGGGCCGTGCCGCGAAGAGATGCCGTGGCTCGTCGAGGTCGCGAAAGAGTACGAGGCGAAGGGCGTGAAGTTCGTCGCCGCGAACGCCGACGAGCCTGATGAGGCGAAGGCCGCGCTCGCCGCGTACGTGAAGAGCGACGTGCCTGGCGTCGCCGCCTACGCGGCCTACGGCGACGCCTTCACGAGCGGCAAGTACCGCGTGCGCGCGTTGCCGACGCTCTACCTGATCGGCAAAGACGGCACCGTGCTCGCGTCAGCGCAGGGCTCGGTGAGCCGCTGGCGGGTCGAGCGCTGGCTGAACACGGCGCTGAAATAGTAGGGGACTGGCTACTTTTCCGGCGCCGAACAGATACGAAACCGGTTGAAGCGCCCGACCGGAAAAGTTGCCTGTACCCGAGGGCAGAGAACCCCGAGATCGAGACTACTTCTTGGGCGCAGGCGCAGGCGCAGGCGCAGGCGCCGGAGCCGGCTGCTGGCTCTCGGGCTTCGCCTTGGGCGCGTCATCGCCACCCTCATGCACGAGCCTGAAGTCGGTGCGCCGGTTCTTCGCGCGACCCAGCGGCGTCTCGTTCGTAGCGATCGGCTTGTCGAACCCGAAGCCGGCGGTGCGCAGGCGCTTCTTCGCGATGCCCTTGCTGATGAGGTAGTTCGCGACGGCGGCGGCGCGGCGGTCAGACAGGTCGAGGTTGTAGGCGCGAGAGCCGCGGTTGTCGGTGTGGCCTTCGATGAGCACGGGGCCGACGTCGGGGTTCTCGCGCAGCACCTTCGCGACGTCGTCGAGCAGCGGGTACGACTGCTTCTGAATGATGGCCTGACCCGTCTCGAACAGAATGTTGCCCTTGATGCGAATGCGCTCGGACTCGAGAACGACCTCTTCTTCTTTCGGAGCCGGGCAGCCATCGAGCTCGGCTGCGCCGAACTCGTCGGGGCACTTGTCGACGTTGTCGGGAATCTGATCGCCGTCGCGGTCGGGGCAGCCGTCGTAGTCGCCCGGGCCGGGCACGTCTTTGCAGCCGTCGACGTTGTCGGGCAGACCGTCGCCGTCGGAGTCGGGGTCGGGCTCGGGGCAGCCGTCGTCGTCTTGGTAGCCGTCTTTGTCTTCGGGCACCGTCGGGCACTGATCGATGCGGTCGGGTATGCCGTCGCGGTCGGTGTCGATCTCGGGCTCGAACTCGTAGCGAACCGTGAACGTCACGCGAAACGCCTCGCGCCCGTAGCCGTGGGGGAAGCCGAGACCGCGGCCGATCGTCAGCTGCCCGACCCACCGCTCGCTGAACCGGCTGCGGAACCCGAGCATCAGCTCGAGCGGCGTCTTCAGCGCGTTACCGTAGGCGAGCGTGAACGGCGCCTCGGCGGGCGTCGCCATGTTCACCTCGGCGAGCAGCTGGTTGTCGGTGAACTGGCCGATGTTCGGCAGCGAGATGGCGCCGCCGACGCCGGCCACGAACTCCTGGCCGAGGTAGAGGTTCAGGTACTGACCGTCGTCGGTGCGCAGGCGCCAGCCGACGTTGCCGAGCAGGCGAATGAAGGCGATCTGCCGCTCGATGACGAGGCGCGGGTGAAAGACGACGCCCCACTCACCCATCAGGCTGTACTTGTTGCCGGTGGGGAAGCGCACCTCGAGCACGCCGGCGATGCCGACGGGGAAGTCTTTCTGGCTGAACGCGAGGAAGCGGCCCATCACGCGCAGGTCGCCGAGGCCCGCGAGGTTCAGGTCTGACTGGTAGAAGCCCTGGTCGCGAATCAGCCCGAAGTTCGAGAGCTGGTAGACGGTGATCGGCAGATCGGCGGCGACCTCGATGCGCTTGTGCACCTGGTAGCTGCCCATGATGTGCAGATCCATTCGGAAGGGGATCAGGTCGCCGACCTTCGAGTTGCCCTTCGTGAGCCCCAGCAGGCCGAAGTTGAGGTCGAGCAGCGCGTCGATGTGAAACGCGCCCTGCCGCGGCGTCTCGGCGCCGTCGAGGATCATGCCCGACCGCATCGTGGGCGTGAGCTTGAACGGCACCATGTCGATGCCGCGCTTCTGCGGCTCTTGCTGCGCGTACACGCCCAGTGGCGACAGCAGCGCCGCGAGCCCCACCAGACACGTGAGCCCTCGTCTCACCAAGACCCGACTTATAGACCGCGTGCGCAGATGCAGAAAGAAACTGTGGGTGTCGCAGACGCACTACCTGTTCACGCTGCTGCTCACTGCTCCATGACTGTAGCAGCGTCGATCACACGCACCTGTGTCGACGGTGTCGGCAGCGGCACCTCGGCGATTACCTTGTCGGTCTCGAGCACGTCGGGCGCCTTCGGCGACGGGTAGGTGATGGGCGACGGCATGCGCGCCTTCACCGCCTGCGCGAGGCCCTCGGCGTCTTTCGTGACGAACACGAAGTTCAGGTTCGCGACGTCGAGGTGGCGGGCGGCCGCGGCCTGCACCTCTTCAGGGGTGAGCTTCGCGAGCGCGGCGCGGTACTTTTCGAGGTGGCCGGGCGTGCCGTAGAGCAGGTCGTCGATGAGCCAGCCGAGGCGGCGCGGGTCGGTCTGCTCCCAGATGCGGGTGTAGCCGATCAGAAAGCCGCGCGCCGTGTCGAGCTTGTCTGCCGGGGGCGGGGCCTTCAGCAGCTCCGAGAGGTAGTGCACGGCGCCGCGCGTGGCGAACATCGCGTTCTGCGGCTCGACCGGCCGCAGCCACAGCGTGCTCTCTTGCGTCGAGCGGGGAATGTTGACGCGCGAGATCGACGACCAGCCCTCTTGCTCGAAGTGTTCGGCGTAGGCGTACGTGCCGTAGTTGAGCCCGCGCTTCTCGCGCAGCTCGGTGAACAGCACGCCGTGCATCTGGCGGTGCTCGCCCAGGTACGAGAGCGCGAGCGCGACGGCGAAGAAGTCGGGGTCGCCGCGGCGTAAGGAGTACGTGAAGCCGAACGAGCCGGCGGTCGACGCCGTGTCTTTCTTCACGATCAGCGTCTGGCCAAGCGGGCCGGGCGCGGGGGGCAAGGTCACGGCGGCGACGCCCTTCTCGGGCAACTTCTTCGCGGCGGCCTTCACCGCGTTCTCGAGCTTCACGTCGACGGGGCCGGCGAGCCCGATGATGAGGCGGTCTTGCGTCATCACGTTCTTCCAGTGCGCCTTCACGTCGGCCATGGTGATCGACGTGAGGCCCTTCACGGTGCCGCCGACGTAGTGGCCGTACGGGTGGCCGGCATAGAGCAGGGCGTCGAGCGTGACCTTGCCGAGGGCCTCGTCGTTCTCGCTGCGCAGCCGGTTCTTGATGGAGTTGAGCGCGGCGGTCTTCAGGCGCTCGAGCTCCTTCTCGTCGAAGCGGGGGTCGAGCAGCACCTCGGTGAAGACCTTCAAGAAGGCGTCGAGCTTGTCTTTGTGAACGCGGCCCGAGATGACGCTCAGCTCCTTGTCGGTGCTGGCGTCGATCTCACCGGCGAGCGGGTAGAGCACGTCGAGCAGCTGCGCAGAGGAATACGTCTTCGTGCCGCCCTCGACGAGCAGGCGCGTGGTGAGCGCGGTGAGGCCCTCTTTACCGGGCGGGTCGTCGATCGAGCCCGCGCGAAAGGCGAGGCGCAGCGAGACGATCGGCCGCGGGGTGGCGAGCTTCACGACCTGCATCGGCGTGGTCGTGGCGAGCGGGCGGGCCGGCACGGGCGAGGCAGGCTTCACCGCCGGGTCGGGCATGCTGGAAGCGGCGACGGCGACGGTGCCTGCATCTGCCGTCGTCGAGTCGGTCTCGGGCCTGGGAGCAGGAGCGGACTTGCAGGCGACGAGCAGCAGCCCCACCACCGCTAGCCCTGAGCGGAGACGCGCAGCGGCGGAGTCGAAGGGGGTCATCGCGCACCTCCAGCCGGCGGAGCCTCGAACACGAGCGTGGTCCTGTTCTCGTCGACCAGGTGTTTCCGAGCGTAAGCCTGAACGTCGGCCGGCTTCACGGCCGCGATCTTCCGCATGATCGCGTCGAGCGCATCGGGCGAGCCGAGAATGCCGGCCGTGCGCGACAGCGCGTTGGCGATGGCGTCGGGCGTCTCGAGCTGCATGATCATCTCGTAGCGAAGGTGGTCTTGAATCGACTTCAAGCGAGCGGCATCCACCGTGCCGGTCGAGAGCTCCTTCACGGCGGCGAGCACGGCGGCGTCGACCTGGGCGCGATTGCCTTCCTCCTTCAGCACGGTGAAGACGCCGAACAGGTACGGGTCGCGGTGAACGCCGTAGTCGGGCTCGACGGCCTCGACGAGCTGCTTCTCGAGCACGAGCGACTTGTAGAGGGGCGAGGTCTTGCCGGCGACGTACTCGTTCACCACCAGCTGCACGGCGGTGTCGGTGCCGGTGAACGTGCCGGCGGGCACCTTCCAGTAGACGAGGTGGCGGGGCAGGGTCGGTGAGCCCCACGTGAGCGAGGCGGTGCGCGCCGCGGCCTGGGCGCCCTCTTTGGGAATTTCGACGGTGGCGGCGGAGCCGGCCCAGCTGCCGTAGTGCTTCTCGATGGCGGCCATGAGCTTCTTTTCGTCGAAGTCACCGACGACGAAGATCATCACGTTGTCGGGCGTGTACCAGCGCTTGAAGAACTGCTTGCTGTACTCGTACCGGCTCGGCATCTCTTTGATGTCGTCGAGAAAGCCGAGCGTGGTGTGCCGGTACGTGTGCGACTTGAACGCGGTCGCGAGCATCGTCTCTTCGATCTTGAGCAGGGGGTTCGCGGCGTTCTTGTTGTACTCGCCGAGCACGGCCTTGGCTTCGGTCTGAAAGGTGGCCTCGCCGTACTCGAGGTTCTTGAAGCGGTCGGCCTCGATCTCGATGAGCTGCTCGAGGCCCGAGCTGGGGCCGGCCGCGTGGTACACGGTGACGTCGTCGGTCGTGTACGCGTTGCCGGCGAAGCCGAGCTTACCGAGCACGGCGTCGGAGGCGCCCTCGGGGTAGGCCTTGGTGCCCTTGAACATGATGTGCTCGAAGAAGTGGGCGAAGCCGGTGTGGCCGGCCTCGACCTCGTTGCGGCTGCCGACGCGCACGACCGAGTACCAGGCGAGCAGCCCGGGCGAGGCGAACGGCACGCGCACGACGGTGAGGCCGTTCTTGAGCGTGGTGGTCTTGGTCTGAAACGGCAGACCACCCGGAGCAGCAGCGGTCAGCGCGACGGCAGCAAGGAGCGCGAGCATGCCGGCCGTATAGCTGCGCAAAAAAGGGGACAGGCTACTTTTTTGCGCAACGGCGCAAGAGCCGTGCCGCGTTGCGCAAAAAAGTAGCCTGTCCCCTTTATTGCGCAGCTCAGCGGAAGGTCGCGCCCTGCGTCGCGCCGTGGTCGGTCTCGGCGTCGTAGTCCTTGTCGGCGGTGCGGGCGAGGTCGAGCTCCTGATTCCCCCTCGCGTTCGCGATCTGCGCCGCGCTGTCGCAGTCGGTCGCCGGCGGCAGCTGCTGCAACGCCACCACCAGAAACCGCGCGGCGTCGACCGCGTTCTGTACGTGCCCGTTCTCGTGCGTGCGCAGCGCGGCCTGGTACTTCTGCCAGCGCGTCGACACCTCACCCGGCGCCTCGTTCGCCCAGCGCGGCAGCGTCATCGTGATCTCGACGGAGGCGCGAACGTTGGTGAGCCGGCACTGCGACTCGGTGCGGTCGTAGTCGTAGCTCCA
>JAEUJP010000310.1 GCA_016793725.1 Myxococcaceae bacterium | reverse complement strand
GGTAGTTGCCGAGCGCCGGGTCCATCCGGCGTCTCGGTTCCACAAGGTGGACCAACGGCGCGCCTGAAGCGATCCACGCTGGCTCAGCAGCCGCTCAGACCTCCGCGATCATCAACTGCCGCGAAGCGGCTTCGTTCAACGTGAGCGGCAGCGAACAGGAACCCAGCGCTTTGAGCGCGGAAACGTGAACGGCAGCGAACAGGAACCCAGCGCTTTGAGCGCGGAAACGTGAGCGGCAGCGAACAGCAACCCACCGCAGCGCCGTCGGGCTCTGCGACCGCTCGGCTGCCACAATCGACCGCTCGCTGTGAGCGTCGCCGCACGCGCGCGGCGCTGCGCCACGATGACGCGCATGACCTCGCTCTCTGCCGCCCCCACTTTCGAACCGCTTGCGCACCGAGACCCGTCGCGGTGGCCGTGGGTTCGTGACTTTGCGTTCGTCGGTGCCGTGACCGGCTTCTTCGCTCCGTACGCCGTGCTCCACGACCCGGGCTACTCGACCTTTACCGGCATCGGCGGCGCCCTCAGCGGCGCGCTGCTCGGGCTCTTCAGCGCGTGGCTGCTCCGTGGCTTCGGCCGGCGGCTCCCCAAGCTCGTCTTCGTACCAGTCGGCTTCTTCTTCGGCGCGCTGTGGGGCATCGGCGCCGTGCTGCCCACCGCCGTCGGGCCGATGCACGACCTGCTGGAGGTCTCGCTGTTGTTCGGCGGCTTCGCCGGCGCCCTGCAGCTCGGCTGGTTCTGGCTCGTCTACGGCTACCGCCGCGTGAACCTTCGCTCGACCTGGGCCGTCGTGCTGCTCGCCTCGGCGCTGGGCACGAGCCTCGGGTTGGTCGGCCTCCGAGCCCTCGACCTCGTCTTTCACTGAAAGCGCTCGCATCGGTGAACCGGCCGATAACGGCTGGTGTCCGAGTGGCACTACCTTCTCGTTCGTCACTCCGAAGGAGCCGCTCATGCACCGCTTCGCCGCTGTCGTGCTGTGTGCCGCCTGCTCTCACCTGCCCCTCGCGGGCGGTGGCGGCGGCTTTCCCTCAGTGCTCTCGAAGCCGCTGCCCGGCAGCATTGCGCCCGGCAAGAAGTGGTCGTGGCCCGAGCCCCAGGCCTTCGACGCCGCTTGGCAGGGCCGGCTCGAGGCCGGGAGCTCGTTCACCGTGCTCACCGGCGACCTCGTCGCGCTCGAGAATCAGCGCTACGACGCGAAGAGCAGCGAGCTCGTCGACCTGCCCGCTCCCGCGTGGGCACAGCTCGACTCGGCCGTCGCGCGCGACCCCGAGCGCGGCTGTCGCGCTCCCGGCCTTCGGCTGATCGACCGCCGCGGCCGACTCGAGCCCGTGCTCGAGTCTCACTCCTGGTGCGCCGGCCGCGCGTGGAAGGTGGTCGAGGCAGAGCCCGACACGTACCTGCTCGAGGGCGCAGGCTACGGCAAGACCGTCGCGCGCTTCACCGTCACCTCACGCCTCGCCGCGCAGGCCGTGCCCGAGCACTACCTCACCGACTGGACCTACGCGGCCACGCTGCTCGCGCCGCAGCCCGAGGGCGCGAAGCTGATCGCCGAGTACGAGCAGTCGGCGCCCATGGGCCGCTGCTCGATGGACACGGCGCCAGCCCGCCACGCCCAGCAGTTCGCCGAGCGCTGCTACCGCTTGGGCGAGCTCGCCTGCTTTCTGCAGCTTCAGCTGCGCGTCATCGGCGACCAGTTCAACCGCGTCGCGTGGTCGAGCTACGGCGAAGCCTCTCACCCGACCCACGCCGGCCGCCTCGAGACCACCGGCATCGACGTCGACCGCTTCTTGCGCGGCCTCGTGGTGCAGGTGCCCGGCGATCGCCCCAGCGAGCTCGGCCCTTCTCGCCTCGCTCGTGCCCTCATCGAGACCGGCCGCCGCGAAGCGTTCGAGGCGACGCTCGTCGCGATGGCGCAAGACCCGGCGCTCGACGCCTTCAACCGCCTGCGCGCGCTGCAGGTGTACGTCTCGCTGCACTACCGCGAGAACGGCGACGACGCCGGCATGAAGAAGAAGCTCGGCATGCTGAAGCTCGACGCGCTGTCGACCGCGTGGTGGGCCGCGCTCGGCAAGTAGCGCGTCTCTCGCTCGCGACTCTCGGCGAATGAGAAACGGCAGAGGCGTTCGGCGCCATCACCGCGCTCAGTTGATTGACTCGGATTCACGCGCACCGCGCGGGCGATTGACGTGCGAGCTCTCGTGAGCCGCGGGCCGCATCGCGCCGCATCCGAATCAAGTCAGCTTGAGGCGCGTCCAGCGCGGTCTAGCGCTACCTGATTTCGCGGCTTGCGTTGGCCGGTTTCTGGTCGCTGCGCTCCCGTTTCCGCGCCGGAGGCGCGGGCTTGCCCTGTTCGTGCGCATGCACAACTTCGACAAGGTCGCCGAGCTCGCTTCGAAGCAGCATGGCGTCGTCTCTCGCCGCCAGATGATGGCGCTCGGCGTGCCCACCACCTCGATTCGACGTGCCACGGCACAGGGCGTCATCGCCGCCATGTACCGCGGCGTATTCCGCATCGCGGGCACACCCGTCACCGATGCTGCCCGACTCTGGCCGCGCTTCACTTCGCTGGCGACGGGGCCGTTCTCTCGCATCGCACCGCAGCTTGGCTCTGGCGCTTGGACGGCTTCACGAAGAACATGCCGAAGACGTTCGACGTCTCGATTCCCCACGCGCGACGCGTCTTCAAGACCGGCAACGTCGACGTGCACCGCACGAAGTCGCTCATGCTCGCGAAAGACTACGCGACGTTCAGGGGCTTCCCCTGCACGAACATTCCGCGCACGCTGGTCGACCTCGCGGGCCGCCAGCGACCCGAATAATCCCCGACCTGACATCGAGAGGGGCTGATCCGGCGATGCACCACCCAACCCTTCGACGCGTGGGCCGCCGTCACCGTCGCGCGGGCGCTGTGACGTGCGAGACCGCCAGCCGACTGGCGGCGGCTCGAAGTGCGGCGGCAGAAACCCGGCGGTGCACGCGACGCGACCTGCTGCCGCCATTCGCTGTCGGTCGGTCGCATCACTGCCAGAGCGCTAACGCGTCACGACCCGCCTCACACGACCCCTTCGCCGAGCGCGCGGCGTTATAGCCTGTGCGCGCGTGCTGCCTGCTCCACCGCTGCCCGACTGGCTCGACCGCCTGCTGCCGTTTCGGCGCTATCGCGTTCAGGTGAACGCGCACGCGATGCACGTGATGGAGTCGGGCCCCGAAGACGGGCCGACGGTGCTGCTGCTGCACGGCAACCCGACGTGGGGCTTCTTGTGGCGCAAGGTGGTGCTCGCGCTGGGCGGCGCGCCGATTCGCATCGTGATGCCCGACCTCGTGGGGCTCGGGCTGTCTGACAAGCCCCCGGCCGAGACGCACACGCTCGACTTTCACGCGACGCAGCTCGAGGGCCTGGTGCGAGCCCTGAACCTGAAAGAGGTGGTGTTCGCCGGGCAAGACTGGGGCGGCCCCATCGGCATCGCGGGGCTCTTGCAGGCGCAAGACGCGGTGCAGGTGAAGGGGCTGGTGGTGCTCAACACGGTGCTCGGCCCGCCGAAGCCGGGCTTCCGGCCGACGGCGTTTCACCGCTTCGCGCGGCTGCCGGTCATCGCCGACGCGGTGTTCCGCCTCGGGCAGTTCCCGCAGAGCATGCTCGGGCGTGCGCAGGGTGACCGGCACAGCATCTCGGGCGACGTGGCGCGAGGCTACACGTGGCCGCTGCGCGAGCGGGCCGACCGCATCGCGCCGCTCGCGCTGGCGCGCATGGTGCCGAACAGCCTCGAGCACCCGAGCGCGGGGCCGCTGCGGCGCATCGAGGGCTTCGCGCAGGCGTTCAAGGGGCCGGCGGCCATCGTGTGGGGCGAACGCGACCCCGTGCTCGGCAGGCTGCGCCGCCGCATCGAGAACCTGCTGCCGCACGCGCGGGTCACGTCGACGAACGCCGGCCACTTCTTGCAGGAAGAGGTGCCGAACGACATCGCCGACGCCCTTCGGTACGTGGTGAAGGCGGCATGACGGCGCGCTTGATTCGACGCGTCTCGGGGCCGGTGTTCGGGCGTGACGCCGAGCTGGGCGTGCTCGCGCAGCTGCTCGACGGGCCCGACCGGCTCGTGGTGCTCGTGGGGCCGGCGGGAGTCGGCAAGACGCGGCTGGCGTGGGCGGCGCTGCAGCGAACCCCGGCGGCGAGGCAGAGGCTGTGGGTCGATGCGACGGTGGCGGCCGACGCGCGGGGGCTGGTCGCGGCGATCGCGCGGGCGCTCGACGTGACGCCGGGCATCGTCGAGCCGCTCGTGCTGCTCGCCGAGACCGCCGAGGCGCTCGACCGCTCGGCCGCGGTGCTGGTCATCGACGAGCTCGAGCACCTGGGCGCTGCGGGCGCGGCCGCCGTCGCGAGCCTGAGCGATGCCGCGCCATCGGCCGCGGTGTGGTGCACGTCACGCGAGCGGCTCGACGCCGGCGAGCGGGTGCTCGAGGTGAGGCCTCTCGCCATCGACGACGCGAGCGCGCTGTTCACCGACGCGTTTGCGCGGGCCGCACCGTCTCGCCGGCTCGAGGCGGCCACCGCGCGCGAGATCGCCGCGCTCACCGACGGTCTGCCGCTCGCGCTCGAGCTCGCCGCGACACGCGCCGCGGCGGTCGGCCCGTCAGAGGTGCTCACCGACCTGAAGTCGGCGCCCGGGCGCGCGCTCGCGCTCGGCCACGTCTACGACGCCATCGCGCGCACGCTGAAGCGCATGCCGCCCGACCTGCGCAGCGCGTTCGCCGCCGCATCGGTCTTCGACGGCGGCTTCGACACGAGCGCGGCCCGCGCGGTGCTGCCCCTGCCGACGGGGTACCAGCCGCTCGACGTGCTGCAGGCGCTCAGCGACGCGTCGCTGCTCGTGTCGTACGACGCAGGGCCGACGGCGCGCTTCGGCATGCTCACGGTCGTGCGCGCGTACGCCGCCGAGCTGCTCGCGAAAGAGCCCGCGCTCGACGCGCGCACGCGGCTCCTGCACGTGCGGCACTACGCGACGCTGGCGAGCACGGCCGAATCGCCCGAGGGGTGGGCGCAGCTCCAGCTCGAGCGCGGCAACCTGAGGGCTGCGTGGGCTCACGGGGTCGGGGTCGAGCCGACGTCAGCGGCGCTGGTGGCGGTGGCGTTCGAGCGGGTGCTGCTGACGCAGGGGCCGGCCGACGCACACGAG
>JAEUJP010000245.1 GCA_016793725.1 Myxococcaceae bacterium | reverse complement strand
AAGAGCTCGCCCAGACCTCGCCCCTCATCGTCCGCGCCCGCATCGGGCAGCTCCAGCCCGCCTACAACAAGCCCCAGCGCTCCATCGCCACCCTCGTCGAGGTCCAGGTCACCGACGTCATCAAGGGCGACACCTCATCGGGCTCCACCCTCATGGTGCGCACCCAGGGCGGCACCGTCGGCAAGCTCACCGCCACCGTCGCCGGCGCCGCGCTCTTCACCCCCGGCGAAGACGTGCTCCTCTTTCTCGAGCCTGCCCGCGACACCGCCGGCATCTGGCTCGTCAGCAGCATGGCCGCCGGCAAGGTCACCTTCGTGCCCGACGCCGCCGGCAACCTGCGCGCGAAGCGCGACACCCGCGGCCTCGCCTTCTACGAGCACACGACGACCGCCCCCGCGATTCGCCGCCTCGAGCGCATCGAAGACCTCGGCACCCCCGAGCAGCTCATCGGCCGCCTTCGCAAAGCGGTGACGCCATGAAGCGCGCTGCCGCCACCGCGGCCCTGCTCGTCGCCGCCACCGCGCTCGCCACGCCATCGGGCTCGAAGTGGTTCCCCAACTCGATTCCCGTGAAGTACCAGGTCTTCGCCCACACCACGATCAACGGCATGCCGGCGAACAGCTTCTCGACGCAGGTGCTGCCGCGCGTTCAAGAGGCCTTCACCATCTGGACCTCGTCGCGCGTCAACTGCACCTCGTGGCGCTCGGTCTGCGACAACGGCGCGGGCGGCTGCACCGCCACCACGCCCAGCGGCTCGGTCGTCGACGAGGCCGCCGACGGCAAGAACACCGTCATCTGGCTCACCGGCGCCGAGTGGGAGTTTCCCGTCAACACCCTCGGCGTCACCACCGTCTACAGCTACGCCGAGACCGGCGAGATCGGCGAAGCCGATCTGATGATGAACAACAACATGAAGTGGAAGACGAGCCCCAGCACGAACCAGACGGACATGGAGTTCGACTTCGAGAGCGTCATGGCCCACGAGGCCGGCCACTTCCTCGGCCTCGATCACACCCTCGACCCGAGCAACCCGAACCTCGACACCGGCGCCGTCATGTACAAGTCGCTCGCGCCGGGGCAGATCAAACGGCTCCTCGCGGCCGCCGACCGCAACGACGTCTGCACCGTCTACCCCGCCACCTCGGGCAACAACCAGGGCAACCCCTGCACCAGCCAGAGCCAGTGCACCGGCGGCCTCGTCTGCCGCGGCCTCCCGGGCTCCATGGGGAAGATCTGCACCATCGACTGCACCAGCAGCGCCGGCGCGTGCGCCACCGTCGCGCCGCTCACGTGCCGTACCGCCGACACCGGCAGCGCCTGCCTGCCCCCGCCCGCTTCCTCCGACTATTGCAAACACTGCCTCGACGGCCCCGAGTGCTCGACCGGCCGCTGCGTCGGCGTCGGCGTGCACAGCTGGTGCACGAACTCGTGCTCGGCCCAGTCGCCCTGCCCCGCCGGCTCGGTCTGTCTCTCGGAATCGACCGGCATGCCGTGCGGCGCCACCGGAGCGTGCGTCTGCGCGCCCCAGCCGATCAACGGAGCCTACCGCTGCCCCGGCCAGTGCACCGGCAGCACCTGCGGCATGACCCCCGGCTTCAAGTGCACCAACACCACCTGCGAACCCGCGACCGCCGAGGGCGACCGCTGCGAGCTGCACGGCGTCTGCGACAACTGCCTGCTCTGCGTCGGCTCGAGCTCGACCTACTTCTGCCGGCGCTGCTGCGGCGGCAACGGCGGCGGCGGTGCCTGCAACCAGTGCACGAACATGACGTGCGCTGCGGCCCAGACCTGCACCGCCCTCTCGGGCACGAACGACGGCGTCTGCCTGCCGAGCATGGGCGCCGACGTCTGCCAGGCCTGCGGCGCCGGCACCACCTGCTTGAACGGCAACACCTGCATCGGCGGCGTCTGCCACGGGTCGTGCAACCCCGCGACGCCCGGCGCCTGCCCCGCCTGCGTCGCCACCGGCGCCGGCACCAACGTGTGCGCCTGCACCGGCGAGGTGCGCGAGCTCGGCCAGGCGTGCGGCACGACGCCAACCCTGCAGGCGTGCCGCAACGGCCTCGTCTGCGCCAACGGCACCTGCCGCACCGGCTGCTCGATGAGCGCGTCGAACTGCCCCACCGGTCAGATCTGTCAGACGTTCGGCAGCGTCACCGCCTGCGCCGCCGCGCCCGCCGGCTCGACGTGCGCGGCCTGCAACGGCACGATGTGCGGGCCCGACGCGACCTGCCACCTCGGCCGCTGCTACCAGCGCTGCAACGTCAACGTCACGCCCGGCCCCTGCCAGTACGCGTGCATCGACGTCGGCAACGGCGTCAACGTCTGCGCGTGCCCCGATCAGATCGGCGGCGAAGGAGCGACCTGCGGCTCGAGCCCCATCTCGGCCTGCAACGACGGCCTGCTCTGCATCGCCGGCACGTGCTCGGGCGAGTGCAACCCGAACGACACGACGGCGTGCCCGGTGCTGAAAGAGTGCCGGCTGCTCCCCGGCTCGACGACGAAAAACGTCTGCCAGCCGATCAACATGGGCACCGGCGGCGGCGGCGCGGGCGGCGGCACCAACCGCCTCGACTGCACGCCGAACCCCGACCTCTGCCCGGTCAACACCGAGTGCATACCCAACGGCGACGGCACGGCGACCTGCAAGCCGGTCGGCATGAGCTGCGACCCGAACAGCCCGACGACCCAGTGCCCGAGCGGGCTCATCTGCCGGTCGGTCGACAACCAGGTCGGCGTGTTTCGCTGCCTGACGCCGAGCACCGGCAACAACGGGGGCTGCGGCTGCTCGAGCGGCGAGGGCCTGTTGCTCGCGCTGGTCGTGCTGATTCGGCGCTGGCGGCGGTGACGCGTCGCGCGGTGGTGCTGGTGGCGCTGTGCGCGGCCTCGCCGGCGCTCGCCGAAGATCAGCCGCTCGGCAGCGACAAGGCGCTGCACTTCACGGCGTGCACCGGCATCGCGGCGGCGGCCTACGCGGGCTCGTGGCTGATGGGTCAGCCGGTCGAAGCGCGGCTCGCCACCGGCATGGGCCTCGCGCTGATCGCCGGGGTGGTGAAAGAGCTCTACGACGTGCGCGGCAACGGCACCCCGTCGATGTACGACGTCGCGTGGGACCTCGCCGGCGCCGTCACCGGCACCGCGCTCGCCTGGCTCGGCGACTGGCTCGTCACCAGGTGGCGCGAAAGTCTGGCACGCTGATGACGCGCTCGATCAGGTCGACCGCTCGCCCCGAATGGTCGGTCGCGAGGTGCACGACCACCGCCCTGGGGAAGCGCGTGGCGTAGTCGTTCGCGTGTGTGGGCTCGTTGTCGAACGCGGCGAGCAGCTCGCCCATCGACTCGACCCGCGCGTGCGCCACCCGCTTGAAGGCGTCGTCGTCTTCGCGCAGCGTCGGCTTCATGATCAGGTGCACGTTGCCGCCCGGCACCGGCATGCCGCACTTCTGCAGGCACTCGACCGTGCCCCTGCGCATCTCTTCGTGGCGACCGGTGAGGTAGGCGACCTGCGCGCGGGTGTCGACGCAGGCCTTCAGAAACTCGGGCGCGCCGGCGATCGCCACGTCGTCGACGCAGTACTCGGAGGTGAAGAACCGCGAGGCCCAGAACGCCTTCGTGTCTTTGTAGCGGGCCTCGGCCTCGTCTTCTGAGAGGCCGCAGGCGACCATGGCCGCCTTCAGGTCCCACCCCGAGACGAAGTGCTCGGGCGCGCACCTCGTGAGCGCGGCGAGCTTCGCCTGCGCGCCGAACTCGCGAATGATGCGCGCCTGCCGCGGCCGGTTGTCGAACACGGTCGAGTCGAGATCGAACGCGAGCACCCCGGTCGACCCGGCGAGGCGGGCGGCGTCGAGCACCGCGCGCAGGGAAGCTGCCCAGTCGGGCTTGATGCGGTGGCGGTGATCGTTCAGCTGCGGCACGGGGCAGGCCTCTACACCGAAACCACGGGGCGCGGCGCGTCGAAACGGAGCATGCGCTTGATGCCGTTGCGGTCGAGCACGAGCCGCACCAGCTGAAACCGCGAGCTCTTGTGGTCACCGTCGTCGACCATGAAGCGAAACGCGAGGTCGACCTGGTAGCTCTTCGCCGCCTTCACCTTGCCGACGCTGAAGTCTTCGAGGTCGACGTACTCGAGGGCCGACTCGGGGTCGTCCATGTCGCGCAGCATGCGGTCGACGTTCAGGCGAATGATGTCGGTGACGCCCGTGACGAAGCCGTCGCCGAGCTTCGGCATCATCTCGGAGTCGAGCACGATCTTCTTCTGGTACCGAATGACGGTCTCGCTCACCTCGCCCGACGCCACCGCGATGAAGTCGTCGACCCGGCGCAGCTTCTCGATCTCGTCGGGCACCTTGACCGCCGCCCCGTAGTCGATCTTCTCGCGGCACACCCCGACGTCTTCTTTGGTGACCGGGTCGACGATGCGCGTCGTGCGATCGGGCAAAAACTTCGACATGTACATCGACAGAACGCGGCGGGCGCCCTCTTTGATGCGGTCTTTGAACATGTAGCCGACGACGAGAATGATCGCGAAGTTGAGCGACACCTGCGGCATGCGGCTCTGCGCGACGAAGGCGACGGCGGTCGCGAACGCCATGGCGAGCCCCGCGGCCACGGCGAAGATGACCTCTTCCCAGTTGCGGCGGCCGGCCGACCGCTGAACCTTGAGAAAGAGAATGTTCATGCAGAACTTCTTCAAGAGGCCGATGCGGTGTGTGTACTCTTCGTTGTCGCCGGTCGGGCTGATGATCGAGCGGAGCTGGTTCTCGCGGCGATAGTCCTCTTCGAGAATGACCTGCGCCATGAGCTCTCTGCGCAGCTCGGCGTAGATGCCGGTTCTGGGCATCTGATCCATCTGC
>JAEUJP010000258.1 GCA_016793725.1 Myxococcaceae bacterium | reverse complement strand
CCTGCACGAGCTCGTCGATGTGTGTGTACAGCGTGGCGAAGTGACCGCCGGCGCGGGTCGCGACCCAGCCGCCCAACGTCGAGAACTCGAACGACTGGGGAAAGTGGCGCAGCGTGAAGCCCCTGGCCTGGAGCTGCTCTTCGAGCGCGGGCCCGAAGACCCCGGCCTGAATGCGGGCCGCACGCGAGACGTCGTCGACCTCGAGCACGCGGTCGAGCCTTGCGAGATCCAACGAGAGGGCGGCGCGGTGACCGGGGCCGAGCCTCGCCTCGACGCCGGCGACGACGCTCGAGCCGCCGCCGAACGGCGTCACCGACCACCCCTCGCGCTCGGCGACCTCGAGCACGGCGGTCAGCTCGCGCTCGTCACGCGGGCGCGCCACGGCGTCGGGGGCGGCCGAGAAGTCGCCGCGAAAGCCGCGCACGCGGTCGGTGTACGACTTGCCCCAGGCGTGGGCCGCGCGGTCGAGGTCATCGGCGTTCGTAAAGGCCCGCCATTCTTGGGGAATCGGGAGTCTCGGGGCGGCGACGCGGGGTTCGGCGGGGGCGGGCTCGGGGGTGAGCTCACCGACGAGGGGCGCGACGCGAGCGGCGGTCTCGCCGAGGTCGAGCTGTTGTGATTCGTCTCCCCAGCCCCACAGGCTGCGCGGCATGCATCGCTCCTCGGTCGTGTGGTATGGCGCGCCGCAGCATAGGCCATGATCCAAGCGCTCCCAGGTGTGTTCCGGCTGTTCAGCGAAGAGCCGCTGTTCTCGGTGCAGTCGCGGGGGCTCGGCAAGTTCCTGATGACGGGTGAGGTGCCGACGCACCGTGACCCGGGCCTGCGGCTCGAGAGCCGCCGCGGTGATGCTTCGGCGCCGCTCGCGCAGCACAGCTCGGCGCGCGATGCGTTTCGGGCGCTCGAGCGCAACCTGCCGCGCGGCGTGCACGCGCACGCGACCGAGCGCGATGACGGCCTCTTCGTTCAGCTCACCGAGACGCTGGTGCCGGCGGCGCGGCTGCCGTCGGTGCAGCTGTTCACGACCGACCTGCGGCAGCGCATTCGCAGGCTCGACGAGAACCGCTTCGAGCTGGTGGGCCCGACGGGCAGCCAGTGCCTGGTGACGATGAAGGTCGACACGCGGCGGGCGCTGCTGTCGCTGCCGAAGGGCACACCTTCGTCGTCGACGGCCGAGCAGATCGCGGCGCGCTGCCCGGTGGGGTACCGCGCCGAGGTCGAGGGCTCGATCGTGACGGTGTGGAAAGACGCCGACCTCAACACCATCGCGGCCTGATGGCGTACTGGATCATCAAGTCTGAGCCGACGGAGTACACGTTCTCGCAACTCGTCGAAGAGAAGCGCACCGCGTGGACGGGCATCAAGAACCCGGTCGCGCGCAAGAACCTGACCTCGATGAAGCCGGGCGACGTGGCGCTTTTCTATCACACGGGCAAAGACAAGGCCGTGGTCGGCATCGCCAAGGTGCTGCGCGCAGAGGGTGAAGACGTCGAGCTGGGCCCGGTGAAGGCGCTGGCCGAGCCGGTGACGCTCGCGACGTTGAAAGAGAAGGCGGCGACGAAGAACATCTCGGTGGTGCGCATGGGCCGCTTGTCGGTCGGAGCGCTGACCGAGAAGGAGCTGCAGGCGGTGCTGAAGCTGTCGAACACGACTCTTTAAGAGGGAAACGCGCGTGTACTTCCAGCCTGGTTTTCTGATCGCAGGCGGCGTCATTCTGCTCATCGCGCTGGCGTTCTTGTGGTGGGGGCGCTCGAGCATGCTGAAGGCGAAGCGCATCGAAGACACGCCGACGACGCCGTGCCGCAACGTGCGTGACGGGTTCGTCGAGGTGAAGGGCAGGGTGAAGGGCAAGACGGGTCTTTTGACCAGCCCGCTCGCGAAGGTGCAGTGCGTGTACTACCGCTTTCACGTCGAGGAGCAGGTGCGCCGCGGCAAGAACACGTACTGGGAGACCCGCATCGACGACAAGCAGTGCTGCGGGCTCTTGATCGAAGACGCGAGCCAGGCGCACGTCGAGGTGAACCTGCTGGCGGCAGACCTCATCTTGAAGCCCGACGCGCACGCGAAGTCGGGGTTCTTGAAAGACGCGACGCCCGAGCTCGAGGCGACGCTGTCGTCGTACGGGCACAGCTCTCAAGGGTTCTTGTTCAACCGCACGCTGCGCTACACCGAGACGTACCTCGAGGTCGGTGACGAGATGTACGTGCTCGGCACCGCGCAGCACGACGGCGGCGGCGGCGCGGTGATCGACAAGGGTGGCGATCTCTTCATCGTGTCGGATCAGAGCGAGGAGCAGCTGACCCGGTCGTTTCACAACAAGAAGCTGGGTGGGTTCATCACCGGCGGTGTGCTCGGGGCGGTGGCGCTGGCGCTGTGCGCGATGAGCGTCGTGCGCTGAGCGCTACTTCATGTGCTCGGTGACCAGCTCTTCGAGCCGCCCCAGCGCGGTCTCGAGCGTCTGCTTCCCCGGCCCGAATGAGAACCGCACGTACTGCCTGAACCGCGACGCGCGTGCGCTGCGCCGCTTGCCGGGGTTCACGTCGAAGAACTCGCCGGGCACCACGATCACCTTCTTCTCGAGCGCCGCGCGAAAGAAGCCCATGCCGTCGCTCAGCTTGCCGGGCAGGTTCGCCACGTTGCCCCAGATGTAGAACGTGCCGTCGGGCGCCCGGTCGACGCGCACGCCGAGCCGCTGCAGCCGCGAGAGCATCAGATCTCTCTTGTCGCGGAACGTCGCGTGAATCGCCTTCGTCTCGGCCTCGACCGCCGCCGGCTCGAGCAGCGGCAGCGCCGCGCGCTGAATCGGCCGCCCGCCGCCGCCATCGAGAAAGCTGCCCGCCGACGCCACCGCGTCGATCACCGGCTTCGGAGCGATCGTCCACGTGATGCGCCACCCCGGGTACCGCCAGTTCTTCGTCAGCCCGTCGAAGATGACCACCGGGTCGCGGTTCACGTCTTCGACGTAGCGCGCCGCGCTCTCGACCGGCAGCGCTCCGGGTGTCACGTTCCACAGATAGTGTGAGTAGAACTCGTCGAACAACATCGTGCAGTCGAGCTCGCGCCCCGTTCGCACCCACGCGTCGAGCTCTCTGCCCACGATCGCCTTGCCCGTCGGGTTGCACGGGTTCGACAAGAGCAGCGCCGACAGCCCCCGCCCCTGCACCTCGCGCCGCAGCTCGTCGACCGTGAACGCGTAGCCCCGGTCGCCCTCGAGCAGAATCGGTATCGAGGTGAACGCCTTGAAGACGTCGAGCAGCTCTTCGTACGCCGTGTAGTCGGGCAAGAAGTGCCCGAGGTTCACGTGCCCCAGCGCCGCAGCCGCACGCGTCAGCGCCGCGCGACCGCCGCCCGAGATGGCGACGTTTTCGGCCGTGTACTGGCTCTTGAAGCCCTTGCGAAAGAGACGGTTGTAGAGCGCGGCGATCGCCTCGCGGAGCTCCCAGATGCCGGCGACCGGCGCGTACTCGATGTCGTCGACGTCGACGGCCACGGTCGCCACCCGCGGCGGAGCGCCCGGCAGCGCTCCCGTCTCGGGCTGGCCCTGACCCAGGTTGCACCACTGCGGGTCTTTCTGGCTGAACCCGAGGCGGGTCGCCTCGGTCGTGGCGTAGATGACGCCGGTGCGGGGAACGGTGCGAAACGCGGCAAACGATGCGGGGTCTTCGGTCATTTCGAGAGCACTCTGAGCAGTTCGTCGAGCGTGAACTTCAGCTCCAGCACGTCGGTGTTACCAACCCGTATCACCGGCACCCGGTAGCGGTACCGCTGGAAGAGCGCGTCGTCACGCAGAATGTCGAGCTTTTCGATCTCGAGCGGCAGATGATCTCTCGCTTCGTCGAGCAGCTCCTCTGCTTCTTCACAGAGGGGGCAACCGGCCTTGGTGTAGAAGGTGACTTGCATGAAGGGGCTGTACGGCGACCTCGCCACGATGCCGTTGAAAGATCTCGTCGTCTACCTGGGCAACCGCAGGTCGACGGGCACCCTCAACCTCGAGCACGGCGTCATTCGCAAGCAGATCGTGATCGTGGCGGGCGACGTCATCAACGCGAGCTCGAACGAGCCGCGCGAGTACCTCGGCCAGTTTCTCATCAACCTGGGGCACATCACCGAAGAGCAGTTTCACCGCGCGTACGAGACGCAGCGCGAGACGCGCATCTTTCTCGGCAAGATTCTCGTGATGATCGGCGCGGTGAAAGAGCCGCAGGTCACGAACGCGATCAACCTGAAGACGCGCGAGACACTGCTCGAAGCGTTTCAGTGGGAGTCGGGCACCTTCGCCTTCGAGTCCGACAAGGTGCCCGAGCTGCCCCAGGGCGTCGAGCTGCGCGTGCCGCTGCTCGACGTTCACCAAGAGAGCGAGCTGCGCGACAAGATGTGGCAGAAGATGCGCGCCGTCTTCACGTCGGGGAAGCTGCACCTGACGGTCGACCGCTCGCTGCTCGCCGAGGTGCCGAAGCCCGACTCGCTCGACGACCGGCTGCTGCACCAGGTCGAGCTCGGCAAGACCATCGACGAGATCATTCTCGCGCTGCACGCGACAGACTTCTTTCTCTACCAGCGGCTCTATGCGCTGCACTCGCTGGGCGCCGTGCAGATCGACGAAGAGATCTCGATCGAGCTGTCGATCGACGACAACACCGAGGGCCTCGACGAGAAAGACGAGCCCTCGACCGAAGAGATGCTCGACAACGCGCGCACGTTCTTCGCCCAGGGCAACCTGCGTGACGCGCTGGCGCTCGCCCGGCGGTCGCACACGATCAAGCCCGCGCCCGAGGCCCAGGCGCTCGCGCGGCAGATCGAAGAGAAGTGGCTGGTGGCCCTGCGCAAAGAGCTGCTGGGCGTGAAGAAGGTGCCGAAGGTGCGCGTCGACGGGCCCGCGATTCGGGCCATGTCGCTGTCGGCGCAAGAGCGGTACCTGCTCTCACGAATGGACGGCAAGCGCCTGCTCTCGGCGATCATCTCGGTGTCGCCGCTGCGCGAGCTCGATGCGTTGGCCCACGTGGCAGGGTTTCTCGAGAAGGGCCTCATCAAGCTCGAGCAGGTGGTATAGGCCGGCCCTCAAGTGGACGGCCTGACCGAGATCGGCATCATCTGGCGCGGTGAGCTCGTGCGCGCTCTGCAGTCGGGGCGCGCCGTGGTGCTGCTGCTCTTGTTCTTGCTGTTCACGGCGCTGCTGCTCGGCATCACCGGCGTCGCCTCGTACACGGCGACCGAGAGCCAGGGCCGCAAGTTCGACGAAGAGATCGAGAAGTCGCCGTTCAAAGACGACCTCGACCCGAAGAAGGTGGCCGAGCAGCGGGCGAAGTCGACGAACACGTCGGGGTTCAAGAAGCTCGCGATCACCACGCTGTTCGCCGAAGACGACACGGCGCTGGCCGAGATGCTGCTGGCGCTGCCGTTCATGCTGCTGATCGTCTTCAAGCTGACCCTCATCTTCCTGCCGCTGTTCATCACGCTCATCGGCTTCGACCAGATCAGCGGTGAGATCAGCACCAAGTCGATTCGGTACCTCGCCGTGCGGGTGAGGCGCTCGTCGCTGGTGGTCGGCAAGTTTCTCGCGCAGACCAGCGTGCTCGGGCTGCTGACGTTCGTCTGCGTGGCGATGATGATCGGGGTGTCGCTGTTCGTCGACCCCGACTTCACGGCGGGCAAGGCGGCCGGCACGTTCGTGAAGCTGTGGCTCGTCGCGGTGGTGTTCTCGATCGCGTACATGGCGCTCGCGTCGATGTGCAGCTCGATGTTCAAGCAGCCGGCCGTCAGCCTGGTGCTGAACATGATCATTCTCTTTCTCATCTGGGCGGTCGCGCTGGTCGGCAACATCTTCCAGATTCCCGGGCAGGCGGTCAGCGGCATGTCGCTCTCGTCGTACAAGACCGAGTCGGTGGTCGCCTACGCGCGCTACCTCTCGGTGTGGAACTACGCGCCCGACCTCATTCACCCCAGCTGGCAGCGCTTCACCGCCGCCGGTGCCGCCCACCTCGGCTTTGCGATGGTGTTTCTCGCTGCGTCGTACCTGGTGCTCCGCACGAGGGACGTATGAGCGCCAGCGACGTCGCCATCGAGCTGCGCCACGTCAGCAAACACTTCGGCCCCAAGGTCGCGGTGAACGACGTCAGCTTCGACGTGCAGAAGGGCCAGTGCTACGGCCTCATCGGCCCGAACGGCGCCGGCAAGACGACGACGTTCTCGATGATGTGCGGCTTTCTGCACCCGACGTCGGGGTTGCTCCGCATTCTGGGTGAAGAGCCGTCGAAGCCGGGCGCGCTGAAGCGCAAGGTCGGCGTGCTGCCGCAAGACGCGCTCTTGCCCGCGACGTGGCCCGTGGGCGCGTTCTTGACGTACCTCGGGCGGCTGTCGTCGCTCGAGAAGCCTGAAGCCGAGGCGAGGGCGGCGCTCGAGCGCGTCGGCCTGCCCGAGACCTGGGCGGTGCAGTGCGGCGCGCTGTCGCACGGCATGGCGAAGCGCGTGGCGATGGCGCAGGCGCTGATGGGCAGCCCTCCGGTGGTGATGCTCGACGAGCCGACGGCGGGGCTCGACCCGAAGATCGCCGCCGTGGTGCGGCAGATCATTCGTGAGACGAAGGGCAAGGCCACGCTCGTGGTGTCGAGCCACAACCTGCAGGAGCTCGAAGAGCTCTGCGACGCCACCGCCGTGCTCGACAAGGGCCAGCTGGTGGCGGCC
>JAEUJP010000188.1 GCA_016793725.1 Myxococcaceae bacterium | reverse complement strand
AGGCGGGCGGGTTCGCGACGAGCCCGAACGCGAGCGGCAACGGCGCCGGCAACGGGTGCCCCGCGCCTTGATCCGCGGTATCAGCGAGCTCGCAGTGGAAGACTTGCTCGCAGGCCTCAACGAACCGCAGCTCGACGCCGTGCAGCACGAGGGCGGGCCCATGCTCGTGCTCTCGGGCGCGGGCTCGGGCAAGACGCGCGTCATCACCCGCCGCATCGCATACCTGATTCGCGCGAGAGAGGTCGCGGCCTGGCAGATCTTGGCGATGACGTTCACGAACAAGGCCGCGCGCGAGATGAAAGAGCGCGTCGCGCAGCTCATACCGCCGAGCCCCGACAAGCCGTTCGTGTCGACCTTTCACTCGGCGTCGGCGATTCTGCTGCGCCGCCACGCCGAGGCCGCGGGGCTGTCGAAGCAGTTCGTCATCTACGACGACGACGATCAACTGAAGATCGTGAAGCGCGCCGCCGCGAAGCTCGGCATCGAAGGCAACGCGCGCGACTTTCTCTCACGCATCGACGCCGAGAAGAACGCGGGCCGGCTGCCCGACCAGATGCGCCCCGCCGACCCGCGCGCCGAGTCGGTGCAGCGCGTCTACCGCGAGTACCAGCGCACCCTGCGCGCGGCCGACGCCGTCGACTTCGGCGACCTCTTGCTGCTGCTCGTCGACCTGCTCTCGCGCGACGCCGAGCTGCGCGTGCGCTACCAGCGCCGCTTTCAGCACGTGATGGTCGACGAGTTTCAAGACACCAACGCGGTGCAGTACCAGCTGCTGCGACTGCTCGCTCCGCCAGCGTCGAACCTCGTCGTGGTCGGCGACGACGACCAGAGCATCTACCGGTGGCGCGGCGCCGAGGTCGACAACATCCTCGGGTTCCCGAAGGACTACCAGGGCGCCAAGGTCGTCAAGCTCGAGCAGAACTACCGGTCCGACCAGAACATTCTCGAGGCCGCGCACGCCGTCATCTCGAAGAACCGCCGCCGCCTCGACAAGAAGTTGTGGAGCGACCGGCCGAAGGGCGAGCAGCTCCAGCTGTTGATTCACCGCAGCGAGCGCGACGAGGCGCAAGAGGTCGCGCGCCGCCTCAACCGGCTGCGCATCGAGGGCATCACCGACTACGGCTCGATGGCGGTCTTCTACCGAACGAACGCGCAGAGCCGCGTGCTCGAAGAGGCGCTGCGCCTCGCGCGCGTGCCGTACACGCTGGTGTCGGGCCGCAGCTTCTACGACCGCGCCGAGGTGCGCGACGCGTCGGCGTACCTGCGGCTGATGGTGAACCCGAAGTCCGACGCCGACCTCTTGCGCGTCATCAACACGCCTGCGCGCGGCATCGGCGACACCACGGTCGAGCGGGTGCTCGAGCACGCGTCGGCGACCGGCCGGTCGGTGTTCGAGGTCATCGAGTGGCCCGAGCGCGTGAACGGCCTCAACTCGGGCGCGGTGAAGCGGCTGATCGCGTTTCGCGAGCTCGCCGACCGGCTGGTGAAGTTCGGGGCGACCGCGACGAACGCGACCGACGCGACGAAGTACATGCTCGAGCAGACCGGGCTCGTCGAGACGCTCAAGAACGAGGGCACCGAAGAGGCGCGGGGCAGGGCAGAGAACCTCCTCGAGCTCCTGACGGCGACGCGCGAGTTCGACAAGCAGCGCGCCGAAGCGGGGCCGCCGGCGCCAGAAGCTCCAGGTGAGGAGCCGCTCGCCGTCGCGCCGCCGCTGCAGGCGTTTCTCGAGCAGATCTCGCTGGTGGGTGAGGCCGACGGCGAGGTCGCCGACGGGCGCGTCTCGCTGATGACGCTGCACGCGGCGAAGGGCCTCGAGTTCGACGCGGTCTTCATCACGGGCATGGAAGAAGAGATCTTCCCCAGCCGGCGCTCGACCGGGCCCGAAGCGACCGAGGAGGACATGTCGGAAGAGCGGCGCCTCTGCTACGTCGGCTTCACGCGCGCGCGGCGCCGGCTGTACTGCTCGCTCGCACAGCAGCGCACGCTGTTCGGTGAGCTGAAGATGAACGCGCCGTCGCGCTTCTTGTCCGAAGTGCCGCGCGAGCTTTTCGAGTTTCCCCAGGACATGCCGGTTGCCCCGAGACCCGCGGCGAAGCCGCGCCGCTACGGCTACGACCCGAGCGACGGGCCCACGGTCGACCGCAGCTATGATCAGTCGAGCGACTTCGGCGGCGACCCCACCGGCCAGCGCGTCATGCACTCGAGCTGGGGCCGCGGCGTCATCGAGGCGACCCGCGGCCAGGGCCCCAACGCCGTGGTGACGGTGCGGTTCGAGAACGGCGAAAAGAAGACGATCATCGCTCGCTATCTGACGGCGCTGTAGAGTTCGCCGTACCGATGCGCAGCTGGCTGATCTCGGCGTTGACGCTCAAGGTCCAGGCCGGTGGTGTCGAAGCCCTGAAGCGGCTGTGCCCGTTCGACTGGCTCGTCTGGGAGCCCGGCCAGTGGCGCCCCGCGCGCGCGAACCTCGAGACGGTGATGGGGCTGCCGAAGATGGGGTCGGGCGCCGTCGCCGAAGAGCCGAGCTCGGGCGAGTCGCTGGTCATCGCACTCGAGCCGAAGCGCGACAAAAAAGACGTCACGCTGGGGCGCGCGAGCTGCGACGTGGTGATCGACGACCGCACGCTGTCGTCGCACCACCTGTCGTTCAGCTTCGATGACCACCACTGGTGGGTGTTCGACGTCGGCAGCCGCAACGGGTCGCTGATCGACGGGCGCAAGCTGGGAAAAGAGCCGGTGCGCCTGCACGCCGGCGCGCGCATTCAGGCGGCGCAGGTGGTGGTGACCTACTACACGGTCGACACCATGTTCGCGCGGCTCAAGGCGCGGCGCGCGTAGCCGGGTCAGGGCGAGCGGCGCGGTCGAAAACCGAGCACGCGACCGTCACGGGGCCCGAGCAACAAGACGCCGTCGAGCAGAACGGCAGAGCCGCGCAGCGCGTGGTCGGCGCAGACGTTCTGGCCCGTCGCGAGCACCACCGCACAACCGTCACGCCCCGAGACGGAAGCGACACCGGCGTGCACGGGAGCTGCGAGCAGACCCGTAAGGCGGAACCGGCCCTTCTCGGCGCCTCCGACGGCCGAGAGCTCGACGACCTCGCGCGACGCCAGCCCGACCCAGATGCGCTCACCTTCGACGCTGAGTGAGTCGGGCACGATGGCGCCGAGCGTGACGCCCCACCTGGGCGCGCCGGTCTTCGTGTCCCAGGCGACGACATCACCCGCTGCACGAGCCGCGAGCACGACCCCGTCGGTGCCGGCGAGGGCGACGACCGCCTTCTCGTCGGCCCACAGCGCACCGCCATGGGTGGCATCGAAGACGGCGAGACCTCCGTCGAGGCTGGCCACGGCGAGCACATCGCCGCCAGCCGCGAGCCGAGGCCCGCCTCGCACGCTCCACTGCGTGGCGCCGGTCTCGTCGATGACCTCGACGACGCCGCCGTCACCGGCCACGAAGCCGCGCAGGCCGTCGCTGGCGAGGCCCGAGATCGGCACCCGCCGGCCAGGCTGCTTCCACCTCGGCTTGCCGCTCTTCACGTCGACGCCGTGCCACTCGCCGTTCTCGCACGCGACCCAGAGCGTGCCACCGATGATGGTCGGGCGGTGCCGCACGGGGTGACAGACCTCGGCGCGCCAGGGGGTCTGCCCGGCCGCGTCGATGCACACGGCTGCGCCGAGATCGTTCACGCTGATGGCGCACGCCGGGGTCTCGACGAGCCCGACGAAGGCCGGGGCACTGCCGACGACCTCGAAGACCCGCTCGGCCGATGAGCGGCACGCTACAGCGAGCAACAGGCCCACGAGCGATAGGTTTGCGAGGGCGCTCGGCACGTAGCAATGATGTCACCATGTCTTCGATTCGTGACGACGAGATTCCCGAGTCCATGGGTATACCCTCGACTGCCCGGCCCCCGAGCTCGCCTCCCAACATCGACGTGCCGCGCATCGAGGTGACGGAAGAGCTGCTGAAGGCCCTGCCGAAGACCGACCTGCACTGCCACCTCGATGGCTCGATGCGGCTGAAGACCATTCTCGAGCTCGCCGAGCAGCAGAAGGTGAAGCTGCCGGCCGACACGACCGACGGGCTCGCGAAGGCGATTCACATGGGCGAGGTGTGCAAGAGCCTCGAAGACTACCTGGTGGCGTTCGACGTGACGCTCTCGGTGCTGCAGACGGCCGAGTCGCTGTACCGGTCGGCGTACGAGCTGGCGATCGACGCGGCGAGCGAAAACGTGCGGTACCTCGAGGTGCGGTACTCGCCGGCGCTGCACCAGCAGCGCGGGCTGCGCATGACGACGATCGTCGACTCGGTGCTCGAGGGCCTGCGGGTGGCGAAGCGCGAGACGGGCATCAAGTGTGGCGTGATCGTGTGCGGCATTCGGCACATGAACCCCGAGACGTCGGTGCGGCTCGCCGAGCTGTGCGTGGCGTACAAGAACCGCGGCGTGATCGGCTTCGACCTCGCGGGCGCAGAGCTGAACTTCCCGGCGAAAGACCACCGCGACGCGTTTCAGCTGATCTTGAAGAACAACGTGAACTGCACCGCGCACGCCGGCGAGGCCTACGGCCCCGAGTCGATCGCGCAGGCGATTCACTTTCTCGGCGCGCACCGCATCGGCCACGGCACGCGGCTGCGCGAAGACGGCGACCTGCTCAACTACATCAACGACCACCGCATACCGCTCGAGGTGTGCCCGACGTCGAACGTGCAGACCGGCGCGGTCGAGAACCTCAAGTCACACCCGCTGAAGTTCTACTTCGACTACGGGCTGCGGGTGACGATCAACACCGACAACCGGCTCATCACCGACACGACGGCGACGAAGGAGTACTGGACGGCGCACAAGGAGCTCGACCTGTCGCTCGAAGACATCACCACCATCATGGTGTCGGGCTTCAAGAGCGCGTTTCTGCCGTTCAGAGAGAAGCAAGACATGCTGACGGCCGTGAACGCCGAGATCTCGGCGACCATGTCGGCGTTTCATCGCAAGCTCACGGCGGTGAAGAAGCCGGCGTAAGGGCACCCAAGCCGAACGTGAACCTGAACGTGAACGTGAACGTCACGACGTTGACGTTGACGTCGCACCTCTGAGCGGCGCTACTCGACCCGCGCGCCCTTGGGGATCACGACGATGCCGCTCTCGGTGACCGTGAAGCGCTTGCGGTCTGCCACGGGGTCGACGCCGATCTTCGCGCCAGGCGGAATCACGACGTTCTTGTCGACGATCGCACGCCGCACGACCGCGTGCCGGCCCACCTCGACGTTCTCGAGCAGCACCGACTCGTGCACCTGCGAGTACGAGTTCACGCGCACCCGCGGTGACAGCACCGACCGGTTCACGTGCC
The DNA here is from genome assembly GCA_016793725.1 of Myxococcaceae bacterium. Lineage (GTDB taxonomy): Bacteria > Myxococcota > Myxococcia > Myxococcales > Myxococcaceae > Xiheicaenimonas > Xiheicaenimonas phototrophica. The sequence goes on along the minus strand of JAEUJP010000188.1, from coordinate 2,691 downwards.
CGCCCGAGATGATGCAGCCCTCGCACACCAGCGAGTCGGTCGCGTGCCCCACGCGCCCGTGCTCGTAGTCGCCGAACACGAACTTCGCCGGAGGCAGGTTCGGGTTGCTCGACAGAATCGGCCACTGCTGGTTGTAGAAGTTGAAGATCGGCTCGACGCCGACGAGGTCCATGTTGCACTGGTAGTACGCGTCGAGCGTACCGACGTCGCGCCAGTAGCCGCGCTCGCGCTGACCCTGGCCCGGCACCACGTTGCGCGCGAAGTCGTACGCGTACACGGGCGCCCGCGTGTGCAGCCCCGCCAGAATCGACTTGCCGAAGTCGTGCGACGACGACTCGTTCTTCGCGTCGTTCGTCACCTCGGTCACCAGCGTGTCGGTCTCGAACAGGTAGTTGCCCATCGACGCCAGGCACATCTTCGGGTTGCCTGGCATGTGCGGCGGGTTCTTCGGCTTCTCGAGAAAGCTCGTCACCCGCCAGTTGTCGTCGACCGCGATGATGCCGAACTGATCGCCTTCTTCGATCGGCACCGGTATCGCCGCCACCGTGCACGCCGCCTTCATCTCGAGGTGAAAGGCCTCCATCTGGCGAACGTCCATCTGGTAGACGTGGTCGGCGCCGAACACGAACACGCGCTCGGGCCCCTCGTCGGTGATGAGGTTCAGGTTCTGCCAGATGGCGTCGGCGCTGCCCCGGTACCAGTCGGTGCCCGTGCGCATCTGCGCCGGCACCGACTCGCAGTAGTGCCCGAGAAACGCCGTCATTCGCCAGGCGCGGCTCAGGTGGTTGTTCAGCGAGTCCGACTTGTACTGCGTCAGCACCTTCATCTTGTAGACGCCGGAGTTGACGAAGTTGCTGAGGCAGAAGTCGATGATGCGGTAACGGCCACCGAACGGCACGGCGGGCTTGGCACGCTCTCGGGTCAACGGCTCGAGGCGGGTGCCGGCTCCACCGGCGAGAATCATCGCGAGTGAACGAGACATGGGCGCTTTCCGAAGCCTTGGATGGGTGTACGGTCTAACCCGCATGATCACACGCCGCTCGCTCATCAAGCGCGGTATTTTTGGCGGCGCGCTGCTGACGTTCGGCGGCGGTGCCCTCGGCCTCGCGCTGCGCCGTAGCGAGCCGGTAACCCTGCCGGCGGGCGGCCTGAAGGTGCTCGGCGCTCGCGAGTACGCCGCGCTCGTCGCCATCGCCCGCCGCATCGTCACCCCGAAGCCCGGCGCCCCCACCGCCGACGCGCTCGACGTCGCCGCAGGGTGCGACCGCGTGCTCGCCCAGGCCGACGAGACCAGCCAGGTCGAGGTGCGCCAGCTGCTCGAGCTGTTCGAGAACGCCCTCGCCGGCGTTCTGCTCGGAGGCCGCATCACCCCGTTCTCGAAGCTCGCGCCCGAAGAGCAAGACCTGGTGCTGCACGAGTGGGCCACCAGCCGCTTCGTGCTGCGCCGCACCGGCTACCTCGCCCTGCGCTCGCTCGTCACCGCCGTCTACTGGGGCAACCCCAAGACCTGGGCCTCTGTCGGCTACAGCGGCCCCCCGAAGGCGTTTCACGACCCGAACGCCCCGGTGTGGAAGGGCGGCGGCGAGCCGCGCCCGCCCGGCCCCGGCGTCTGGGTGGAGCCCTGAGTGACCCCCGGCAAGATCACCACGGGCGACCAGCTGCTCGAGAAAGACACCGCGCTCGAGTGCGACGTCTGCATCATCGGCTCGGGCAGCGGCGGCGCCTGGCTCGCCCACGAGCTGTGCGCGAAGGGCCTCGACGTCGTCATGCTCGAAGAGGGCGGCTACCACACACGCGCCGAGTTCGACCTGACCGAGGCGAACATGTACCCCAAGCTCTACCAGGAGCTCGGCAACCGCACGACCGATGACCTCGCCATCACCATGCTGCAGGGCCGCAGCGTCGGCGGCTCGACCACCGTCAACTGGTGCAGCTCGTTTCGCACCCCCGACCGCATTCTGAAGATCTGGCGCGAGCAGCACGGCTGCGACGCCCTCACGCCCGAGACGCTCGACCCACACTGGGCCGCCGCCGAGAAGCGCCTCCACATCGCCGAGTGGCCCGAAGCGCTCATCAACCGCAACAACCGCATTCTGTGGGAAGGGCTCGGCAGGCTCGGCTACGAGCGCGGCCTCATTCGCCGCAACGTGCACGGCTGCGCGAACCTCGGCTACTGCGGCCTGGGGTGCCCCATCGACGCCAAGCAGTCGATGCTCGTCACCGTGCTGCCCGACGCCGTCGAGAAGGGCCTGCGCCTGTACGCGAACGTCTCGGTGCGGAGGCTCGAGACGGTGGGCCGCCGCATCTCGCGCGTCGTCGCCGACGTCATCGACCCGAAGACCGACCGGCGCTCGGGCCGCACGTTCAGCGTGAAGGCGAAGGTCACCGCGGTCTGCGGCGGCGCCGTGAACTCGCCCGCGCTGCTCTTGCGCTCGGGGCTCGACGCCGAAGGTCGGGTGGGGCGCCGCACCTGGCTGCACCCCGTCGTCGTGATGATGGCGCTGTTCGACGAGCCGGTGAACGCGTACTCGGGCGCGCCGCAGTCGGTGTACTCGCACCAGTTCGTCGATCGCGGGCCAGGCAAGGTGGGCTTCTTTCTCGAGGTGCCGCCGGTGCACCCGATGCTCGCCGCGACCGTCTCGACCGGCCTCGGCGCGCCGCTCACCGGCCTGCTCGAGAAGCTGCCCTTCG
>JAEUJP010000154.1 GCA_016793725.1 Myxococcaceae bacterium | reverse complement strand
AGAAGGGCGACCTCGACGCGGCGACGGCGAACCTGCTCGGCAACGCGCTGCAGAAAGAGCCCGGCAACGCCGACGCGAACTTCTACATGGCGAAGGTGAAGCGCAAGCGGTCTGAGTACACGCAGGCGATCGAGCTGATGAAGAAGGCGATCGACCACGCGCCGCGGCGGCCCGAGTTTCACTACGAGCTCGGCAACATCTACATGGACGCGCGCAAGGGCAACGAGGCGCTCGACGAGTGGAAGGCGGCGCTCGCGCTCGAGCCGAAGTACGCCGACGTGCTCGAGGCGCTGGGCAAAAACGCGCTCGAGCGGAACAAGGCGAAAGACGCGATCGCGTTCTACGACAAGGCGCTCGAGGCCGACCCGGCGCGCACGCGCATCTGGGCGGCGATCGGCGAGGCGCAGGCGCAGGCGGCGCAGTGGCAGAAGGCGATCGAGGCGTACCTGAAGGCGCTGGGCGCCGAGCCGGGCTTCAAAGAGGTGTACCCGAAGCTGGCGGCGGCGTACGTCGAGAAGAAGAAGCTGGCCGAGGCGATCACGTGGTACCGCAAGGCGGTGCAGGCCGACCCGGCCGACGCGATGAGCTGGTACCAGCTGGGGTTCGTGCTGAAAGACAAAGATCAAGACAAGGAGGCCATCTCGGCCTTCGAAGAGTTCTTGAAGCTGAACGAGGACCCGAAGATGAAAAAAGAAGTGAACGAGATCATCTTCGACCTCAAACAAGGAGACCGCTGAAGTGCTGGACCTGAAGGAGCTGGCGAAGAACTACGACACCTGGGTGCCGCGCCTGGCAGACCGTGGCGGCAACCTCGACCTGGGGCCGTTCAAGGCGCTCTTCGAAGACCGCAAGAAGGTCTACGTCGAGCTCGAGGCGCTGCTGGCGCAGCGCAACAAGGCGAACGAAGAGATGAAGGCGCTCGCCAAGACGAACCCGGCGGCGATGAAAGAGCGCTCGGCCGAGCTGAAGACGTTGGGCGCGAGCATCAAAGAGATCGAGACGAAGCGCGACGAGGTCGATCAGCAGCTCGAGAAGCTGCTGTACGACGTGCCGAACGTGCCGCACGAGTCGGTGCCCAAAGGGGCAGACGCGAGCGGCAACAAAGAGGTGAAGCTGTGGGGCTCGAAGCCGAACTTCTTGTTCAAGCCGAAGCAGCACTTCGACGTGGGCGAGAAGCTGGGCATGCTCGACCTCGAGCGCGCGGCGAAGGTGTCGGGCAGCCGGTTCTGGTTCTTGAAGGGCGGGCTGGCGCGGCTCGAGCGGGCGCTGGCGTCGTTCATGATCGACGAGCACGTGCAGCGCGGCTACCTCGAGATGTTGCCGCCGTACCTGGTGTCGCGGCAGTCGATGACGGGCACGGGGCAGCTGCCGAAGTTCGAGGCCGACGCGTTCAAGACGTCGGGCGAGCACGAGCTGTTCTTGATTCCGACGGCTGAAGTGCCGGTCACGAACTACCACTACGACGAGATTCTCGAGGCCTCGCAGCTGCCGGTGAAGTACTGCGCGTTTTCGCCGTGCTTTCGGGCCGAGGCGGGCGCGGCGGGCAAAGACACGCGCGGGCTGATTCGCGTGCACCAGTTTCACAAGGTCGAGCTGGTGAAGTTCGTGAAGCCCGAGGGGTCGCTCGAAGAGCTCGAGACGCTGACGGCCGACGCGAGCTCGATTCTCGAGAAGCTGGGGCTGCACCACCGCGTGATGCTCTTGTGTACGGGCGACATGGGGTTCGCGTCGCAGAAGACGTACGACATCGAGGTGTGGCTGCCCGGGCAAGACGCGTTTCGCGAGATCAGCTCGTGCTCGAACTTCTCTGACTTTCAGGCGCGGCGGGCGAAGATCCGCTGGCGCAAAGAGAAGGGCGACAAGCCGCAGCTGCTCCACACGCTGAACGGGTCGGGCCTGGCGATCGGCCGCACGCTGGTGGCGATTCTCGAGAACTACCAGCGCGAAGACGGCAGCGTCGCGATTCCCCCTGCCCTGCACCCGTACATGGGCGGGGCGACGGAGCTGAAGCCGTTGGTCTGAAGCTCGTCCAGTTTCAGTTGTCGGGGCGTCAGGCGACGTGTTAGCAGCGGGCGCGAAGTTGGAGCAGTGGCCGAGCGGTTTAAGGCAGCGGTCTTGAAAACCGCCAGAGGTGCAAGCCTCTCGTAGGTTCGAATCCTACCTGCTCCACCAGATTGAAGCGGTTTCGTTCTTTGAAGGTGAAAACGGAGAGTGGAGAGGTGGCCGAGAGGCTGAAGGCGCAGGTTTGCTAAACCTGTATACGGGAAACTGTATCGAGGGTTCGAATCCCTCCCTCTCCGCAGCAGTGAAGAAGTTGGGAAGAAGGCTCCCTTAGCTCAGCTGGATAGAGCGTCGGACTACGAATCCGAAGGCCGGAGGTTCGAATCCTCCAGGGAGCGCTGAAGTCGTGGCTCGTCAGTTCACGACATCCCCGAAGCCACCTCGCTGTCCGATGGCTGAGTCGTCGTCGGTGCTCTCGTCGCGTTGGTGTTGCGTGGAGATGTTGCCGTCATGGCGGGTGATCAGCTCGTCGTCGTCCCGACGGTCTCAGCTGGATAGAGCGTCGGACTACGAATCCGAAGGCCGGAGGTTCGAGTCCTCCAGGGAGCGCATCACCTGAGCTCGCGTCGCAGCGCCTGTACGACCCGCTCTGGCGTTCTTTTCACCTCGTTGGGCGTGAACGGCACCAGCCGAACGCCGCAGCCCCGAAGCTTCGTGGCGCGCTCGCTCGTGCGATCGTGATGGGTCTGGGTGCTCCCGTGGCGCTCGTAGCTGTCGATCTCGACCGCCAGGTTCGCAGCCTCGAAATAGAAGTCGACTCGCACCTTCTCGCCGTTGCCGACGGTGAACGTGCGTTGGCCCCGCGGCAGCGGCAGATCACCGGCCCGCTTCACCAGGCAGAAGAAGCGCACCTCTGCCGCGCTTTCCATCGGCCGTGAGAATTGGCTCGAGTCTTCCAGCACCGACTCCAGCTGAAGCACCCCTCGAACCCCGCGGCCCCGTCTGGCCCGAAGCGCCAGCTTCAGCTGCGCGGCCGTGACTCTCTCTTGCCGCCACGCGTGGTGAAACGCCATCGTCACCGTCTCGTGGGTGCAGACCGCCGCAAGGTCCAGAAAAGTCCGCGCGATTGAGGTGAGCCTGAGCCCTCCAAGCACCGCCACCTCGGGCTCTTCGAGATTTGCGTGGTGAACTCGCACGGCCTCGCTCACGATCGAGCGCCCAGTCGGAACCGTGAGCTCCGGCGTGCCGTGCTCGGGCCCCTCGAAGCCGTGGAGCAACGCTGCCGTTCGATGGCTCAACACGGCGCGCGCCCCGCCCCACGCCACGGCTGCCGCGAGTTCCTGCAGCATGCCAACCGGTATCAGCCTCTCTCCGTCGACCTCGAGGGCGAGCTGGTCGCGCTCCCTCGCGGCGTCGGTCATCGCGTACACCCGCGACATCAGCTTTCGGCAGCGGCCCGCTCGCACTGCAGTGAACACTTCCTTTCGGGTCACACCCGCTGCGCGCGCGTCGGCCGTGGTGAACACGCCATGGTTTCGACTCGCCAGCACCGCCAACTTTGCAAAGCCCGTCACGCTTCGGCCCCCTGAGGAACAGACGCGAACAAGTATGGCGTGGGGGTCTGACACTCCCTTGCCTGACTCGATGGGGCCGGTTCTCTTTCGCGGTTGTTTCAATCACCGAGAGCACGTGATGCACGACGGCTGGACGATGAGCTCGCCAATGGAGTCTCGATGTGACGGTCGGGCCGCTGGGTGCCGTTCATCGGAAGGGCGATGAAGATCGTGCTCACACGCGTCGCCTCTGACCGGCGCCGCTTCGTGGTCGGGCGCAACGGCGCGCGGCCTCAGGCGCGCGACCTCGAGACCCGCAGTTTTCTCGGATACAATCTGGTGCACCTGACGGTCGAGCGGGTGTTCGGCTTCACCGCCGGCTTCTACGGGCGGCTCGCTTCGGACATCGCGCTCGAGCCGTCGACGCTGCAGCGACCGCCGAGTCGTGGTGCGTCGCCCGGTTTCAGTCGCACCTGAAGTGCCGCGCGCCGTTGCCCGACGGTCTCGAGCCCGCGAAGGTTGCCGAGACGAGTGACAGCGACGGCAAGGGTCCACCGAGTCATGCCGGCACGTGACGACCCGGACTACGCGGTGGGCAGGAAGAACAGGTTGCTGCTCGCGCGTGGCTGAAGAACGAAGCCGCCGAGGGTGGGCAGGTAGCGAAAGCGCTTGTTGATGCCGGAGCCCGGGATCATCGTGGGCAGGCCGGTGGTCGCGAGCACGCTGACGGCCCACGTGGTCGTGTCGTTGGGCGTGATGACGTAGACCTTGCCGGTCTCGCCGGCCCACGTGAACAAGAAGCGGTCGTGCGCGGCGTCGTAGTCCATACCCGCGTAGTTCGGCTGGGCGGTGGTGAGCTCGGTCAGCGCGGTGCTCGGCGTGAAGGTGATGGCGACCGAGTTGCCGGTGGTCGTGTCGAGCCGGCGCGCGGTGAGGCCCAAGTTCAGGTCGTAGCCCTGGCCGTCCCCGAACTGCACGTTGAAGATGATGCGGCGCGAGGGCGCGAATGCCTGGGGGAAGCGGCCGAGGCCAACGCCGGTGCCGGGGGTGCTCCACGTGTTGGTCGAGGGCACGAAGCGGTTTCCCGAGGTCGACCACGCGGCGCCGTCGCCGTCGACTTCGACCACGTAGCCGTTGAACGGCGTGATGTCGGCGAAGGTCAGCTTCGGCAGCCACTGGTTGGTGGTGAGATCGAACGCGTCCATTCCCGGGCCGGTCGGGGTGCCGCCGCCGTAGCCGTAGCGGCAGCCGCCGAGCAGCACCACGTTGCGGCCCGGCAGGTAGTGGAGGTGATGGTACAGGTGCCGCGACGTGGGCAGACCGTCTGGGTAGTAGAGGACGTCGGTCGGCGTGTTGGTGCTCGAGGCGTGCCGCAACGTCCACGTCGGTGCGTCGGCCATCAGCGCGATGCTGACGACGCGGTTGTCGGCGCTGTCGCTGTGCCCGCCCGAGGCCGCGATGTACAGCTCGGCCGTCTGCTTGTTCTCGGCGAGGGCGCCCCAGGCGTCGACGGCCGCGCCGCCTGCGCCGCTGGTGCCGGCGATCTCTGCCCACTGGTGGAGTGCCAGCCCGCGGCGCCACGCAGGGTAGCCGGCGTCGGCAACGGTGGTGCCGGCGTCGACGGTGCCAGCATCGGCGTCAGCCCCCGCGTCGACCGTGCCGGTGGCGACATCGCCGGTGCAGTTGCTGAGGGCTGCGACGCACACCACGACCGACGCGAGGCGGAGCATTCGCCCGAACGCTACCAGCGACTACTGAATCGGGCGCGCCGGACAGCAGACCGTGGGGTCGCCGGCGACGGTCGACGCGACACAGCCGCACTCGGGCCGGTCGAGGTCAGCGGAGCCGCCGCAGCCGAAGCCGGCGGGGCAACCCTGATGGCTCGCGACACAACCAGCAGGTGTCGGGCACGGCGGCTTCGTGCCGCAGGCGCTGAGCAGCGTGACGGCGAACACGGTGGCGAATCGACGAACCATGGCTTCTCGTGACCGGCGCAGGTTAGAGCAGGTGTTGGTCGGGCCGCTGCGGTGTCGTCGTCAGGTGCACCATGAAGATCGTCTTCACGCGTCTCACGGCTGACCGGCACCGCTTCGACGTGCTGCGCGACGGCCGCGCGCCCGAGTCGCGCGAGCTCGAGACCCGGAGCTACCTCGCGCACGACCTCGTGCACTTCACGGTCGAGCGCGTGTTCGGCTTCACCGCAGGGTTCTACGGGCGCCTCGCCTCGGGCGTCGCGCTCGACCAGGTCGACGCGGCCGCCACCGACGAGTCGTGGCGCGTCGAGGGCATCGTCGGCCGGTTTCAGTCGTACCTCCACTCTCGTGCTCCCCTGCCCGACGGTCTCGACGCCGAGAAGGTCGCGCAAGTCGAGCGCGACTGGCGTGCGCTGCTCGGCGCGTGGAAGGCGACGCCCTACGGCGGCCGGCTCGAGCTCGACTGGGGGCTCACGGGCACAGCGGCTCGCGCGGCCCGCGTCTCGGAGCCCGCGCTCAAGGCGCGCTGAGACCTCGAGACGATCGACTCAGCGCACCTCGTAGACGCGCTTCAAGCCCGTGTAGAGCTCGCGCGGGTCGCAGCCCGACAGGCCCGCCATCTGGCCGTCGTTGATCTCGATCACGACCCACGAGCCGTCTCGCTTCTTCGCGACGTCGAGCGTGTAGAACGACGCACGATCGCCGATGCGGCGAATCGCTTCGCGCACCAGGTCGGCCGGCACGTTGTTCGGGCTCAGGCGCTCGGGCCGAAACGTCGGGTCCCGCTCGACGATGTCCGAGACGAAGCTGGCCCAGTAGTAGCCGCCGGCGACGACCTCGCGGCCTGCGACGAAGAGGCGGTACTCGTCGGTGATGGGCAGGCCGTTGCCCGAGACGAGGTACGTGACCAGCTCGACGTAGTCGCGGGCGTAGATCTGCTGCTGGCCGATGAGGCTGTCGTCCATCAGGCGGGCGGCGACCTCGGCGGCCTCGCGGCGCGACGACGCGAACATGTGCGTCGCCCACTGGTGCTTGCGGCTGTTCGTCTCGCCCTTCACCACGAAGCGCCCCGTCTCGGGCAGGTCTTGCAGGCGCGCGTACAGGCGCGGCGTCAGCTCACCCAGGCACTCGCACCACTCGCGCATGTCGGCGATGAACTGGTGCTGGCGCCAGCTGTTGACGAGGCGGCTGCCCCGGCTCTGCAGGTCGAGCTCGAGCTCCCGGTAGAACGGCAGCACGCTGAAGCGGCCGATGACGAGCGAGCCCGCCGGCACCTCGGAGCGCGTCGCGGGAACGCCCTCTGCGCCGAACACCTCGACCGCGGCCTCGTGGTCGGGCCGGTCTTCATCGTCGACGCCACGCCGAAAGAGAACGCAGAGGCTCATGGTGCCCGTCTCACGCAAGCGGTGGGCCGTGCTGACACAGAGGCACGGCGGGCTCGGCGTAGCGAGCTGTCTCGAGACAGCACGGTACCGGCGCAGCGACCGTCGTGCAGAACCGCGCGGAAGCACGGAGGGCACGTGATTTGCGATGGGCGCGGCCATGCGCGCACTCATGGTGATCTTGGTGTCGACGGCGGTAGCGGCGCAGCCACGCCCACGCATTCACGAGCTGCCCGCAGGGGCCGACGGCCTCTTTCTGAACTCGGCCGGCGAGGTCGCGGGCCGCACCACGAACGGCTACCCGTTTCTCTACTCGCCGTCGGCCGGCCTGACGATCTTCGGCGGCGCAGCGGGAGGGCCACCGGGAACCATCGACTCGGCGAAGGGCACCGTCATGGCCTTCGACGACACAGGCCGAATGGCAGGCCAGCACCAGGTGCCGATGAGCCTGCCCGACGGCGGTATCACTGCCCGAGGTCAGGGGTGCACGTGGAGTCGCTCGGGTGCGATCACAGACTTCGGCTCGACCAACAGCGCCGTGCGCTGCCTGAACAACGTGGGCGGCATGGTGGTCAGTGAGCAGGGCGGTGCCGTCACCGTGCATCCAGCTGGCGATGGGGGCACTGCCGTCATGTTCGCGTCGGGCATCGGCCTGAGCGGCCGATGTCTGAATGACCGAGGTTCGCTCATCTACTTCGAGAACCTGCAAGCGAAGCTGTCGATCGACGGCGTGACGACGGTGATTCCCAACCCTGAAACGCAGGGGCTCGTCAGCTGTCGCGATCTGAATCAGCGCGACCACGCCCTGTGTACCCACTCGTATTCGACGACCGTGGCCTACGTGACCGTGTGGCGAGACGGAGGGCACCAGCGGCCACCCATCGCACTTCGCGGGCGCGTCTACCCCATCGCGATGAACGACTACGGTCAGGTGCTCGCGAACAACAATGACCCGTTCGACACTCGGCAACGCTTTGCCCTCACCGCGGGAGCGAGCCCCACCATCTCGCTCGACTCGGCGCTCGCCGACGCCGGCTGGTACTTGAGCTCGGCACACGACCTCAACAACTCGGGGCAGGTGCTCGTGATGGGGCACAAGGTCGGGTACGGGTACCGCTCGCTGATCCTCGACTTCAGCGACTGCAGAGACACGAACGGCAACGGCAACGTCGACGACGACGGCGACTCGCTCTGCGACAGCTGGGAGACCACGGGCATCGACGTCGATCTCGACGGTCGGCCCGAGCTCTTGCTGCCCGGCGCCGACCCGCAGCACAAAGATCTCTACGTCGAGATCGACTGGATGGAGCTGCACCAGCCACTCACCGCCGCGCTGCAGGCGGTCGAAGCCGCGTTCGCGAACGCGCCCGTGACGAACCCCGACGGCACCACCGGCATCAACCTGCACCTCGAGCTCGACGAGCAGGCGCTGGCGCACGCGCCGACGACGGCCTTCGGCGCCGAGTTCCAGACGATCAAAAAGTCGTGGTTCGGCACGGCGGCGCAGCGCGGCTCGACGGGCGCGATGGGCGCCAAGCGGCTCGCGTATCGCTACGCGCTGTTCGCGCACCAGATGCCGGGCAGCACGTCGAGCGGCATGGCCGAGCTGCCGGGTGATGACCTCATCGTGACGCTCGGCGCGCGCGGCCGTGCGCAACACAACGTCGGCACGCTCGATGAGCAGGCCGCCACGTTCATGCACGAGCTGGGTCACAACCTCGGGCTCCGTCATGGCGGCGACGACGACTGGTACTGCAAGCCGAACTACCAGAGCGTCATGAGCTACGTGCTGCAGTTCGAGGGCGACCCGGCGGTCGGTCGCAAGCTCGACTTCTCGAGGCGCAAGCTGCCTGACCTCGTCGAGCCGTTCTTGAACGAGCTGCTCGGCATTCAAGGCGACCCTGGCGACATCGCGGTCTGGGAGCCGCCCGCGATGCGGGGCTCGCTCGTGACGTCACCGGGCAATGCGCCCATCGACTGGAACCGCGACAACGTCGCGGCGACCGTGGGCCTGAGCGCCGACATCACCCAGTCGTGCCGGCCGGGCCTCGATACCCTCACTGGCCACGACGACTGGTCGAACATTCGTTACGCGCTGAAGCCGCCGAGCGGCTCTGCGGCCGGCGCTCCCCCTGTCGAGATGACCTACGAAGAGTCGCTCGCCATGAGCCCCGACACCGACCACGACGGGCACACCAACATTCAGGACAATTGCCCGTACGTCGCCAACTCGCCCCAGATGGACATGGACGCCGACGGCGTCGGCAACGAGTGCGACACGTGCCCGACGGTGTTCAACCCCGGGCAGGAGCCGATCATGGGCTGCACGCCGATGATGCCGCCAGTCGACGCAGGCGTGGTCGTCGACAACGACGCGGGCATGGTCGTCGACATCGACGCTGGCAGCGTGACCGTCGCAGATGCCGGCGCGACGCTCGACGCCGGCGAGCCAGAGCCCGACGGTGGCGTGCTCCCGACCGAGCCGCCGCCTCAGGGGTGCGGCTGCGGTGCGAGCGACGGTGTGTCGTGCCTGGCGCTCGCGCTCGCCGTCTTGCTGCGGCGAAAACGCTGACCGACGATGTAGAGCGTGCGCGCACCTGCAGTTCAGGTCCTTGACTGCACGTGCACATGCTCTCAATCTGCGCGCCGTAGTCTCCCCCATGCTCCTCCACTCCGTGAGCTGGCGCCCGATGAGGGTCATCGGCGGCCGCTTCACACTTCTCGGTCGACTCGCGTTCGGCGGCATGGCCGAGGTGTGGCTCGCGCGGCAGACGGGCGCGCAGGGCTTCAGCCGCATGGTGGTGGTGAAGCGTGTGCTCGAGGCGCGGTGCTCGGAGCCCGAAATTCTCTCGATGTTCGTCGAAGAGGCACGCCTCGGTGGTCAGCTCACCCACCCGAACATCGTTCAGACCGTCGACTTCGGTGAAGACGAGGGTGTGCCGTTCATCGTGATGGAGTACCTGTTCGGCGAGACGCTCGCGCAGGTGCTGAAGACGAGCAAGCAGCGCGCGGTGCCGCTGCCGATTCCGCTCGCGGTGCACATCGCGATCGAAGCGTCGCAGGGGCTGTCGTCGGCGCACGACCTGCGCGGCCTCGACGGTGCACCGCTGGGCATCGTGCACCGAGACGTCTCGCCGCAGAACCTGCTCGTCACGTACGACGGCACGGTGAAGGTGCTCGACTTCGGCATCGCGAAGGCGGTCACGAACGAGTCGCACACCGACCAGGCGCACGTGCGCGGGCGCGTGACGTACATGGCGCCAGAGCAGATGAGCGGCACCCCGCTCGACGCGCGGGCCGACGTCTTCTCGCTGGGCGTCGTGCTGTGGGAAGCGGTGACCGGTCAGCCGCTTCACCCGGCGAATCAGCAAGGCGACCACGTCTTGATGATGAAGCTCTTGGGCAGCGATGCGCCGCTTCCGTCGGCACACAAGACGAACCCGCAGGTGCCCGAAGAGCTCGACCTGATCCTCGCGCGCGCGCTGCAGAAAGACCGTGAGCACCGGTACTCGACCGCGGCGGCGTTTCGCGGTGCGCTGCAGGCGTTCGTGCGCAAGCAGGCCGAGCCGCCCGACAATGCGCAGGTCTCGCAGCTGATGGCGACGTTGTTCGCCGACCGCCAGCAGGAGCGCACGCAGGTGCTGCAGCGGCTCTCGACGGGCACCGCAACCCCGCGGTGGACGCCGTCGATCGTCGACGCGCTGGCTCCGCCGGTAGCGACGGCGACCGACCCGCGCATCGACGTGCAGGTCGGGGTCGAGACCAGCGAGTCACCGGTGCAGCGCCGCGGGCGCGTGCTGAAGCTCGGCGCGATCGCGGCCATTCTGTTCGGCGTCGTCGCCGGCGTCGGTGGGGTGTGGTGGTTCACGCGCGGCCCGAAGCCCACGAGCGCGCCGGTGGTGGTCGCAGAAGCGCCGGCGCCTGCACCTCCGCCGGCTGCGCCTGCGCCAGCGCCCCCGGCTCCGCCGGCAGCAGCGCCTGAACCCGTCGCGGCTCCCGAAGCGCCCGTCGCCGAGCAGGCTCCTTCACCTGCGCCAGCACGCGTGGCGGTGGCACCGCCGAAGCCGAAGCCGGCCGCGGCGAGCTCGGGCAAGCTGCGCCTCGACACCGAGCCGTGGACGACGGTGTTCTACAAAGGCAAGAAGCTCGGCGACACGCCGCTCATCGACGTGCGCGTGCCGAGCGGGCAGCTCGAGCTCTTGCTGGTGAACGAAGAGGCGAAGGTTCGCACGGTGATCGACATCGAGGTCGCTCCGGGCGAGACGACGACGAAGCGGCTGCACTTCTAGACGAGGAGAACTCCGTGCTCGCTCTGCTGCTCACGCTCCAGTTGACCGCGGCGCCCGGCGGCACGCTCGCCGACGCCGAGGCCGCCTACTACCAGATGAACTTCAAGGGCACGCTCGAGGCGGTCGAGCGCGCGAAGGCGGTGAAGGGCAACTCGCGCGCGACGACGCTGCGGCTCCTCGAGCTCGAGGGCGTGACGGCGGCGCAGCTGAAGCAGGTTCCGCGCGCGCAAGAAGCGCTGCGGCGGCTGTTCCTCATCGACCCCGAGCACAAGTTCGCCTCGAGCTTCGCCCCGAAGGTGAACACGCAGATTCTCGAAGCGCGCGGCTGGGCGAAGAGCCAGGGCCCCCTTCAAGTGACCGCCGCGGAGCCGGTGATGCGCCCCGGCGCGGTCGAGTCGGTCGGCATCGTCGTCGGGGCGAACCCGCTCGGCGTCGCGCTCGCCGCGCGGTTCCACACGCGCGCGCCGGGCGGTGAGTGGAGCACCACGGGCGTCGGGCTCGGCGCGGGCAAGGTGACGGTTCCCACCGAGGGGCCGGTCGTCGAGTGGTGGGCCGAGGTGCTCGGCGCGAACGATGCGGTGCTCGTCGAGATCGGTACCGAGGGCGCGGCGCTGGTCGCCAGGGCGCCCGAGCCGCCGCGGGTGGTGAAGCAGGCTCCGGTGGAGCCCACGCTGACGCCTCAGCCGCCCCTCGAGACCGCCCCCGTCGCGGCGACGGTCGAGGCCCCGGGCCCGCGGTATCGCCCCGGAGCCTGGGTGACGTTGCTCGCGGGCCTCGCGTCGGCCGGGGTCGGCACCTACTTCGGCGTCAGCTCGCTGAGCGCGCGCTCGCAGCTCGAGAACCCGATGCTCGACGGCAGCGGCCTCGTCACCGGCCGCACGCAGGCTCAGGCGCAGGCGCTGAACGGTCAGATGCAGCGTGACGCGTGGCTGGCGAACTCGCTGATCGGCGTCGGCGCGGCGCTGGTGGTGGTCGGCATCGTGCTGTTCATCGCGGGCTCTTGAGCCTCACGGCACGAGGGCGATGACGCCGGGGCTCTCGACGTCGCTGCGGTCGACGGCGGCGACGGCCCAGGTGCCGCTCGCGACGGTCGGAGTCGCGCTCTGGCCCGGGACGAACCGCGTGAAGACGAGCTGGGCGCCGTTCAGCCGGTACAGCGCGTACCCGCGCACCGAGGCGGGCGACGGGTGCGTGAGGGTGAGCATCGAGCCGGTGCGCTGCACGAGTGGCGGCGTGAACGTGGCGGTGCGCCGGACGGCGAGCGTCGGCGGCAGCGCGGGCGCGGCGTAGACGTCGTTCGCGAACAGCGCCTTCGAGCCGGGCCCGATGTCGTCGCGCAGCATCTGGGTGCGAAACCAGATGCCGCCGGCGGCGTGCGGGTACTCGGCGCGGGTCAGCAGGACCTGGGTCTTCAGCTCCTGAATCGACCAGCCCGGCATGGTGACGCGGTAGAGCGCGTGCCCGGCGAAGATCTGCCGGCCGGCCGACTGCGCCCGACCCGCCCACCAGTCGATGAGCAGCCCGAACTGTTGGCCGACCTGCGTGCTGGGCCAGTAGAGCTGCGGCGCGACGTAGTCGACCCAGCCGGCGTTCATCCACGCGAGCGGGTCAGACGAGATCGCCTCGTAGGAGTCGAGGCCGTTGATGCCGGGGGGCTGACCGGGGCGGTAGATGCCGAAGGGGCTGACGCCGAAGCGAACCCACGGCTTGGCGTTGGTGACGGCCGCCGAGGTCTCTTGCATCAGCGCGTTGATGTTCGCGCGGCGCCAGTCGCTCTTCGTCATCGTGCCGCCGTCGGCCGTGTAGCCGGCGTACTGAACGTCGTCGGGGAACGGCGTCGCTGCGGGATATGGGTAGAGGTAGTCGTCGAAGTGAATGCCGTCGACGTCGTAGTTGGTGGTGATCTCGCCGCAGACCTCGGCGATCCACGTGCGCACGGCGGGCGCCGACGGATCCATCGTGACCGCGCCGTTGTACGTGATGGCGTGCTGCGACAGCACCTGCGTGATGTGCAGCGGTGACGCCGCGACCGTCGGGCTCGTCAGGCCGCGAAACGGGTTCAGCCAGGCGTGCACTTCGAGGCCGCGCGCGTGGGCGAGCTGCACCATGGTCGCGAGGGGATCCCAGCCGGGGCTCTGGCCCTGCGTGCCGCTGACGAAACGGCTCCAGGGCTCACGCGTCGACTGGTACCACGCGTCGGACTCGGGGCGGACCTGGAAGAAGAGCGCGTTGAAGCCGTGATCGGCCGCGACGTCGACGATCGCCTGCAGCTCCACCGGCCCCGCATCGGGCGAGCGCGCCGCCGCCAGCGGAACGTCGAGGTTGAAGACCGTCGAGACCCAGAGCCCACGGAGCTCGCGTTGATGGCTCACCGCGACCAGCTGCCCGTCGTAGTGGCCGCCGTCGCTGTTGCCGGCGTCGGGTTCGCCGGCGTCGGGTTCGCCGGCGTCGGGCTCACCGGCGTCGGGCTCACCGGCGTCGGGCTCACCGGCGTCGGCCTCACCGGCGTCGGGCTCACCGGCGTCGGGCTCACCGGCGTCGATGCTCGACCCGGCGTCGGGTTCGCCCGCGTCAGGCTCGCCGGCGTCGTGCGCACCCGCGTCGATGTTCGCCCCGGCGTCGACGCCTGCATCCTCGACGGAGGGCGGCCCCGAACAGCCCGCGACGAGCGCGAGCAGCAGGAGCGCCCGCTTCACCAGCACTTGCCACTCGCGCACGTGCCGTCGAGCCCCGCGTCCGTTCTGCACGTGTTGCCGACGCAGTCGGGGTCGGCGCAGTTCGGGAGCCCGTCGAAGTCGTCGTCGATCGGCGCGACCGTGTCGTTGCAGACGGTCTCGACGGCGCGCAGCGCGCCGCAGAAGCAGCCCGAGCCGAGGCACGCCTTCGCGACGCAGTCGGGGTCGGCGCAGTCGGTGAGCAGGTCACCGTCGTCGTCGATCATGTTGTAGCAGTTGGCCTCGACGCGCCGGGTTCCGCTGCAGACGCAGTTGACGATCACCCCACCGGCCGAGGGCGAGGTGCCGCACGCCCGGCCGTTGCACGACGGGTCGGCGCAGTCGGTGCCGCCGTCGCCGTTGTCGTCGACGTTGTTCGAGCAGCTGGCCTCGCACAGCCCCGAAGCCGGCATGACGAGCTCGCAGCAGTCGGGGTCGGCGAGGTCGGTCAGCAGATCGCCGTCATCGTCGGCGCCGTTGGTGCAGTTGATCTCGTGGTTCGCCGGGCCGGCGCAGATCCACAACATCGCCGAGAACGTGATGTTCGCGCGCCCGACGCAGTCGGAGTCGTTGCAATCGATGAGCGCATCGCCGTCGTTGTCGGCGTTGCCGGTGCAGCTCGTCTCGCTTCGACCGTTGGTGGCGTTGGGGCCCGTGAGGGTGCAGCGCGCGCCGCCGACGTCTTCGCCGATGCAGTCGACGTCGAGGCAGTCGCTCATGCCGTCGCCGTCGTTGTCGTTGCCGTCGTTGCACTGGGTCTCGGCGGCCGCGCCGCTCGAGCAGATGCAGCCCGCGAGCGCGCAGGGCCGCGCGTCACAGTCGGTGTCGAGGCAGCCGGCGCGGCCGTCGCAGTCTTCGTCGCCCGCGCGGTCGCAGATCTCGGGGCCGGTGGGTACGCACGTGCCCGCGTCGGAGCCCGCATCGACGGTGCCGGCGTCGGTGCCCGCATCGGCGGGGCCCGCGTCGCTGACGTCTCCGCCTGCGGTGTTGCCACCGCCTGCGGTGCTGCCGCCGCCTGCGGTGCTGCCGCCGCCTGCGGTGTTGCCTCCGCCTGCGGTGCTGCCGCCGCCTGCGGTGTTGCCGCCGCCTGCGGTGCTGGTGCTGCCGCCGCCGGCGGTGCTCCCTCCTCCGGCGGTGGCCATGCCACCTGCGCTGCCGGCATCGGCATTGCGGCAGGCGCCTGCGATGCAGCGCGAGTCACCGACGCAGTCGCCGTCGACGGTGCACGGGTAGGTGTACTTCTCCCAGTCGGCGGGGCCCGGGTTGCAGGCGATGAAGACGCCCAGCGTCGCCAGGGTCGCAAAGGTCCACAGCCGCACCCGTGAAGTCATGGCGTCGCCTTCTAGCTCAGGGAAGCGGCATCAAGGCGACTCCGCGGAAGGCGGTGTTCGTCGGAGCGGCGCCGATGCTGACGCCGACGGTCTGACTCGACGCGGTGGCCGCATTCACGTCGCGGAAGCGATAGAGCGTCAGGTTCACCGAGCCGATGCAAACGACGTCATTGGCATCTCGAAAACACGCGATGTGGCGCACGACCGGGCCTAAAGTCGCCTCGGGCGTCGTGCCCCAGACGCCGCCCGACTTACGGAAGCGCTTGATGCCCTGCCCTCCGCCATCATCGGCGAGGTAGAGGGTGTCGACGCCAGGCTCGTTGGGGTCGAGGTCGAACAGCGCGAACGCATACGGCGAGGTCGTGGGGGCGATGAGCGTCTGCATGTTGCCGGTGGTGGTCGGGAGCCCGGTGCCGACGGCATAGATGCCTGCGCCTGTCCCACCAGTCGTCGAGTAGAGCTGCCCCCCGTAGATCGCGATCGAACGGTTTGTGCTGATCGTCGTCGAGACGTTCGTCGCGTTGGCAGTCGCGCCGACCGTCGTGGTGAAGATGCCGCTCGTTCCGCCCGACACCCAGAGCCTGTTGCCGTCGAGCACCGCACCGCGAGGCGCCGTGCCGCTGTACGTCGTGCCGAGGGTCGTCGACGTATCGACGCCCGCGGGGTTTCCGAAATCGGCTGCGTCGATGACCGCGGCGACGCGTGGCAGCGTGGTGCTTGCGACCGCGGCGGTGCCAGGGGGCGAAGAGTAGCCGAGGCACGCGAGCGACCTGCCATCGGGCGACAGCGAGAGCGAACCATCGCCGACCGCCGAGCCGGCCATCGTGAACGTCGCGTTAACGCCCGCATCGGCGGTGGGCATGGGCAGCGTCGACACGAGGGCGCCAGTCGCGATGAGGCGACGCTCGAGGAAGACCGGGACTGAAGCCGCGCCGAGGGCGGCGCTGCCATCACCCACGCGGATGACCACGAACTCGGTCGGCAACAGGCTCGGCGAGTGGCCGGTGAACGTGACCGCGTCCTGCGTCACGGGTGTGCCGATGAGATCGAGGAGCAGGTTGTCGGCCGTGACGGAGTAGACGGTCGCTGCGGTCTGCGCGTCGGTCGTGAGCGTGACCGTCGTGCTGCTCGCGACCGCGGCCGAGACGGTGAGACCCGGGATCGTGAACCGCGGAGGGCCGACCGTCGCGGGATCGGGCGGGCGGTTGAACGTCAGCTGCACCGAGGTCGACGAGGTCGCGACGGCTGCCGTGAGGCGCAGGCGATCGATGACGTCGACGTTGATCGCGTTGCTGGTGCCTGCCGCCGTCGTGACTGAGACCGGCTGCATGCCCAGCGCCGTCGATGCCGGCAGCGCCGCCGTCGTGATCTGCACGTTGGTGTTGCTCGCGATCGGCACCGACGTCAGGCCACACGTCACCGACGTCGCTGCGAGCAGGTTGGTGCCGTCGATCGTCAGGGTCGAGTAGCCCGCCGCGACCTGCGGCGGCGAGACCATCGTCAGAAGCGGAAGCACCGCACCGCCGGCTGCGCCGCCGCCTGCCGTCGCGCCGCCGCCTGCCGTCGCGCCGCCGCCTGCC
>JAEUJP010000140.1 GCA_016793725.1 Myxococcaceae bacterium | reverse complement strand
AGAGGGCGCAGCGCCCGCGAATGTGGCTGCCGAACAGCGTTACCGTTCGGCGGCCTGATGAGCAGCGGAGCCCGACCCGGAAATTCAGAGCAGCATGAACGGCAGCGGCGACGCGCTCGCCACTGGCGCGAACCCGTTCACCAGCGTGTCGGGCGCGCCAAAAGCCTTCGCGATCGTGCGCCAGATGCGGCTGCCCGGCACGCGGCGGCTGTTGTCGCCGTCGCGCACGCCCATCGAGACCGGCTGGCCCGTGGTGAGGTCGGGCATGTGGTACGAGTACGAGTGCCCGTTGCCCAGGTCGCCCGCGACGCGCACGTCGCCGAAGTACCCGCCGCGAATCATGCCGCCCGCGAGCACCACGGTGTTCTTGCCGCGGTCGCCCGAGTAGCCCGCGCCCGGAGGCCGGCTGCCGTCTGCGGTGAAGATGGCGATGAGGGTGCGATCCCAGATGCCGCCGGCCTTGAACGCCTCGATCATGCGCGCGAGGGGCAGGGCGCACTGCTTCGCGTGCACCTCCATCTGCTTCTGCGGGCGCTGGTTGTGAATGTCGATGAACTCGCCCTCGAGCGCGACCGTGCGCGTCAGCCCCGAGAGCAGCAGCTTCGTCGCGAGGGCGTACTGTTCCCAGATCTGGAACTCGACCGACGAAGGCCGCCCGTCTTGCCCCTCGACGAACCCGTCGACGTTCGGCTCGGGCACGCCCTGGCGCCAGCTCGTGCGCTCGGCCGCCGTCAGCCGCAGGTCGAACGACATCGTCGACGTGCGCGTCAGCGGCACCTGCGCCTCGTTCAGCTGGCTCACGTGCTGGTCGATCACGCTCTGCGTCTGCCGGCGCGACTGCAGGAACTTCGGGTCGACCTTCTTCAACATCTTGCTGAACAGCTCGGCCTCGGCCGGCGACCCCAAGATCGACGGTGTCGTCGTCGACGTCGCGGGAAATGCGTTGAACAGGTTCTGCTGGCTGCGCATGCGGTCGAGCTCACCGCCCTGCAGCCCCGCCGCGTAGTGGTAGACCGTGTGAATCGACCGCGTGATGCCCTTCAGCGCCACGCCGTTGCGCACGCCCGGCGTCAGCTGTTTCTGCAGGTGGTTGTGGAGCGACGCC
This sequence comes from Myxococcaceae bacterium, assembly GCA_016793725.1. Lineage (GTDB taxonomy): Bacteria > Myxococcota > Myxococcia > Myxococcales > Myxococcaceae > Xiheicaenimonas > Xiheicaenimonas phototrophica. The sequence continues at coordinate 1,073 of JAEUJP010000140.1, read as the reverse complement.
GGCGTCGGCATCGCCGAGTAGTACTCTTCACACCCCTGCGGGAAGTTCGAGACCGGATCATTGTCGAACATCGGCCCCATGCCGCCGCTGCGCGTGTACGAGCAGTCGGGCGAGCGCATGCGGTTCGCCGAGTTGTGGTAGTGAATCGCGCCCGGCGTCATCTCGCCCAGGTCGCAGAACGCGATGTTCGGAAGGTGAGGGTCGAGCGCCAGCGACTCGGGCGTCAGGTACACGTTGTTCGCCCGCTGCGTGAGGTTCGCCTGCTGCACGTACATCGCGCACGCATCGCCCGTGTCGCCGCGGCGAAGGTTCGACGCCGTCGCCAGGCCCGGGGCCACGAACACCTGCCCCAGGTCGACCTGGTCGCGGTAGTTGATCTCGACGAAGTACGTCGGCGTGTTCGCCGCCACCGCCTGCGCGTATGCGGTGCCGAACAGCGTCTCGTTCATCGCGAACTTGAGGCCCGGCGTGAGCGACGCGCCCATCAACAGGCCGAGCCGCTTCATGAAGGTGCGGCGATCGAAGTCGGGCAGCGACTTGAAGTTCACGGTCACGGCGTGGGCTCCCTCTTCATGATCGACTTCATCACCAGCGGCTCCGAGTACAGCGCCACGACGACCTGACCGAGCGACGGCTCGGCGCCGGCCTCGCGCGCCTCGGCGGCGATCAGCTTCATCAGGTTGCGGTCGTAGTCGATGATTCCCCACTCGAGGCCGAGCGACCAGTTCAAGAAGAACTCGGCCGTGCACTCGACGAACGTGGGGCTGTCGGCCAGCACCTTGCCCGCCTCGGCCAGGTTCGCCACCGGCTTGCCGAACAGCTCTGACTTTTCATCGGCCGCGCGCCCCGGCGTGAAGTGTGACGCCATCAGCCCGTTCGTCGAACGCCCGAGCTCGCCCGCCGGGTCTTGTTCGCCGTTCGCCGCGGCGCGGTAGTGGCCGTCGTGGTCGTACTTCACGAACAGCTGCGTGTGGTACGCGAACTGCCCGTGGCACGAGTAGCAGGCCGAGCCGTTGGCCGCGCCGCTCACCGACCGCGGGTCACTCGCCTCGGCCTCGGCCGCGTTCGACGCC
>JAEUJP010000139.1 GCA_016793725.1 Myxococcaceae bacterium | reverse complement strand
GGTGTGAGCCCCAGCCGTGCGCGATGCCCGACTCGCTGGTGAAGTAGACGAGCGAGTTGTGCAGGTACGACTGACCGTTCGCGGGGTCGGTCGCCGCCGAGAGGCGCTGCAGCAGCGGGGCGACGAAGTTGCGCACGATGGCGTTCTTGCGCTCGGCAGAAATCTGCCACGACGGCCGGCCGCCGAACGTCGAGAACGGCACGTGCGAGATGTTCTCGTGGCCGTCGTCTTGCCCGCTGAGGGTGCCGCCGAGTGAGGGCACGCCGAACGTGAAGACGCGCGCCGAGTCACACATGATGGAAGAGACGATGAGGTTCGCGAGCGCCGCGCCGACGGTGGCGCTGCCCGCCGCCTGCAGCACCTGGCCGCTGCGCGCGAGCATCGCGTGTGAGCACTGCGCGGTCGAGACGCGCGTGAGGCTCGCCTGCGTGTCTCGAAACTGGTCGAGCGCGTTGTCGAGCGTCACGCGGTCGGCGGCGCGGATGTGCCGGCTGTTGCGCACCCGCGTGTAGTCTTCCTGCACGCGCGTGAGAATGTCGTAGCGCGGGTGCCGCACGGTCGTGCCGCCCGTCTGCGGAAACGTGCCGTTGTTGAAGAGCCGGTTGTAGATGGCGCCGAGGTCGTCGCCGATCGAGCTCGTGCCGGTCGCCGCCCCCGCGACCGCGGTGTACGAGTAGGCGTCGGGCCCGTAGCCGCCGGTGCCCGCGAAGATGAGCGGCAGGCCGGCCGGGTTGAACGTGCGGTTCTTGTTCAGCACGACGTCGGCGGTCTCGATGGTCGCGAGGTTGCCGCGGTCGGGGTGCAGCGTGCGCTCGCCGATGATGCCGCCGAGCACGGGCGCGGCGCCGTGCCCGTAGCGGGTCATGTGGTTCAGGCTCCGCATCACCGTCATGCTCTCGAGGTACGGGCTGAACGCGCTGCCGGCGACGAGGCTCAGCGTGCTGGTCGCGGTGGGGGCGAAGTCGCGCAGCGGCTGCCAGCGAATCGGGTGGTGGCCGTTGCCCGGCGCGAAGGTGCGCGTGGGCTGGGCGAGGTTGGTGATGGCCGCACCCGAGCCGGGCAGCCACGCGGCGTGGTGGCCCATGTCGTAGCCGGTGATGAGCGAGATGAAGCGCTTGACCGGCGCGCCCTGCGCGCGGGCGCTGCGGGGCAACAGCGAGCTCAGCGTCGGAATGGCGAGCGCAGCGCCACCGGCGCCGCGAAGGAACATGCGACGAGTCAGCGAGGACGCAGTCCTCGCGGTCACGGAGGGCGAAGCCCTCCTGGATGCAGTCATGGCGTGCTCCTCAGGGTGCGGCGGCGGAAGCGGGGGTCGGTCACCGAGGCCTGGAAGAAGCGCTGCAGCGGCGCTCCGTCGCTGAGCGACTGGTACATGCGGCTCATCTCGCACGACGCGGCGGCGACAGGCAGCTCCTGCAGGCCGTTCACGTACGTGTAGAAGTTGCGCGTGAGGCACGTGCGCAGGGCGCGCGTGTTCGCGACGACCTCGCCGAGCTCGACGCCGCTGCTGACGTCGACGTCGACGTTGATGGAGGCGCGCAGGTTCGCCGTCGCGTCGGTCGGCAGCTGACCGGCGTACGACCAGTTGGCGTCGTAGGCAGGCTCGCTGTCTTGAAACGCGCCGAGGGCGTCGTACTTGCTCAGCGCGAAGCCGAGCGGGTTGATGATGGCGTGGCAGCCCTGGCACGGCTGCACCGAGGTCTTCTGGTGGTACCGCTCGCGCGTCGTGAGCGTGGCGTCGGGCAGCGGCGGCGCGAGCGCGTTGGCGGGCAGGTTCACCGGCTGCGGCGTCGGCAGGCACAGCAGGTAGCGGCGAATGTGAATGCTGCGAAGAATCGGGTTCTCGGTGTGGCCGCCGGCCATGAGCATGGCGGCGCGGGTGAGCAGGCCGCTGCGCTGCCCCGGGGGAAACCGCACGGCGTTCGCCGCGGTCACCTGCGCGGGCGCGGGCACGAGCTGCCCGTAGATGTGCATCAGGTCGGGGCTGCGCGCGAACGAGACGTCGCTGGTGAGCACGTCGCGCAGCGTGCCGCCGCTCTCGCTGACCCAGCGCACGAGCTCGACGGCCTCGTCGCGCATGGCGTCGCGCAGCGCGTCGTTCGCGGTGATGCCCTGCCGCACCCGAATCGACTTGGGGTGCGTCGGGTCTGAGAACGTGGGGAGCTCGTCGACGTGCAGCCACTCGCCCGTGAACTGCGAGACGGCGGCCGAGGGCGACACGAGCGCGAGGGCCTCGTCGAACGCGGCGTCGTCGGCGAGGTCTCGCGTCGCGGCGAGGGCGAGCAGCGCCTCGCTCGGCGGGCTCTGCGTGAACGTGTACGCCAGCCGCCGCGCGATGGCGTGCGACGAGAGCACGTGCTGGTCACCGGCGGGGCTGCGCAGGTCGGTCTGCAGGTGAAAGAGAAACTGGGGCGAGATGAGCGCGCGCACCACCATCGCCTCGACGCCGGCGCGACTGTTCGGAGCGAGCGCGAACTCGCGGCGAAACGCGGCGAGCTCGTCGTTCTGGTTCGCGGCGCCCTCTTCGGCAGGGCGGCCCCACGCGCGCAGCAGGAAGTTGCGAAGCAGCGCGTCTTCACACGCGTCGCTGAGCGTGTCGGGCGAGCCGAGCGTGCACGTACCCGGCGCGTAGCCGACGTACGTCGTCACGAAGCGCGCGTAGCTCGTGCCGGTGCCGAGCGCCGTCGCGAGCGCGTCGGCGATCTGGAAATACTCGTTCGCGTGCAGCACCGAAAAGTTCGTGTCGCTCGTCGAGTAGCCGCTCGAGCTCTCGGCGGGCAGGCGGCCGGGCAGCTGAAGCTGCGTCATGAGCGCCGCGGTGTCGGTGGGCCCGAGCGCCCGCAGCAGCAGGCTGCGCACGGCGTTGACGTATTCCACGCGGGCCAGGCGCTTCGCGTTCAGCTCGCTCGCGGGCTCGGCGGCGTCGCAGGCGAAGGGGTTGATGTCGGGCGGGAGCCCTCCGTCGGGCAGCGGCGGCAGCTCGCCCGGAGTCACGGGGTCGCCGGGCGTCACCGGCCCGGGCGGCTCGGTCGGGCCGGTGGGCGAGGGCAGTGAAATCTGCCCGTCACACGCATCGACGAGCACCACGCAGCAGGCGAGACCGACGAGTCGTGAGCAGCGCACGATGCCTTGGTGCCGGGCCGTTGAGGAATCGTGGCAAAATCGACATCAGCCTCAGCACACGACGCAGTTGATGCCGGGCCAGTAGCGCAAGATTCGGCCGGTGAAGGTGTCGACCTCGATGCGAAAGCCGACGGCGTCGGGGCAGCGGCAGTCGGCCTCGTCGATGCGCGGCCACCAGTTCGAAGGCGCGACGGTGAGAGAGGCCGCGCGCACCCAGCTCCACCGGGGGCCGACGCGTTGCCAGCCCATGGTCTCGGTCTTCCACGCGACCCGGTCGCTCGCGTTCGGCGTGTAGCTGTACGTGCCCGACCTGGCGCAGCCGACCATCATGAGGCCGTTCAGCGGCACGGCGCCGAGGTCGATGAAGGTGGGCGGCGTGAACGGGGTGCAGGCCGCGAGGGCCTGCAGCTCCTGGGGCGTCGCGAACGCGAGCTCGCCGTCGATGGAAATGGAGCGGATTTCCCAGGCGCCGTCGTTCAGGCGGTCGAGCGAGACGCTGTACGCGAGCCGGCGAAAGTGGGGGAAGGTCAGCAGCACGATGTCGTTGGGTTGACCATCGTGCACGACGGCGAGCGACGGCGGGAAGCGCTCGGGCAGCAGCGCGTTGAGGCGGTTCAGCGTCGCCTGGCTCGGGTCGGGTGCGCTCGAGCCCAGCGGCACGCGCAGGTCGCGAATGAACGCGTGGTAGCGCGAGAAGTCGACGGCGCCGTTCGGGCTGACGGTCAGCAGCGCGTCGCGCATCGCGTCGACCTGCGCGCGAAACTCGAGCTCGGTCATCGGGCTCGCGGTGAGCGACGCGCACGCGCTCGAGGTGCCACCCGCGGTCGGGCTGCCTCCACCTGCGGTCGCTCCACCACCTGCGGTCGCTCCTCCGCCCGATGTCGCTCCACCGCCTGCGGTCGCGCCTCCACCCGCAGTCGCTCCTCCGCCCGCAGTTTCGGCATCGGCCGGCTGAAGCTCGACACCACAGCCCACGAGCAGCAACGCCCCCACCCCCATCGCTCTGACGATTTGCATGGCGGTGTTGGTGTGGGGAGCTGCCCCCTTTCGTGCGGAAAAAGAACGCGGCATAGATGCGCGGCCCGAATGCCGGCCGCGCCCACCCTCGTCTTGCTGGTCGCGCTGCAAGCGGGCGCGGCGGTGCCCGGGGTGCAGCTGAGCTGGTCTTCGCCCGAGGGGTGCCCGTCGCAGGCGCAGGTCGAGGGCGCCGTCGCGCGCACGCTCGGTGAAAACGTGTCGCCGCCCGAGCCGCCGCTCGAGGTGTCGGGCGTCATCACGCTGGAGGCGGGCACGTGGCGCGTGCAGCTGGGCACGCCTTCGGGGCAGCGAACGCTGACGGGCTCGACGTGCCGCGCGGTGTCGGCGGCGGCGGTGGTGGTCATCGCGCTGATGGTAGACCCGCTCGCGCCGACCGACGTGCCGGCGCTGCTCGACGAGCCGGCCGAGCCCCGCGCGTTCAGCGTCGGCGTCTTGGCGCTCGGCGACCTCGGCACCCTGCCCCGCCCCGCGTACGGCATCGGAGCGCTCGGCTCCGTCGGCCTCGCCGCGGGCTTTCACCTCGAGCTGCACGGGCACGCGTGGCTGCGGCAGTCGACGGCGCCCGACGCAGACGGAGCGGGCGCGGCGCTCTCGCTCTACACCTTTGGCGTCGGCGCGCGCCGCGACTTCGACCTCGGCCCGCTCTCGCTCGCGCCGCTGCTCGCGGTCGAGGCCGGCGCGCTGCGTGGCTCGAGCTTCGGCCTCTCGAACCCGGCGACGAACACCGCCGTCTGGGTGGCGGCGCGCGCAGGGCTCGGGCTCGCCGTGTCGTGGGGTTATGTGCGCATCGGGCTGCGGCTCGAGGCGGCGGTGCCGTTCACGCGCCCCCGGTTCGTCGCGGCGGGTGTGGGCGACCTGTTCACCCCTTCGCCCATCAGCGGTCGAGGTGCCCTCACCCTCGAGCTGCGTTTTCCGCCACGACGCACCGGGGGGTCTGGCAACTGAGCACCCGAATGGAGGCCTCCTCGTCGCTGAAGTCGGCACCCGCCGCACCGCACCCGGTGCCGGTGCCGGCCGACTTCTCGGAGCTCTACGAGACGTACTTCGACTTCGTCTGGGCGAACGCGCGCCGGCTCGGCGTGGCGCCCGCGCAGGTCGACGACGCGGTTCAAGACGTCTTCCTCGCGGTGTATCGGCGGCTGCCCGAGTTTCGCGGCGAGGCGTCGTTCAAGACGTGGCTGTTTCACTTCGTGCTGCGCGTGGCGTCGACCTACCGCCGGTCGGCGAACGCGGCCGAGCGGCGCAGCGCACCCGACGCGACGGCTGAAGCCGCCGACCCCACGACGCCCGACGCGCAGGTCGCGACGAAGCAGGCGGCCGAGCTCATGTACAGGCTGCTCGAAGAGCTGCCGGAAAATCGCCGCGCCCTCTTCATTCTCGTCGAGCTCGAAGAGGTCAGCGTCGCCGAGGCCGCGGCGGTGCTCGAGCTCAACCTCAACACCGCACACTCGCGGCTGCGTGATGCCCGCCGTGACTTCGAGCGCGCCGTCGAACGTGAGCGCGCCCGTGAAGATTGGAGAGCCCGATGAAGCCACTCGATGAAGCCGCGCGAGACGTGCTGCGCGCAGGGCGTGCCGCAGAACGGCCGTCGGCCGCCGACCGTGCGCGCGTGCGCCACAAGCTCGAGGTGGCGATGGCGGCGGGCGTGGTGGGCCCGGCCATCGCCGCGCCGGCGAGCGGCGCGAAGGCCTGGTGGGCCTCGAAGCTGTTTCTCGGCGGCGCGGCGGGCGGTGGGGTCGCGGTCGTCGCGGCGGCGGTGGCGCTGTCGCTCTCGGGCTCGGCTTCGGCTCCGCATGCCGTCGCGATGGCGCCTGCGGCTACCGCGCCCGAGCCGGTGCTCGACGTGCGTGACGTGCCCGACCTGGCCGAGAGCGATGAGGTCGAGGTCGAAGCGCCGGTCGCTCCGTCGACGCCGCGACCCCAGCGCCGGCTCAAACGCGTGCGCGCAAAGACGGCCGAGCCCGTCGTGACGGCACCCGCTCCCGTTCAGGCGGCGCCGGTTCCCGAGCCGCGCCGAGAAGACGACACGCTCGAGGCCGAGGCGCAGGCGCTGCACGAGGTGCAGGCGGCGCTGCGGGCGCGCGACTCCGAGCGGGCGCTCGCGCTCATCGCCGAGCAGAACCGTCGCTTCCCGCGCGGGCAGCTGCAGCCCGAGCGAGACGGCGCGCGCGTGCTGGCGCTGTGCGCGTCAGACGTGACGAACGGCACGGCGGCGCTGTCGCAGTTCGTGGCGGCGCACCCGGGCTCGCCGCTGCTCGCACGGCTGAAGGCGGCGTGCGCGAAGTGAGGCTCGGCCTGCTCCTCGCGCTGACGGCGTGCGGCACCGAGGTGCCGCTGGGCTTCCACGCCGATGGCACGTGCGGAGACGGCGGCGTCGCGGGCCTCGGCCTCGACCCGTCGTTCGGCAGCTGCGGCACGGCGGTCATCGACGTCGGCGGCATCGACAACGTCGAGCTCGGCACGCAGGGGCTCGCCATCGACGCGCAGGGCCGCGTGCTGCTGGCGGGCACGGGAGGAACGCCGGCCGACACCGACCTGACCGTGGTGCGGCTGCTCGCGAGTGGAGAGAGAGACGTGTCGTTCGGGAACCAGGGCGCCGGCAGCCTCACCGTGACGCCGGGTGACCATGGCGCGGCGGTGCTCGTGCAGCCCGACGGCCGCATCGTGGTGGCGGGCCGCCTCACCACCATCGGCAACGAGCCGATCGCGCTGGTCGGTCGGCTGCTCGACGACGGCCGGCCCGACACGACGTTCGGCACCGACGGCACGGCGAAGGGTGCGCTGGCGCTCGGCGTGAGCGGCACGTGTGAAGGAATCTCGAGGCGGGCCGACGGCGTGTTGCTGTGCTCGGGCACGACGTACCCGACGTTTCCCTCGAACAGCGATGCGGCGGTGCTCTCGTTCTCTGCGGCAGGAGCGCAGCAGGGCGGCATCGGCATCGACTGGTTCATGCGGGGTGAGCGCGGCGGCGCGGCGGTGCTCGCGGGCGACGGCAAGGTGGTGGTGCCGGTGACGGCGGGCCACCCGCTGCGCGGTGAAGACTTCGCGGTCGCGCGCCTCGACACGAACGGCGCGCTCGACCCGACCTTCACCGACGCGAGCGGGCTCGCGGGCCGCGTGAGCGCCGACTTCGAAGGCGAGAAAGACACGCTGCAGGCGGTGTTCGTGCAGCCCGACGGCGTCATCTGGGCGATGGGCCGCGCGACGATGAACGGGCCGACACAGACGGGCGTCGAGGCGGGCGCGGTCGTGCGCTGGCTGCCGAGCGGCGCGCTCGACACGTCGTTCGGCAGCGGCGGCAGGCTGCTCTTGCTCGTACGCGGGTGGAAGACGGTGTGGGCGGTGTTGCCGCTCGAAGACGGCACCTTTCTGCTCGGCGGCGACGCGCAGACGGCGCGCGGTGACCTCGCGCTCGCGCTGCAGGTCGTCGACGTGAAGGGCGAGGCGGCGGGCCCGCTGCAGGTCGTCGACCTCTCGCCCGGCGACGACTCGGTGCGCACGCTGGTCAGCGATGCCGCGCGCGGCCACGTCTATGTGCTCGGCGTGACGGGCGGCGGCACGGGCGACAACGACTGGGTGGTGCAGCGGCTGATACCCGAAGCGAAGCGCGTCGGGCTCGGCAACACGTGTGCCGCGGCGCCGGCGGGGCCGCTGCTGCTGGTGCTGTTGGCGCGCACGATTTCGACACGGGTTCGCTCCCGCTCGCGCACCAAGCCGCATGAGGGTCTGCGCGGCGGTGCTGGTGCTGGCGAGCGGGTGTGACGGCTGGGTCGACGCGGAGCCCGAGCCCGCGAGAGAGGTCGACGCCGGAGCCGCTCCGGTCGACGCCGGCGAAATCGTCGATGCGGGAGCGCCCGAGCCCGACGCAGGCCAGCCCGTCATCGATGCGGGCCCGGCGGAGCTCGACGCAGGGCATCAGCCAGTGGTGGTGGATGCGGGCGCTCCGATTCCCGACGCCGGTCAGCCGGCTCGGCGTGTGCCCGTGCTCGTCGCGCAGGGCCGCTTCGGCCGCACGGCCATCTCGTGCGACGACGGCCTGACCTGGGTGAACGACCGCGACGAGAGCGGCGGGCTGCGCTGCGGCGAGGCACCGAACGTCGAGTGTTTTCACCACGCGTGGGCGCCGATGGGCATCGTGCAGGCCGGCGACGCGGTGGTGGCGACGTGGGGCTGGGGCGCCCAACCCGGCCGGCTGCGCCGCACGCTCGACGGGGTGACGTGGCAAGACGTGATGCCGAGCTCGAACGCCGCGGGCATCGCCGCGGGCGCCGGTCGCGTCGTGCTGGCCGCGAGCCCCGCGCGCATCTCGACCGACGACGGGGCGACGTGGTCGGGCGGAGGCACGCCCGACACCCAGGGCGGCGTGCTGCGCCATGCCGGCTTCGCGGGCCGCTTCATTTTCACGCAAGATGAGCGCATTCACGTGAGCGACGACGGCGTCACGTGGCGCAGCCCGCCGAGCCCCGCCGGTTGCCCGGGCCCGTCGATGGGCCTGCTCACCCACGACCGCACGGCGCTCATCGTTCAGTACGGCGGCCGCGTCTGCGTGACGACGAACGCCGGCGACACGTGGCAGCTCGTGAACGTCGCGCCCGCCTTCACGACGCGCGGCGTCTGGGCGAACGGAGCGTTCTTCGTGTGGAACGGGTCGACCCGCTACCGCAGCACCGACGGGCTTCAGTGGTCGAGCACGCCGTCGCCGAATGACCTCGCCATCGGCGCGGTCGCGGTCACGCGCGCGGGCACGTTCGTCGCGTTCAAGGGCGGCTGGCAGAGCGACTACGAGAACGAGCGCGTGTACCGCAGCGCCGACGGCGTCACGTGGTCGACGGTGCCGGCAGCGGGCCACGCGCACAGCCACCCCATCACGTCGCTCATCTCTGCCGAGCTTCAGGCCTCGTCGCTCTGCCCGTAGCCCTGGTCGCTGCGCTCCCGCTTCCGCGCCAGCGGCGCGGAAAGCCGCTCGGGCGCTCAGCCCGGCGGAGGTGGCGGCGGCGCGGGCTCGGGCGCGGCGGCCTCGACGCTGAGCCGGCTCGCGTACACCTTCACCTTCAGCGTCAGCAGGTAGGTGACGCCGCACGCGAGAATCGCCGGCGGGCCGAACGCCTTGCCGAACACTTCGAGCACGAGCGCGATGGCGGCGAGCGGCACGCCGACGACGGCGACGAGCGAGCTCGCGATGCCGACGACGGCGAAGAGCGCCGGGTCGAGGCCGAGGCCCAAGAGGTTGAGCAGGCGCGCGACGAGCGCACCGGCGGCGCCGCCCAGGTACATCGAGGGGAAGAGCAGACCCACGCTGCCGCCGCCGCCGAGCGTGAGGCCGGTGGCGACGACCTTGCCCGCGAGCGCGAGCAGCAGGAGCAGCACGCCGAGCTCGCTCGAGCCGCTCATGATGCCCGCGAGCGTGCGCTCACCGGTGCCGAGCACGTGGCCGGGGTGAAGGCCGGCGCCCCAGTAGAGGCCGAGCGCGAGGCCTCCGACCGCGAGCGCGGTGACGGGGCCGTGCCACGCGGGGCGAACCCGACCGACGAGCTTGTCGAGCGAGCCCATCGCGCGGCCGTAGCTCAGCGCGAGCGGCACCGAGACGGCGACGGCCACGAGGGCGGCGGCGCCGAGCTCGGCGATGCTGTACTCGAGCGCGTGCTTCGGCGCGCTCAAGAGCGGCACGTAGCGGCCGCGCAGCCAGGTGTTGAGCCAGAACGCGACCACGCCGGCCCAGAGCGAGTACGCGAGCTTTCGGTAGACGATGCGGTCGCTGTAGGCGATTTCACTCGCGAACAGCGCCGCGGTGAACGGCGCGCCGAGCAGCGTCGAGACGGCCGCGGCGATGCCGGCGAGCTGGTACGTGCGCAGCTCGTGCTCGCTCTTCACGCGAAACAGCCGCGAGAAGCCGGCGGCGAGGTTCTCGCTGATGCTCACCATCGGGGCCTCGAGGCCGCCTGAGCCGCCGCTGCCGAGGCTGAGCCACGTCGTGAGCGACTTCTTCGCAGCGAGCGCGAGGTCGGGGCGCGCGTAGCGTGGGCCCGGGTCGTCGCCCGGCTGCTCGTAGGTGACGTGGTAGTTCGCCAGCGCCTGCTCCATGCCGTCACCCGCGGCCTTGCGCCAGCTCGGCCAGCGGTAGAGCAGGGCCCGGGCGGTGCCGCCGAGCACGAGCGCTCCGAGCAGCACCGCGGCGCCGGTGGCCGTGCGCTCTTCGGCGTGCTCGACCACCCACTCGGAGGCCAGGTGCACGAGGTGCCGCAGCACCGCGCACGCCGCCCACACGAAGACCGCGAGCAGGCCGGTGAGCGCGACCACGCGCGCGACCTGCCGCCACGACTCGTTGAGCGCCCGAGCTTCGTCGTCGAGCTTGTCGAAGTGCCTGCTGCCCACTGAAGGCGCGCACGTTACGTGAGACGGGCAATCGTTGGGGCTCAAACGAAGGGCCGACGCAGATTGCGCGGGCGGCATCGCACGACGCAACGCCGGGCATCGAGCCCTCACTCGAACGTCGGCGTTGGCCCGACACTCGCAGGCACGAGGCGGCCATGTCGTCGACGAAGCTGCTGCTCGCGCTCTACGCCCTCGCCGCGCTGGTCGCGTTCGGGGCGGGGGCGCTGGCGGTGAGCGACTCGCGCGAGGTGCTGGCCCAGCGAAGGCGGCCGGCGCGGTGACGCGCGCGCTGCCGCTGGTCGTGCTCGCCACGGCGTGCGCTCACCGCGAGCCACCGCCGCTCACCACCGTGCACCTCGCCGGTGCCGCCGTCACCTATCGCCCCTGGGGCGGCCCCCGCGTCTGTGAGGCCGAGCCTCGCTTCTTGCTCGATGAGCTGACGGCGGTGAACTCGGGCCTGCAGCGCTGGCTGAAGCGCGCTGGCGGCGACGCGCCCTCGGAATGGAGCGAGTCGCGCATCGCAGAGGTCGAGGCCTGGGCCGCGACGCTCGACCAGCTCGTGCGAGAGCACACCGTCGACCTCGAGTCGCTCGCGCGCTGCGACTTCGCCGATGCACCCGGCTACGCGTACGTGCGCAAGCGCGGCGCCGAGCTGCTCGGCGCCGTCGAGCGCCGCCGGCAGGAGCTCGGCCGGCTCTACGAGCGGGCCCGAGCGGTGCGCCAGCGCGACGCCTGGGAAAGAGGCATCAACGCCGAGCGAAGCGCCGCCCGGCGCGAGTGCCCGAGCCGCAGCCCCCAGCCGCGGGTGTTCTTCGCGTGGCGTGACGACGAGGGCGTGACGCGGTGGCTCTTCTGCGACGGGGTGAGCGTCGAGCAGACGCCGCAGGGCTCACCCGTTCTGCTCGAGCCCGAGACGAGGGGCCGGCAGCGCTTCACCGAGGCCCAGTACCTCGACGCCGTGCGCAGCTACCCGGCTGCGCGCGTGTCGGCCGCGCCCGCACCGCCGCCGGCGTGAGCTGGAAGCCCGGCGTCGGCAGGCCGGCCAACACACCGTCGTCGATGACCCACGGCACGTCGACGACGCGCTCGACGAAGCTGGCGCTCAGTCGGCCTCGGGCGCCGGAGCGGGCGAGCCCTGCGCGACCGCGTCGACCTGCGCCCCGAAGATGAAGACCACCCCCGACAGGTAGAGCCAGGTGAGCAGCAGCATCACGCCGCCGACCGAGCCGTACGCGACGTTGAACCGGTCGAAGTGCTCGACGTACCGCGAGAGCCCCCACGTGCCCACGAGCCAGGCCGCCGTGGCCACCAGCGCGCCCGGGCTGCCGAAGCGGAAGCGCCGCGGCACGTCGGGCAGCCACCCGTAACAGAGGGCCGCGACCATCAGCACGAGCGCTACCGACAGCGCCGGCAAGACCAGCCGCAGCGCCCACGAGAGCGCGCCGCCCGCGGCCACGCGCGTCGCGAGCAGTGCGATGGCCGCGGTCGCCACCACGAGGGCGGTGAGCGCGAGCGTGACGCCAAGCGCGAGCAGCTGCCGGCGCCAGAACGGCCGCGTCTCGGTGACCGCGTTCACGCGGTTGAGTGCGACGCGCAGCGCGTCGACCGCCCGCGAAGCGCCCCACACCGCGAGCACGAAGCCCAGCGAGAAGAGTCGGGGCTGAGATTCTTTCACGACGCCGAACACCTGCCCTTCGACGACGGCATAGGCGTCGGCGGGCAAGACCCCCCGCGCGCGGCCCAGCGCGGTCTCGACGAGGCCCTCGACGGGCAGGCGGCTCGTCAGGCTCAGCAGCATCAGCACGAAGGGGAACAGCGCGAAGAGCGTGTAGTACGCGAGCTGTGCGGCGCTGCGCGTCAGCGCGGCGTCGGTGAAGCGCTCGACGAGGCGCCTCACGAAGTGCTTCGCCCTCTCGAGCCGTGACGCTTCGTTCATGCATGAACATCTACGCTCGGGCCGCTCCCGGCGCCCTCGAGAAAACACCGCCACGAAGGCTCTCGGCGCTCAGCCAGGAGCAGCTAGGAGGGCTCCGGCGCATCGTCACCGGCCGGCGTGCGAAAGAAGTCGGCGGGCCGTCGCCACAGCAGCGTGAGCACGGCGCGCGCCACCGCGAACAGCTTCACGGTACCGGCTTCACGCGACCGCAGCGCGACGGCGAGCGCGAGCGTGAAGCTCACCGTGAAGTTCAAGAACCCGACGAGCGCGATGCCGAGGCAGGCCCACCCGAAGTCGGCGAGCAGCACGCCGTCGGAGCCGCGCGCCGAGCCGGCGAAGGCGAGCTGGCCGGTCGCGACCGACACGTGATGCAGCTGCAGCGGCACGCCGAAGAAGCCCGCGAGCGCGGGCACGAGCCCCATCTGCCCGGCGAGGGCCACGTTGCCGCCGAAGCCGGCGACGTGCTTGAGCAGCCACAGCGACAGGCGCCGGGCGCGCTCGGGGCCGAGCACCGCGCGCAGGCCGCTGTGGCTCGCGAGCGCCTGCGGCAGCCGCCGGTAGACGGCCCAGTTCTCGAGCGTGCCGGCGGCGATGCTCGCGAGCCACAGGGCGACGCCCGTCGCCGCTGCGCCCGGCAACAGCCCGGTGAGAAACGGGTGGTAGCCCGCGACGACCTGGTCGGCGTAGTCGGCCTCGAGCAGCGGCCGGCCGAAGAAGAAGCGCAGCGCGAAGTCGATGGCCACGACTGTCGGCACGATGACGGTCAGGTTGCCCAGCGTCGCCGCGAGCTGCGAACGAAAGGCGCGCGCCACCTCGTGGGCGAGCGGCTCGAGGGCTGCCCCTTCGTCGCCGGGGCTCTCGTCCATCGCGCGGGCGAGGTGCGCGGCGGTCATCGACGGCTGCTTGCTCGCGAGCGTGAAGCCGAGCAGCTGCATCGTGATGAACGAGCCGGCGTAGTTCAGCGAGAAGAAGAACCCCTGCCAGAACGGCGCGAGCCCCGCCCACGAGAAGAGGAACTTGAAGAGCGCGGTGAACGATGTGACGAAGCCGCCGCCGGCGGCCGAGTCGAAGAGCTGGTGCAGCTCCTTCGAGCTCTTCGTGACGTAGTGGCCCCCGCTGTGCGCGGCGGCGTCGACGACGCGCCGGGCGAGCAGCCGCGTCGAAGCACGAAAGAGGTCGGCGACGCTGCGGTCGCGCAGCGCGCCGCGCACGAGGGTGAGCAAGAGGCGCTGGCCGGCGCCCTCGGCCGCGGTGCCACCGGGCGGCGCGCGCAGGCCGAGCAGGGCATAGAGGCGGTCGAGCTGCCGCCGCATCAGGTCGAGGCGGTAGACCAGGTCGACGCTGACGCCCGTTCGCTCGAGCGAGCCCTCGACCTCGCGCGTGAGGGCGCGGCACTGCGCCAGCACCTCGCGGGCGACGTCGCCGGGGCCCGCGCCGTTCACGGCCGCGCGCACGGCCTCGGGCAGCCGGTGAAACGGCGACTGCTCGAGCGGTACGCGCGGCGAGCGGTAGCGCACGTCGTTCGCGAGGCCGTGGTGGGCGAGGCGCATCGCGAGCAGCATGGCGGCCTCGGCCATGTCGCGGCGCAGCGGCTCGAGGTCGCTGCCGCCGGGCACGGCGAGCAGCTCGAACAGCGCCGCGACGCGCTCGGGCGGGAGCCGCTCGAACCAGGCGACCGTCGACGGCCGCTGAAACAGGCGGGTCACGAGCTCGCCGAGCTCGTCTTCGACGGGCGGGTCGGGCAGCACCGAGCGCGAGAGGCGGTCGAGCATCTCTGAGAAGAAGCCCTGCCGCGAGGGCACGCCGACGTCGGTGAAGAGGCTGACGGCGCGTGACGTGGTGAACAGGCGCGCGACCGCGGCGCGCAGCGCGGCGACCTGGCGCGGCAGGTACTCCATCGCCTCGAACAGGGTGCGCAGCCGCGCCTCGGCGGCGCGCTCGCCGTCGCGCTGCTCGGGCAGGCGGCGGCTCGAGGTCAACCAGTAGACGAGGTCGTCGAGCCACTCGCCGAACGCAGCAGAGCCGAGGTCGGCCGAGAGCCGCTCGAGCAGCTCGCGCAGCCGCATGACGTCGCGGTGGCGCAGGTTGCCGCGCGCGAACCGGGTGGCGAAGTTGCCGGGCGTGAGGAGGTCGACCGCCCGGGCGCCGGCTTCGAGCTCATCGAGGGTCGGCGCGGGGGCGGTCACGCCGCCTTCTCATAACAGCTCGGCGGTCAGCGGCCGTCGACCATCGCGGTCATCAGCATGTCGCCGGTCGGCTCGGTGATGTTCGCGCCGGGCTCGGCGGTGATGAAGACCTTGAACGACTCGTACGGCAGCACGGTCATGAGCGAGCCGTTCAGCTTCTTGTCGACGCTCAGCGCGCCGAGGTTCTGCACCTTGTCGGAGCCCGTGGGCTGCGCCCAGACGACGTACGTGGTGGCCCCGCTGGCGACGCGGTCGGCGGGGGCCAGGTGCTTGACCTTCACGATGACGCGCACGTTGTCGTTGGGGGCGCCCATCGTTCTCACGTTTCCTTGGGCGGCGGGAATACCTTCGGTGGAGGTGGTGAGCTTCACCTCATCCATTCCGTGAATGCAGCCACCGGCGAGAAGCGCGGCGGCAACGAGCGACAGCGATTTCAGACGTAGCATGGTGTTTTCTCCTGAAGAGGGGGCTGCATCACACGTGCCCCTGCAAGCTTCAGCAGTGACGCAGCGTTGCGGTTCAAGAGCTGAGGCAACCCTGAGCGGATCACTCCATCGGCGTGACGAGCACGCTGCTCTTCGCCTCTTGCGCGACACACTCGGCGACCGAGCTCGACACGTGCTCGCGGTGCCCGACGCTCGTACCCACCACCAACACGTCACACCCGAACCGCCGCTCGCCCTCGAGAATGCCGTCGACCGGGTGCTCGTGCCGACCGACCACGACCGCCGCGCCCGGCGCCAGGTCGCGCGCCACCGCCACGAGCCGCGCCGAGAACGACGCCACCGTGAAGATGTCGTCGGGCTGCGGCCGGTTGTGCAAGACCATCAGCGGCGCCTCGAGCCACGCGGCCACCTGCTGCGCCTGCTTGATGACCGGGTACCGCCGGTGCTGCATCGCCGTCGTGCCGAGCACGCCGCCCGCCGGGCGCTTCGCCCGCGCCACGAGCACGGGCACGCGCGTCTGCCGCGAGATGACCGCCGCCCGCTCGCCCGCGCGCGCCGTGTCGGGCAGCACCACGAGCGCGGCGCCGTCACGAGAGACCCCCTCGCACACGTCGCGCACGAACGCGCCGCCTGAGACCCTCAGGCGGTCGGCACCCGGCGCGTCGGGCAACAGCTCGCGCAGCTCGCGGCGCAGCTCGCGCTCGGCGTTGAACAGCTCGACGGTCGGCGACTGCGACGCCGCGGCGCCCTCG
>JAEUJP010000086.1 GCA_016793725.1 Myxococcaceae bacterium | reverse complement strand
GGGAGCGCAGCGACCGGAAGCCCGGCGCGCCGGCCTACGGCGATGCGGCGGGCATTCCCCGGCCCATCGCCGACATCAGCGGGAGCTTGGGGCCCATGGGTTCGGCCAGCTCCAAGTTTCGTGCGGTACTTCTGTCGGCGTGGGTCGGCTTCATGAACTACCGCACGAAACTTGGAGCGGCCTGACACCGTGCGAGCCAAGGCGGCACCGAGTCCGAATGCGACGCGCATCGGCGTGAACGGGCCGAGCCAGAGGAGCCGTGGCGACAACCGCGGAGCTTCGCGCCGCTGGCGCGGAAATGGGAGCGCAGCGACCGGAAGCCCGGCGCGCCGGCCTACGGCGATGCGGCGGGCATTCCCCGGCCCATCGCCGACATCAGCGGGAGCTTGGGGCCCATGGGTTCGGCCAGCTCCAAGTTTCGTGCGGTACTTAATTCGGCGTGGGTCGGCTTCATGAAGTACCGCACGAAACTTGGAGCGGCCTGACCCCGTGCTCGCCAAACCGGCCGGCCGCGACCGCCACCACCGGCGGTGAGAGCTCCCGTTTCCGCGCAAGAGGCGCGAGGCGCCTCAGGCCACCGCGCCTCAGTTGATGCAGGTGACGCGCGCAGGCCCGACGACGTTGTTGTCCTCGTGGCACTCCGAGACTGCGGCCGCACCGGTGCCGTCATCATCGACCACGGCGATCACCTCGGTGCCCGCGAACGAGCCACCGTCGCGCGAGAGGCTCACCGTCACCACCTCGCCCTGCCCCGGCAGCAGCGTGCCGCTCGTGCGCCCGACCCCGAGCAGCGCCCGCGGAGGCCCCGCCGAATAGAACGCCACCCGCACCCCAGACAGCACGCCCAGCGCGCCGCTGTTCACGACCCGCACCGACACCGAGAGCGCGCCCTGGCACCCATCGACGAGGCCGAGGTCGAGCGCCTTCAGGTCGGGCGCATTGAACAGCCCCTCGCCCTGCACGTTCTGGCGGAAGTTGTTCAGCGGCCGAGCCCCACCGCCGTCGGCCGTGTTCGTGAACCGCCAGTTCGACGGCTCGCGCACCGGCACGCGCCCGTAGGTATTGGCTGCCGCCCCGCGCCCGCCGCACACCTGGTCGATGCCGTCGCAGACGTTCGTCACGTGGTACGTGTGCTGGTTCCAGATCTGCCGCGTGTTCACCCAGCGATCGAGCCCGTCTTTGAACACCTGAATGCCCGGCTGCACACTCATCGCGCAGCCCAGCCCGCCCGCCGCGTACGTGTTGTCGGGGATGATCAGGTCTGCCCGCCCGTTGCCGTTCACGTCGACGATGAGCGGGTACTCGTACGTCGTGCCGCTGCAGTGCTCGCGCTGAAACACCTCGACCCCGTCGGTGCCCCGGTACACGTGCGTGAAGACCTCGTCGGCGTAGACCACCTCGGCCACCCCATCGCCCTCGAAGTCGAACACCGAGCTGCCCGTCACCGACGACGAGTGGTCTTGCACCTTCTTCGTCCACTTGATGGCCAGCCGAAAGCCGCCCGTAACGTCGCTCTCGACCTCGTACACCGTGTAGCAGTCGAGGTCGGCGACTCCGATCTCTGCCGCTCCGTCACCATCGAAGTCTGCAATCGTCGGCGGGCCACCGTTGCCCGCGTTGCCCGCCCCCACCCGGCACAACATCGTGGCCGTGTCGTACGACGGCAGCTCGACCGCGGGCGCCAGCACCGCGCCCGTCTGCCCGTTCACCAGCGCGATGCGCCCCGCCCCCACCACCGCGATCTCGGGCTTGCCGTCGCGCCCCAGCGCACCCGCCGCACCCACGAAGTCGCCGATCGCGGGGAAGCCCGCATACCCCGTGCCCGACCAGCCCAGCGGCGTGCCGTCGCCCTTGTACGCCGCCGTGCCGTCGGTCACGTCGAGCGCTCCGTCGTCGTCGAGGTCGACCGCCGTCGTCAGCGGCCCCACCGCGCCCGCCCCCTGGCCACGGTCCCACAGCACCACCCCGTCGGAGTCGAACGCGCGAAGCCCGCACACAATCTCTGCCTTCGCATCACCCACCAGGTTCGCGATCGCCGGCCCACCCCAGTTCGCCGCACAGTTGACCGGCGTGCCCGCGTCGTCTCGGCTCGTCCACACCTTCGCGCCCGTGCGCCCATCGAACGCGATCAGCGGCCCCGCCGCCGACACCGTCACCACCAGCATGCGCCCCGTGCCGTCGACGTCGGCCGTCGCGATGCTCGACGCCGGGTAGATGAAGTCGCCCGCCATGGCCGCCGTCGTCCACAGCGCGCGGCCGTCGTCGCCCGACAGCGCCCGCATCACGCCCGGGCTCGAGTACGCGCCGCCCGTGAAGAAGTTCGCGAGCACGTCGGGCACCTTGTCGCCGTTCACGTCGGCCACCACCGGAGCCATCATCACCTGCACGTAGACGTCGCTCGTCACCGTGTACTTCCACAGAGGCACCGGGTTGAACGTGCCTCCGTCAGAGCGGAACTCGCACACGTTGTTCCCCGGCGCGAGCGGCAGGCACCTGCCCACCGCCGTGTCGCAGTATTGCCCCGTCGGGCACGCCGCCGTGCCGTTGCAGTCGGGCCCCGGCACGATGCACGCGTCGAGGTAGCACAGCTGCGCCGCGCTGCAGCACGTCTCACCGAGCCCCGTGCCGCACCGCTGCGCCTGCCCGCATGCCGGCGTGCACACGCCCTGGCTGCACGTGTTCGCGGCGCTGCAGCACGTCGCGCCGCACGGCACCGGGCACACCCCGCCGTCACCACCGCCGCCCGAGCCCCCGCCCCCTCCAGTGCCGCCGGTCGACCCGCCGCTGCCGCCATTCCCGCCACTGCCGCCGTCGATGATCAGTTCGTCGACACACTGACAGCCGGCGAGCAGCACTGCGACGACGGCGAATGCGATGAACCTCATGTCGCGCCTTCTACTTCGGCTTCGCGGCAGGCGCCTTCGCCTGCGCCCGCGCGCTCTGCTTCAAGTCGATGGTCTGCCCCGGCTCGCGCCGCGGCCCCGACGTGCTCCGGCCTTCACCGACCACCACCAGCAGCCGCTCGTGCTCGCCGTCGGCGTACTTCACCGTGATGCCCGTCACGCCCGGCTCCTTCCCTTCGAGTGAGACCGCTCCGTCGGCCACCACCACCGTCACCAGCGACGGGTCGCGCACCGTCACCTCGTGAATCATCTTCTTCGAGACCAGCGGCGCCCGCTCACCGAGCGGCACGTCGACGTCGCGCGCGAGAGACACAGATGAGAGACACAGAGCGAAGACGAGGGTGGCTCGGCACATGGCGACTCAGGCCTTCATCACCTTTCGTGCCACGCGCGGCGCTCAGTCGCTGCCCACAGTTGTGTGCAGCCTCCGTTGGAAATTTGCACTCGAAGCGCACTGCGCGACAGTCATGCGTGCTCCACCTTCAATGTCAGCGCGCACTCTCACGCAGCTCGCCGTGCTGCTGCTCGGCGCCGTGGCATTGGCGCTGGGCGGCGTGCTCGTCTCGCGCGAGCTGAAGGGCTCGAGCGTCGCCGGGCCCGTCGACGCCGGCGCGTGCGCCGACCTCGACGTCGCCCCGAAGCCGGTGTCGCCGCTGACTGAAGGCGTGGCGCTGATCATCTGGCCCGGCCCCGGCGTGAAGGTGCAGCTCGACGGCAAGCCCGTCGTCAGTCTCCCCGAGGCCCCCCAGAGCTTCTTCGCCGGGCCACACCAGCTCGTCGTCGAGTGCGACGGCCCCCCGCGGGGCCTCGACTTCACGCTCCAGCCGTTCACGCCCGGAGCCGTCTTCGCCGGCTGTGACGCCCTGTTCGTCGTCGGCCTCGTCTGCGACGACTGCCCCGAGACCTCGGCCGCCCGCAAGACGGCCGCGAAGGCCGGCAGAGACTCGGGCCCGTTCATCGCCGCCGCCGCGCAAGAGAAGCTCGAGCTGCAAGAGCACCAGCGCGCGCGCAGCGTGCTCACCCAGCGGTGGAACACGCTCACCGAGCGCTACAGCCGCGTGCTGCAGGTCGTCGGCCGCGAGGCCCCGGGCCCGGTCGCCGCCGCGAACCAGCGCTTCGAAGAGCTGTCGCTCGGGTTCCGCCGGGCCGCGACGAACGACGACCCGGTCGCGCAAGACCTGTCGATTCGCACCGCTGAAGCGACGCTCAAGGTGTTCGTGCGCGCCTCGCGCCTCGCGAGGCCCGACGACTGCGCGTTTCAGCGCCGCCTGACGGCCGCATTCTGACGCGGAAAATCTGCACCGGAACCGGAGGGTCAAGGGTTAGGCTCCGCGGCCTCCTGTGAAAAAAGCCCTGCTGTTGATTCGCCTGCGCCTGCAGCGACTGTGGTGGGTCATGATTCTCGTCTCGGCGTTCGGCACCGCGGCCGGCTACGCGTGGTGGCACTTCGACGTGCTCGACATGTCGGGCGACGAGCTCGGCGCCTACGACGATGGCCTCGTTCGCTTCAACAACCAGTGGTGGTTTCCCTGGGGTCAGCGCGGCAAGGCCGCCGAGCAGGTGCTGCTCGCCGTCGACGGCGCCACGTTCAGCGACATCGACGCCTTCCCACCGTGGAAAGACCGTTACGGCAGCTGGCCCTATGACCGCGTCATCTGGGCCGACGTCATCGACTATCTCTCGACGAGCGGCGCGAAGCTGATCGTCTTCGACCTCCTCATCAACGAGAACCGGCCCGACCCCACGGGTGATCAGAAGCTCGGCGAGGCCATCGCGCGGTCGAAGATTCCCGTCGTCGTCGGCTTTCACACCGAGCCTGGCGCGGCGCCGCTGCCGAAGGTCGAGAAGCCCTCGAACAAGACGCACGTGCCGAAGGTCGACGCGCCGCCCGAAGAGAAGAAAGACGAGGGCGGCGGCGCTGAAGAGTTCGGCGAGTTCCCCGATGAGCCGACCCCCGAAGAGGCGGCGAAGGCGAAGGCCGAAGAGCTGCAGAAGCTGCGTGAGCGGGCCGCACCCCAGTTCGCGTTTCCCGTCTCGACCGAGGGCGGGCTCGAGCCCGTCATGTTCGAGGCCGCGAAGGCGCCCGGCTACGCCGACGGCGGCATCGCGTCGCTCGAAGACGTGAAGAACGACGCGGGCGTCATCGAGATCGACGTGCCGCAGTACCCGGTGCCGGCCATCGCGCAGCTCATCGACAACGCCGCGGGCTTCGGCCTGGTCGACCCCGAGGTCGACGACGACGGCAAGATGCGCGGCACCCGCTTCGCGTACACCGACGGCATCAACGACTACACGACGCTGTCGACGGCGGTGGCCGCCGACTACTGGGGCGCCGACCACGTCACCGTCACGCCGGGCCAGCTGAAGATCGGCTCGCACGTGGTGCGCATCAACAAAGACGGCACGGCGCGCATCAACTACGGCGGCACGCTGTCAGAACGTTTCACCACCGTCTCGCTGCCGGCGGCGCTGCGCTACAAGTCTGCGGCGCCCGACAGCCCGCAGGCGAAAGAGGGGCGCGAGCTCTTCAAAGACAAGATCGTCTTCATCGCCGTCATCGCGGCCGGTGCGGGTGATTCGAAGCCGACGCCGTTCAAGGGCCTCGACCCGGCCGTCGTGAAGCACATGGCGCAGGTCGACAACATCTTGAACGACACGTTCATCATCGAGGCGCCCGAGTGGGGCTCGCTGCTGCTCGCGTTTCTCGTGGCGCTCATCTCGGTCGCGCTGGTGATGGTCGCGCAGTCGTTCATCACCGACGTCGGCGCCCCCATCTTCCTCACGTTTGCGTTCTTCGTGCTCACCGGCGGCTTCATCGCGTTCACGAACATTCACGTGCTGT
>JAEUJP010000075.1 GCA_016793725.1 Myxococcaceae bacterium | reverse complement strand
TGAGGGCTGAGCGACCGCGAATGCGGCTGCCGAACAGCCGTACCGTTCGGCGGCCAGATGAGCAGCGAAGCCCGACCGAGAAGATGAGGGCTGAGCGACCGCGAATGCGGCTGTCCGGAGGAGAACAGACTTAGCGCTGGGTGCTGGTCCACAGAATCACAGGGCCTCGGTGCCCCTCCTGTCGGCCAACATTCGCCAAAGGTCTCCCTGAACGGGCGCACCCGTCGAAAAGGTGCGCCCGTTCTTTTTTGCCCTAGAGTCGGCGCTGCTACATGTCTGATGCACTGAGGCAGCTCCCTTCGATCGACGAGGTGCTCAAGAGCGCCGCGCTCGCGGCCGAGCCGCGTGAGCGCGCCCGCCTCGCTGCGCGCCGCGCCGTCGAAGCTGCCCGCGCGCGCGTACGCCAGGGCGGCGCGGGCTTCACCGACGCCGACGTCGTCGACGCGCTGAAGACACTGAAGACCCCGAACCTGCGCCGCGTGCTGAACGCGACCGGCGTGGTGCTCCACACGAACCTGGGCCGCGCTCCGCTCGCGCAGCTCGCCATCGAGCGGCTCACCCAGGCCGCCGGCTACTGCAACCTCGAGCTCGATCTCGAAGAGGGCGAGCGGGGCAGCCGCTACCAGCCCGTCGTCGAGCTGCTCACCCAGCTCACCGGCGCCGAAGACGCGCTCGTCGTGAACAACTGCGCGGCGGCGGCGCTGCTTGCGCTCAGCGCCCTCGGCCAGGGCCGCGAGGGTGTCGTCTCGCGCGGCGAGCTCGTCGAGATCGGCGGCGGCTTTCGGGTGCCCGACGTCATGACCCAGTCGGGCATGAAGCTCGTCGAGGTCGGCACCACCAACCGTACGCGCCTCGCCGACTATCGCGCCGCGCTCGGCGAGCAGACTGCGCTGCTGCTCAAGGTGCACAAGAGCAACTTCGCGGTCGTCGGCTTCACCGAAGAGGTGCACACGCGCGAGCTGGTCTCGCTCGGCCTGCCGGTGGTGGTCGACTTGGGGAGCGGCGCGCTCGAGCCGCTCCACGCCGAGGGCCTGACCACCGAGCCCACGGTCGCCAGCGTCGTGGCAGCCGGCGCCGACCTCGTGCTGTTCAGCGGCGACAAGCTGCTCGGGGGGCCGCAGGCCGGCATCGTCGTCGGCACGCGGGCCGCGATCGCGAAGCTGAAGCATCACCCGCTGAACCGGGCGCTGCGCATCGACAAGCTCACCGTCGCCGCGCTCGAGGCGACGCTCGAGCTGTACCGCGACGGCATGTCGGACAAGGTACCCGCACGGGGCCTGTTGCTGCAGACGGGTGGGGTGCTGCGTGAGAGGGCAGAGCGCCTTAGAGTGCTGTTGATGTCGCACGCGGTTCAATCGTCGGTGGTCGAGACGGTGGGGCAAGTCGGGGGAGGCTCGATGCCGTTGGCCGAGCCGAAGTCGTGGGCGTGCAGCGTCGACAGGGCCGACCCAGAAGAAACGCACCAGCGCCTGCGCGCCGGTTCGCCTCCGCTGGTGGCGCGGGTGAGCGATGGTCGATTGCTCATCGACGTGCGCTGCCTGGGCGACGGCGACCTGGAGCACGTGGCGCTGGCCGTGAGGAACGCATGCTGAACACCGCCGTCTTGGTTCTCAACCGCAACTATCAGCCGGTTCACGTGACGAACGTGAAGCGGGCCTTCTCTCTGCTCTACATGGGCATCGCGCGGGCGATCGACGAGCAGTACCGCCTGTACGACTTCGACTCGTGGGCCGCGTTGGGCTCGGTCGAGCACGAGCACATCGCGACGATTCAGCAGGCGATTCGGGTGCCGCGGGTGCTGGTGTTGATGGCGTACGAATATCTGCCGAAGGGGCGGGTTCGCTTCAGCCGGCTCAACATCTACGCGCGCGACAACGACACCTGCCAGTACTGCGGGCAGCAGCTGCCGAGGCCCGAGCTGAACCTCGATCACGTGGTGCCGCGGTCGCAGGGCGGTCGCACGAGCTGGGAAAACGTCGTGTGCTCGTGCATCGAGTGCAACCTGAGCAAGGGCGGGCGCACGCCAGAGCAGGCCGGTATGAAGCTGCTGCGCAAGGCGACGCGCCCGAGGTGGACTCCGTTTTTCAGAACGGCCCAGAAGCGGATCACCTACCGCGAGTGGCTGCCGTTCATTTCTCTCGCTGACGCGAGCTACTGGAACGTGGAGCTGACACAAGACTGATGAGCACCGGAGGGGAAGCGAACAAGATCATCGAGTTTCCGCGCCCGAAGCAGGTCGAGGGTGAGGGGGCTCAGGCGCCACAGCCCGCGGCGGTCGAGCCCGTGGTCGCCAGGCCGAAGAAGCCGCGGGCCCCGCGCAAGCCGAGCGTGCCGAAGACGCGCGCCCGCCGCATCATCGCCGTCGGAGGTGGCAAGGGCGGCATCGGCAAGTCGATGGTGTCGGCGAACCTGGGTATCGCGCTCGCGCAGCGCGGCTCGAGCGTCGTGATGGTCGACGCCGACCTGGGCGGAGCGAACCTGCACTCGTGCCTCGGCGTTCCGCAGCCGACGGTGTCGCTGTCTGACTTCATCGACAAGCGCTTCGCGACGCTGGGTGAGGTGGCGGTGCCGACGGGCGTCGAGCGGCTGCGGCTCATCTCGGGCGCGCGCGACGTGCTCGACGCGGCGAACCCGCGGCACGCCGAGAAGCAGAAGCTCCTGCGCAACATTCGGGGCCTCGACGTCGACTACGTCATCGTCGATCTGGGCGCGGGCACCGGCTACAACGTGCTCGACTTCTTCCTGCTCGCCGACACCGGGGTGGTGGTGCTGCTCCCCGAGCCGACGTCGATCGAAAACGCGTACCGCTTCATCAAGGCTGCGTTCTTTCGGCGGCTGCAGCTGATGGAAAAAGAGCTCGGCTGCGGCGAGCTGATCTCGGCGGCGCTGTCGGGCGGTGAGGGGGCTGCTCGCACGCCGCTCGAGCTTCTCGCGCAGGCGCGTGAGAAGCACCCCGAGTCGGTCGCGTTGCTCGAGCAGGCGGTGAACGGCTTTCACCCGCAGGTGGTGTTGAACCAGGCTCGCACGCGCACCGACCACGAGCTCGGCGCGCAGGTCTGCGGAGCGTCGAAGAAGTTCTTCGGCCTCGATCTCG
>JAEUJP010000073.1 GCA_016793725.1 Myxococcaceae bacterium | reverse complement strand
GTGCGGCACGGGCAGCCCGGTGTGCTCCGACGGCACGGCCGACGCGCCGGCCGGCACGTCGTGCGGCGCGAGCCAGGTGTGCAACGGCAGCGGCGGCTGCGTGGCGTGCACTGCGGGCTCGACGTGCACGACGAACCCGAGCCCGTGCCGCCAGGGCGTGACGTCGTGCGCGACGGGCACCCAGACGTGCGCCGACGGCCCGATGAACGACCTGCCCGGTACGGCGTGCGGCTCGAACCTCGTCTGTGACGGCGCCGGCGCGTGCGTGAGCTGCAGCATGGGCGCGTCGTGCACGATGAACCCGTCGCCGTGCCGCGAGGGCACCATCGGCTGCGCCACCGGCGGCCCGGTGTGCAACGACGCAGCGGCGGCGCGGCCCAACGGCACCAGCTGCGGCACGAACCAGGTGTGCAGCGGCGGCGCGTGTGTCGCGTGCACGGCCGGTCTGTCGTGCAACCCGGGCGGCAACGCCTGCGCGCTCGGCTCGACGACGTGCGGCACGGGTACGTCGGTGTGCACGTTCTCGGCGAACATCGCAGCCGGCACGAGCTGCGGCGCGAACCTGGTGTGCGACGGCATGGGCGGCTGCGTCGCGTGCGTGGCAGGGCAGGCGTGCAGCCCCGGCGGCAACCTGTGCCGCACGGGCACCATCGCGTGCGGCGGCGGCGCGCCGGTGTGCACCGCGAGCGGCAATGTGGCTGCGGGTACGAGCTGCGGCTCGAACCAGGTCTGCGACGGCAACGGCGCATGTGTGGCGTGCGCGGCGGGCATGGCGTGCAGCACCGGCAACCCGTGCGTCGACGCGGCGATCGTCTGCACGAGCGGCGCGCCGGTGTGCACGGTGACGGGTAACCGGCCCAACAACGAGCAGTGCGGGGCGCCCCAGTACGGCATGTTCGGCGCGTGCAGCTACGCGTCGCCGTGCACCAACAGCGGCAGCCGCACGCGCCCGATGACGACGTACGCGTGCCAGTCGGGGGTGTGCCAGGCGTCGGCGGGCACCGACACCGACACGGCGGGCTGCGCGCGCAACACGAACTTCTTCGAGTGTGCGTTGCCCACGAGCTGCAGCGGCTGCTTCTGCAACACCGACTGTGTGCGGGTGCAGTACTGCACGTCGTACTGGTGTGAGGCAGAGGTCTGCGTCGCGCACCCCTTGACCGAAGAGTCGTGTCTGGGCAGCTGCCACGGCTGCGTTCCCCAATGATGTTCGCGTTCGTCACGGCGTTCGTCGTCGCGCAGACGCCGCTGCGGGGGCCCGTCGTCGTGTCGGCGAGCCAGCGCACGGGTAGCGGGGTGGCCGCGGTCAGCCTGGCGCTGGCGACGCAGGTGAAAGACCTCATCGAGCGCGAGAGCGGCGTGAAGGTCGGCCTCGAGAAGGGCGGCGACGCGTCGGCGTGCGGCGGCCAGCTCGCGTGCCTGGTCGCGGTCGCGACGAAGCTCGGGCCTCACGCCGTCGTCGTCGTCGTCGATGCAGGCAAGGCCGGCAAGAACCTCGCGGTGCACCTCGAGGCGCTCGCGGCCGACGCGACCGAGCCGCTCGCCACGGCCGACTTTCTGGTGCCCGCGAAGAGCTGGCAAGAAGCGGCGAACGCCGCCGTGACCGTGTTCGCGCGCAACGTGGCCGACAAGCTGCCGCTGCCGCGCGCGCCCGAGCCGGCGGCGACGGTCGACGCGCCGCGCGCGGTCGAGCTGACTCCTTCGACGCCGCCGGGGCCGCTGCCCGCGGTCACGGCAGAGTCGTCGTCGACCTCGGGCGCGCGGGTCGGTGCCTGGGTCTCGACGGCCGGCGCGGTGGGCGGGCTCGCGGCGTCGGGCGTCTTCCTGATGCTCGGGCTGCAAGACAAGAACGTGGTCTCGGCGGCGATCGTCGACGGGGTGAGCTCGGTGCCCGAAGACGAGCTGCGCGCGCGCGCGGCCCGGGGCAACACGTGGTTCACCGTGTCGCTGGTGAGCGTGTCGGTGGCCGTCGCGCTCGCGGCGCTCGCGGTGGTGCTGTTCTCGCAGGGGTGAGCGGCGCGCTCAGTAGAACGAGTTCTTGAGCAGCTGGCGCACGCGCGGTGCCTCGTCGTGGTTCGGGGCTACCTCGAGAAACTCGAGGTAGCGCTTCGCGCCGCTCTTGCGGCTCTCCATCGCCCACAGGCTGTCGCCCATCAGCAGGAGGCACTCGGCGTTGCGTCGGTCGATGCCCAGGCAGAGGCCGAGCTGCTCGATGGCCTGGCGGTAGCGCCCGTCGTTGAAGTACTCGCGCGCAGAGTCGAGGCGCCAGGTTGCCGCCATGGTCCAGTGCTCTCGCGGCGCGACCTTCGCCGGCGCCGAGGGCTTCGCCGCGGGCGGCTGCTCGACCTCGATGACCTTGCCCAGCGTCTCGGCGGCGACCATCTTGATGACCTTCGGCCTCGAGGCGACGCGCGGCTTCGGCGGCGAGAGCGCCGGCTCGGGCTCGGGCTCGGGCTCGGGCAGCGCGGGTTCTGCCACCGCCGCTGCCGTCAGCGCCACGACCTCGACCGGCAGCGGCTTCACCCGCGTCGCGTACAGCCCTCCGAAGACGCCGAGCCCGACGAGCACCGCGACGGCAGCGGCAGCGGCGACCAGCGGCCAGGGGAAGGTTCGGGCCCCAGGGGCCGCACGCACCGCGGTGTTCAGCTGCGTGGCGACGGGCCGCTTCAGCGCCGTGAGCAGCTGTGTCGCCTTCTTCTTGCGCCGAAAGACGATGCCCTCGGCCGCGAGCTCGGCCTCGAACAACTCACCCATCAGCTCGCGCACCACCTCGCCGCTCAGCTCGGGGCTCTCGGTGAACAGCCAGCGCGACAGCGCCGCCTGCAGCTCGAGCGCGCTCTCGTGGCGCGCCTCGCGGTCTGTGCTCAGCGCCTTCGTCACGATCGCTGCGAGCGCTTCGGGCACGTGCGGCGGCAGCGGGGGCACCTCGCCGTGAACGATCTCGCTCATCGCCGCCAGGGTGCCGGTGGCGAACAGCTGCGCGCCGCTCAGCAGCTCGTGCAGCACGATGCCGACGGTGAAGAGGTCGCTGCGCGCGTCGAGCGGCCGGCCCGTCGCCTGCTCGGGCGACAGGTACCGGTACTTGCCCTTCACCAGCCCGGGCTCGGTCTCGGCGCGCCCTCGCAGCGCCGCCTTCGCGACGCCGAAGTCGACCAGCTTCACCGCGCCCTCGTAGCTGATGAGCACGTTGTCGGGCGTGATGTCGCGGTGCACGAGGTTGAGCGGCGCGCCATCGGGCCCCACGCGCGTGTGGGCATGGTGCAGCGCCTTCAACAGCTCGATCACCACGAAGACGCTGACGGCCGTGGGGAGCCGCTCCCACCCGGCGGCCCCCGCACGCTTCACAAGCTGCTGGAGCGAACGGCCGTGCACGTGCTCCATGGCGATGAAGTACTCGCCGTCGACCTCACCGAAGTCGAACACCTGCGCGATGTTCCCGTGGCTCAGCGTCGCCGACAGCCGCGCCTCTTGAATGAAGGCCTCGACGAGCTTCGGGTCAGCGGCCAGTGCGGGCAGCATCTTCTTGATGACGACGCGCTTCGTGACGCCGGCGAGCGCCTGCAGCTCGGCGAGGTACGTCTCGCCCATGCCCCCTTTGGCCAGCAGGGAGACGAGCTCGTACTTGCCGAACCGGGCCGCCACCGACCCCCTTCTATCAGACGGGCGCCGCCGCGATCGAAGGCTGGGGCTCGGTCACCGCCGGGCGCGCCGCGAACAGCCGCACCACCTGCCCCTTGATGCCCTCGAGCAGCTGCCGGCGCATGAAGAACGCGAGGCCGAACGCGAGCAGGTGCAACAGCCCCCACGCCGTGTGCACCAGCGGCGCCGAGATCAGCACCACCCGCGCCGACGACGGCGAGCGCGTGTCGACGAGCTCGTTCGACAGCGACACGCGGTGCTCGCCCCGAGGCATCTGCCGCGCCGCTGCCGCGCCGCTGTAGCCCGCGACGGGGGCCGGAGCCGGAGCCGACGACCCGTACCCATAGGCGGCGTTCTGCCCGAAGCTCTGCATCGTCTTGTTCGTCAGGCCCGAGCCGTAGCGTTGCGAGACGACGTCGTCGCCCGCGAGCGCGTCGGCCGACATGCCGAACAGCCGGCGAATGTTGTCGCCGAAGAGCGTGACGGTGCCGACCATCATCACCATGCCGAGGCCCATCACGATCAGCCCGCCCACGAGGCCCGACGGCGCGACCAGCTTCACCTTCGACTCGCGCAGCCACGAGCCGACGAACAACATCGAGCCACCCGCGAGCGCGCAGACGACCGGCCAGTGCGACGCCGACGTCGACGACGCGAAGACCGCGGTCAGGCCGCCGAGCACGAGGCTCTGCCGGCGCTTCAGCCCGAACGACACGAGCAGGTGAACCGCCCAGGCGCCGAACACCAGCGCGAGCACGATTTCGCCGAGGCGGGGCAGGGCGAACCAGCGGTGCCCGCCGAACGTATGAAACAGCGGCACCCAGTCGCTGCCGGCGCGCAGCTCGACGCGGCTCGACGTCGCCGCGGTGCCAAGGCCGGGCAGCTCGAGCGTGCCCGCGGCGAACCCGAAGCCGGTCTGCAGCTTCGAGTTGTGCATCATGCGCAGGGCCTGGGCGCCGCGCGTCAGCGGCAGGCGCAGGTCACCCGCGGCCGTGTTCGTGAGCGGCACCGACGTGCCGTCGATCGACGCGTACTCGGGCGTGCCGTGCACCGGCAGCGTCACCTCGGCGGCGCCCTCGTTCTCGAGCGTGATGAGGCTCTCGGCGAGCACCTCGCCGTTCGGCCCGACGAAGTGTGAGCTCGTCAGCTGCGGCACGGTGTAGCTGAGCGACGGCAGCGTCTCGAGCACGGTCGCCTTCCACTGCAGCGACTGGCCGCGCGCGAGCAGAAAGCCCTGAGCGCCGCTGTACTCGGCCTTGAGGCCCGTCTCGTTCGGGCTGAGGCGCTTGCCGGCGGTGTCGACCTCGAGCCGCAAGAGCGGGTGGCTGTCGAGCAGCACGAACTGCACGGCCGCGTCGATGGGCGGCTCGAAGCGCGCGCCCTTCATCGCGCCGTTCACGGCGAGCTTCGTGTCACCGGGCGGCAGGTGCACCGCGAAGCCGTCGGCGGTCACCTCGTACTGCACGCTCGTCTCGAGCTTCTCGAGCTGCTCGTTCGCGCGCACGGGCAGCGGGAAGGTGACGGCGCGGCGGTTGGGGTTGTGGGCCTCGAGCTCCCAGCGAAAGCGGCCTTCGTCGGGCAGCACCGTGACGCGGTAGCGGCCGACGACGGTGGGGGGCAGCTCCTTCTCTTCGAGCGGGGCCGGGGCTTCGGCCTTGGGCTCGGGGCGCTTCACCTCGAGCGAAACGACGCCGTCACTGCCGGCGGTGACGCTCGCCGTGCCGTCGGCGACGGCGCCGGTGACGTCGGCGATGCCGTGGAGCTTGAGCGTGAAGCCCTCGCCCGCGGGAGCCGCGTACCCACACCGCACGCTGAAGCGCGTGCCCAAGGGGGTCAGGTGCACCTGGTCGGCGGTGCGCGTGAGCACCGCCTGGTCGCTCGTGCAGCCCTGGAGCACCGTGTCGCCTCCCGCGAGCGCGACCTCGGGGGAGTCGCCGACCGAGCGGCCGGTGAAGACGATGAAGAAGCCCTTCGCGAAGCTGCCGCTCAGGCGCGCCGACTCGACGACGGTGAACGAGCGCACCGCCTTCTCTTCTTTCTTCTGAATCAGCTGCTCGAACCTCTCGAGCGGCAGCGAGACCTGTGACGCGAGCAGCAGCACGACGGGGGCGAGTGTCATGCGCGACAGAATGTGCGCTGCTGGCTTCAGCGAAAATCGGGCGACGATCCGTCGGTCGAACGTCGTACGAGCGCATCGACGAGCCGCGCGACGGGCAGGGTGCCGTCGACGGCCTCGGCGGGCGCCTCGAGCGTGTCGAGCTGCGAGCCGAGCAGCGAGGGTGAAAAGAAGTGGCCCGAGCGCGAGGCGAGGCGCGCCTCGAGAACGTCACGCGGCACGCGCAGATAGAACCACCGCACGGAAGGCAGCCGGGCGCGATAGGCCGCCTTCAGCGCCGAGCAGGCCAGCACGGCGGGGCCGCCGGCAGCGAGCGCGCGGGCGATGCCGTCGAGCCAGGGCCAGCGGTCGGCGTCAGAGAGCGCGACGCCGGCAGCCATCGCAGCGACGTTCGAAGCCGGGTGAAACGCGTCACCGTCGAGAAAGCGCCAGCCGAGGCGAGCGGCGAGCGCCGCTCCGACGGTCGACTTGCCCGACCCAGAGACCCCCATGAGGCCGACATGGGCCGGAGTCAGAGCCCCCGGCCGCCACCTCGTCACCGGTGCAGCCACAACCTCAGCGTCGCCATGAGCTGCTCGGTGTTCACCGGCTTCGCCAGATAGTCGCTCGCCCCCGCATCGAGGCACTTCTCGCGATCGCCCTTCATGGCCTTCGCGGTCAGCGCGACGATCGGCAGCCGCTTCAGCTCGGGGTTCTTTCGAATCAGCTGCGTGGTCTGATACCCGTCCATCCCGGGCATCATGATGTCCATCAGCACGATGGCGACGTCGCGGGTGGTCTCGAGCGTCTTGATGGCCTCGAGCCCCGTCTGCGCCGTCAGCACCTGCATGCCGTGCCGCTCGAGCACCGAGCCGAGCGCGAAGATGTTGCGCACGTCGTCGTCGACCACCAGCACCTTGCGACCGCGCAGGTCTTCGTCAGACCGGTGCAGCCGCTCGAGCAGCTTCTGCTTTTCGGGCGGCAGCTCGCCGACCACGCGGTGCAGGAACAGCGACGTCTCGTCGAGCAGGCGCTCGGGGCTCTCGACGCCCTTGAGCACCACCTTGCGGGCGAGCTCCTGCAGCTTCGCGTCTTGCTCGGGCGAGAGCTCCTTGCCGGTGAACACGACGACAGGCAGGTCTTGCAGGTCGGGGTCTTGCTGCAGCTGCTCGAGCACCTCGACGCCCGACATGTCGGGCAGCCGCAGGTCGAGCACCACGCAGTCGATGCGGTCGTTCTTCACCATGGCGAGCGCGCCCTTGCCGGTGCTCGTGGTGACGATGTCGATGTCGTCGTGCTCGAGCAGCGCCCGAATGCCGACGAGCTCGGCCTCGTTGTCTTCGACGATGAGCAGCTTGCGGCGCCGCGGCTCGGCGTACTTCTTGATCTTGTCCATCGCGTGCTCGAGCCCCTCGGTCGTCGCGGGCTTCGTCACGAACGAGAACGCGCCGCGCGCGAGCCCGTGCTGCCGGTTGTCGTCGAGCGTCACGATCTGCACCGGTATGTGGCGCAGCCGCGAGTCTTGCTTCAGGTGGCTGAGCACCGTCCACCCCAGCATGTCGGGCAAGAACACGTCGAGCGAGATGGCCGTCGGCTTGAACTCGCGCGCGAGCTCGAGCGCCTCGGCGCCGCGCTGCGCCACCAGCACCTTGAAGCCCTTGTGCCGTGCCAGGTCGACCAGCACCCGCGCGTAGTGCGGGTCGTCTTCGACGATGAGCAGTACCTGATCGCCCGGCTGCAGCGCCGCACGATCGTCGGGCACCTTCTCAGGCGTCGCATCGGCCACGCGCACCTGCACCTGCGCCGCCGGCTTCGCCTCGAGCAGCGCCGCCGTGGCCGCGCCGTGCGACCCGCGCTGCTCTTGTCGCGGCGCCTGCGCCGGGCCCGTGTACTTCACCGGCAGATACAGCGTGAACGTCGAGCCCATGCCGGGCGCCGAGCGCAGCTGAATTTCACCGCCGAGCAGGTTCGAGAGCTCGCGCGAGATGGCGAGGCCGAGGCCCGTGCCGCCGTACTTGCGGCTCGTGCCGGCGTCGGCCTGCTGAAACGCCTCGAACACGATCTTCTGCTTCTCGAGGGGAATGCCGATGCCCGTGTCGCTCACCTCGAACGCGACCACGCTGCCCGCGTTCGTCAGCACCGGGTGTTCGTGCGTCCACCCGCCGTTCGCGAGCGACACGTTGAGCCGCACGCCGCCGTGCTCGGTGAACTTGAACGCGTTCGAGAGCAGGTTCTTCAAGACCTGCTGCAGGCGCTTCGCGTCGGTCACGAGCGAGCGGCCGAGCCGCGGGTCGAGCTGGTAGTCGAACGTCAGCCCGCGCGTCTCGGCGACGTGGCGGAAGGGGCGCGCCACCGCGTCGAGCACCGCGTTGAAGAACACGTCGGTCGCCTCGACCGTCACCGTGCCCGACTCGATCTTCGACAGGTCGAGAATGTCAGAGATGAGGTTCAACAGGTCGGTGCCCGCCGAGTGAATCGTGCGCGCGAACTCGACCTGCTTCGGCGTCAGGTTCGCCTCGGGGTTGTCAGACAGCTGCTGGCCGAGAATGAGAATGCTGTTCAGCGGCGTGCGCAGCTCGTGCGACATGTTCGCGAGAAACTCGCTCTTGTACTTCGACGTCAGCGCGAGCTCTTCGGCCTTCTCTTCGAGCGCCCGCCGCGCCTGCTCGATCTGCTGGTTCTTGCGCTCGACCTCGGCGTTCTGTTCGGCCAGCTGCTTCGCCTTCTGCCCGAGCTGGTCGTTCGTCTGCTGCAGCTCTTTCTGCTGAACCTGCAGCTCGGCCGCCAGCTTCTGGCTCTGCGACAAGAGCCCTTCGGTCTGCATCGTCGCCTCGATGCCCTTGAGCACGATGCCGATGCTCGACGTCAGCTGCTCGAGAAACGCGAGGTGCGACGCCGTGTACGTGTTGAGCGTCGCGAGCTCGATCACCGCCTTCACCACGCCCTCGAACAGCACCGGCAGCACGACGATGTTGCGCGGCGGCGCCGTGAACAGGCCCGACACGATGCGCGTCACGCCCGGCGGCAGATCGCTGATCAGCAGTCGGCGCTTCTCGATCGCGCACTGCCCCACGAGGCCTTCGCCGAACGCCAGCGTGTGCGGGTGGCCGCCGTGCTGCGTGTCGTCGGCGTACGACGCCAGCAGGTGCAGCAGCGGCTTCGCGCCGTCTTTCGCTTCTTCGGCCCGGTAGATGACGCCCTGGTGCGCAGCGACGAGCTGCGAGAGCTCAGACAAGAGCAGCCGGCCGACCGTCGCCAGGTCGCGCTGCCCCTGCAGCATGCTGGTGAACCGCGCCAGGTTCGTCTTCAGCCAGTCTTGCTCTTTGTTGCGGTCGGTCGTGAGCCGCAGGTTGTCGATCATCGTGTTGATGTTGTCTTTGAGCTCGGCCACCTCGCCGCGCGCATCGACCTGAATCGACCGGGTCAGGTCGCCCTGCGTCACCGCCGTCGCCACCTCGGCGATCGCGCGCACCTGCGTGGTGAGGTTCGCCGCCAGCAGGTTCACGTTGCCGGTGAGGTCTTTCCACGTGCCCGCCGCGCCGGGGACGTTCGCCTGGCCGCCGAGGCGACCCTCGACGCCCACCTCGCGCGCCACCGTGGTCACCTGGTCGGCGAACGTCGCGAGCGTCGACGTCATGTTGTTGATGGTGTCTGCGAGCGCCGCGACCTCACCCTTCGACTTCACCGTGTAGTTCTGGCGCAGGTCGCCGTTCGCGACCGCCGTCACCACCTTCGCGATGCCGCGCACCTGCTCGGTGAGGTTCGACGCCATGTAGTTCACGGTGTCGGTCAGGTCTTTCCACGTGCCGCCCACGTCGGGCACCTGCGCCTGGCCGCCGAGCCGGCCCTCGGTGCCGACCTCGCGCGCGACGCGCGTCACTTCGGCGGCGAACGAGTTGAGCTGGTCGACCATGATGTTGATGGTGTTCTTCAGCTCGAGAATTTCGCCCTTGGCGTCGACCGAGATCTTTCGCGACAGGTCGCCGCGCGCGACCGCCGTCGTCACCTCGGCGATGTTGCGCACCTGCGTCGTCAGGTTGCCGGCGAGCAGGTTCACGTTGTCGGTGAGGTCTTTCCACGTGCCGGCGACTCCGGGCACGTTCGCCTGGCCGCCGAGCCGGCCCTCGGTGCCGACCTCGCGCGCCACGCGCGTGACCTCGCCGGCGAACGAGCGCAGCTGCTCGACCATGG
This sequence comes from Myxococcaceae bacterium, assembly GCA_016793725.1. GTDB lineage: Bacteria > Myxococcota > Myxococcia > Myxococcales > Myxococcaceae > Xiheicaenimonas > Xiheicaenimonas phototrophica. The sequence goes on along the minus strand of JAEUJP010000073.1, from coordinate 3,819 downwards.
TGTTGATGGTCTCTTTCAGCAGCAAGAGCTCGCCGCGCACGTCGACCGTGATCTTCTTCGAGAGATCGCCGCTCGCGATGGCGGTCGCCACCTCGGCGATGTTGCGAACCTGACCGGTCAGGTTCTTCGCCATCGAGTTCACGTTGTCGGTCAGGTCCTTCCACGTGCCGGCCACGCCCGGCACCTCGGCCTGGCCGCCGAGCTTGCCTTCGGTGCCGACGTCGCGCGCGACGCGGGTCACCTCAGACGCGAACGAGTTCAGCTGATCGACCATCGTGTTGATGGTGTTCTTCAGCTCGAGAATTTCGCCCTTCACGTCGACGGTGATCTTGCGCGACAGGTCGCCCTTCGCGATGGCCGTCGCGACGTCGGCGATGTTGCGCACCTGCGTCGTCAGGTTGCCGGCCATGAAGTTCACCGAGTCGGTGAGCGCCTTCCACGTGCCGGCGACGCCGGGCACCTGCGCCTGGCCGCCGAGCCGCCCCTCGGTGCCGACCTCGCGCGCGACGCGCGTCACCTCGCCGGCGAACGAGTTCAGCTGGTCGACCATGGTGTTCATCGTCTCTTTGAGCTGCAGTATTTCGCCGCGCACGTCGACGGTGATCTTGCGCGACAGATCACCCGACGCGATCGCGGTCGCGACCTCGGCGATGTTGCGAACCTGGGCCGTCAGGTTCTTCGCCATCGAGTTCACGTTGTCGGTCAGGTCTTTCCACGTGCCGGCGACCCCAGGCACCTCGGCCTGGCCGCCGAGCTTGCCCTCGGTGCCGACGTCGCGGGCCACGCGGGTCACCTCGCCGGCGAACGCGTTGAGCTGGTCGACCATGGTGTTCATGGTCTCTTTCAGCTGCAGAATTTCGCCGCGCACGTCGACGGTGATCTTGCGGCTCAGGTCACCCTTCGCGACGGCCGTCGCGACCTCGGCGATGTTGCGCACCTGCGCGGTCAGGTTCGACGCCATCGAGTTCACCGACTCGGTCAGCTCCTTCCACGTGCCGGCGACGCCGGGCACGACGGCCTGGCCGCCGAGGTTGCCCTCGGTGCCGACCTCGCGCGCCACGCGCGTCACCTCGCCGGCGAACGCGTTGAGCTGGTCGACCATGGTGTTGATGGTCTCGCGCAGCTGCAGAATTTCGCCCGAGGCCTCGACCGTGATCTTCTTCGAGAGGTCGCCGTTCGCGATGGCCGTGGCGACGTCGGCGATGTTGCGCACCTGCGTCGTCAGGTTGTTCGCCATGAAGTTCACGTTGTCGGTGAGGTCTTTCCACGTGCCGGCGACTCCGGGCACGCTGGCCTGGCCGCCCAGCTTGCCCTCGGTGCCGACCTCGCGCGCGACGCGGGTCACCTCGCCGGCGAACGAGTTGAGCTGGTCGACCATGGTGTTCATGGTCTCTTTGAGCTGCAGAATTTCGCCCGAGACGTTCACCGTGATCTTGCGCGACAGGTCGCCGCGCGCGATGGCGGTCGCGACCTCGGCGATGTTGCGCACCTGGTTCGTCAGGTTCGACGCCATGAAGTTCACGTTGTCGGTGAGGTCTTTCCACGTGCCGGCCACGCCGGGCACGCTCGCCTGGCCGCCCAGCTTGCCTTCGGTGCCAACCTCGCGCGCGACGCGCGTCACCTCGCCGGCGAACGCGTTCAGCTGATCGACCATCGTGTTGATGGTGTTCTTCAGCTCGAGAATTTCGCCGCGCACGTCGACGGTGATCTTCTGCGAGAGATCGCCGCGCGCGAGCGCCGTCGTCACCTGCGCGATGTTGCGCACCTGGTCGGTCAGGTTGCCGCACATCGCGTTCACCGAGTCGGTGAGGTCTTTCCACGTGCCGGCCACGCCCGGCACGATCGCCTGGCCGCCGAGCTTGCCTTCGGTGCCGACCTCGCGCGCGACGCGCGTCACTTCAGACGCGAACGAGCGCAGCTGATCGACCATCGTGTTGATGGCCTCTTTCAGCTGCAGAATTTCGCCGCGCACGTCGACCGTGATCTTCTTCGACAGGTCGCCGCTCGCGACGGCGATGGTCACCTCAGAGATGTTGCGCACCTGCGCGGTGAGGTTCGACGCCATCGAGTTGACCGAGTCGGTCAGGTCTTTCCACACTCCGCTCACGTCGGGCACCGAGGCCTGGCCGCCGAGCTTGCCGTCGGTGCCGACCTCGCGCGCGACGCGCGTCACTTCAGAGGTGAACACGCCGAGCTGCTTGATCATCGAGTTCACGATCGTCGCCGAGCGCAAGAACTCGCCCTGCAGCGGCCGGCCTTCGACGTCGAGGCGCATCGTCTGCGACAGGTCGCCCTGCGCCACGCCCGCGAGCGCGCGCGTTACTTCGGCGGTCGGCCACACGAGGTCGTCGATCAGCGTGTTGATGCTCGTCTCCATGTCGGCCCATGCGCCCACCGAGCGCGAGAACCGAATGCGCTGCCGCGTGCGGCCCTCTTTGCCGACCGCTTGACCCGTGCGCTGCAGCTGCGCCGCCATCACCTCGTTCGTCGCCACCACGTCGTTCACCGTGTCGGCGACCTTGCCCATGAGCCCCGTCCAGTGGTTCGGGAGCCTGACGCGGAAGTCGCCGTCGCGAATCGCCGACAGCACGCGCAAGAGCTCTTGCAGCTCGACGTGCGCGTCGAGCGACCCGTTGCCGTTCGTACCCGCCTTCGGAGGCGGAGGTGCGTCGGGCCCCTGCGGGTTCGTCTGGGTCGTGGCCATGTGTGTGCTCCTCGAATCGGAAAAAGAGAAGAAACCCTCAGCGCGTCTCGGCTTCGCGCTTGCGGCGCAGGGTCGCGAAGACCGCGACCTTCTTGCGCACGATCTCGGCGTCGAGCGGCTTCACCAGGTAGTCGGCGGCGCCCGCGGCGTACGCGCGGTGAATCTCTTGCGGGTCATTGCCGAAGGCCGTGACGAACAAGATGGGTATGTCGCGGCACCGCTCGAGCGTGCGCATGTGGCCGGCGACCTCGACCCCGTCCATTCCCGGCATCGCGACGTCGATCAGCGCCACGTCGAAGTGCTCGCGCAGCGCGAGCCGCAGCGCCTCTTCGCCGCTGTTCGCCGTGACCAGCCGGTAGCCGGGGTCTTGCAGAATCGCCTTCAGCGCCACCAGGTTCTCGGGCCGGTCGTCGACCAGCAGAATGTTCGACACCGTCTGCGACACCGCGGTCTCGGGCGTGCCCTTCGTCACCGGCAGCGTGAAGAACATGACGGTGCCCTTGCCGAGCACGCTCTCGGCCCAGATGCGGCCGCCGTGCGACTCGACGATCGCCTTGCAGATGGTGAGGCCGAGGCCCGTGCCGCGTCGATCGTGCCGGCGCGCCTGCCAGAAGCGGTCGAACAGGCGCGGCAGCTGATCGGGCCGAATGCCGTGGCCGTTGTCTTTGACCCACACCTTCACCTCGTCGTCGGCGTGGCTCGCGCCGATGGTGACGACCCCGCCGGGCTCGGTGAACTTCACCGCGTTGCTGATCAGGTTCTCGAGCACCTCGAGCAGCCGTTCTTCGTCGGCCTGCAGCTGGGGCAGCGCCGGCGCGATGTCGGAGGTGAGAATGACCGACGCGTCTGACGCCACGCTCTGCTGTGACTCGAGCGCCGCGAGCAGCACCTCGGCCGGGTCGAGCGGCCGGCGCTCGACCGCGAAGCGCCCGCCCTCGATGGCGTTCACGTCGAGCAGGTCTCGCACCAGGCGATCGGCGCGCTGGGCGGCGCGCAGCACGCGCTCGATGGGCCGGAGCATCGAGGGGTCGGGCTGGCGGCGCAGCATGCTGTTCGCCGACACGCTGATGACGTTGAGCGGGTTGCGCAGGTCGTGTGAGACGACGGCGAGCAGG
>JAEUJP010000032.1 GCA_016793725.1 Myxococcaceae bacterium | reverse complement strand
CGAGCGCTGGCTGGCCTTGGTGCCCAATAGCAGGCGCCGTGCCCGGCTTCGTTCAACCCGACGTTTACGCGGCGAGCATCGCCACGACCGCCGCGCAAGTCACGACCGCGCCGCGCAAACGCCTACTGGTTTCCGCGCCAGCGGCGCGTGCTTCTGGTCGCTGCGCTCCCGTTTCCGCGCCAGCGGCGCGGTCTTACCGCGGCGGCGGCGGCGCCAGCAGGTACACCACGATGCCAACGGCCACGAGCGCACCACCGGCGATGCCCCAGGTGATGGGGCTCTGGTACCAGGGCTTGCCGCCGATCACGGCGAGCTGCCGCGGCTCGCGGGCGTCGGCCGCCGTCGCGATGGTGGTGTTCTTCGCGTCGAGCGCCTCGACGTAATACCAGGCCGTGAAATCGCCGCCCTGCTCGGGCGACGGCAGCTCGGCCGTGCACACGTCGCCGAGGCAGCGCATGGGCGCCGCGTAGAACGGCCCGTTCTGCGCGAGCGCGTGCCGCAGCAGCACCCGCTTCACCTTCTTCTCGGGGTCGACGAGCCGCGCGCGCACCGACTGAGGCCCGTCACCCTGCTCGACCGTGACGCGGGCGCGCGTCGAAAACTGGCGCTTCACGTCGGCGAGAAAGTCGACCTGCCGGGCGGGCGCCGATGCGGGCAGCGCGAGCCCCGGGTCGAGCTCGAGCGCCTCGAGCGCGCGGGTCTGCGCGTTCGCGTCGTCGCCGAGCACGAGGTGAATGAAGCCGAGCTCGAACAGCGCGGCGGCGCGCTCGCGGGCAGGGCGGCCGTCGGCGCTGCCGAGGTAGCGCTGGTACTCGACGACGGCCTCCTCGTAGCGCAGCGCGTCGGCGAGCTTGCGGGCTGACGAGAGGGTGCCCGAGGCGTCGACGGCGCCCAGCAGGCTCACGCTGATCAAGAAGGCCAACACCGCGCCCACCGTACCTCACGGCCTCGGGGACACAACGACTCTGCACCTCCATGCCCCGCCTTCGACTCTGGCAACCCCCCGCAACGACGCCGGTTTGAGACCTGTGCACCACTGTGCGCAACTGTACGTGGGCCGTGCGGAAAACCCGTCTAGAGGTGTCCCTCGTGCTGCGTCTCTCCTCGGTCTTCGCTCCTTCGCTCGTTCTTCTCGTCTTGTCGGGTTGCCAGTGCGCGCCGCCGGTCTCACCGGGCTGCACCTCCAACGTCGACTGCCCCAGCTCGCAGGTCTGCAACACCGTCGACGACACCTGTGTCGGGTGCCTCACCGACGGCCAGTGTGAGTCGGGCCTCTGCCTGCCCGACCACACCTGCTCGCAGTGCGGCCCGAACACGCCGTGTGGTCAGGGCATGGTCTGCGGCGCCGACGGCACCTGCAAGAACGGCTGCGAGACCTCGACCGCGGGCTGCCCTCCGGGCTCGTACTGCCTCGCCGGCTCGAGCACCTGCGTCGCCTGTCTCTACGACTCGCACTGCGGCCAGGGCGCCGTCTGCGACCCCAACACGAACCAGTGCCGCCCCGGCTGCTCGCCGCAGAACCCGACGTGCGCGCCCGGCCTCGTCTGCGACACCGCCGCGGGCGCCTGCGTCGGCTGCCTCGCGAACGTGCACTGCCCCGCGCAGCAGCCGGCCTGCAACCCGGCCACGCAGACCTGCGTCGGCTGCCTCTCGAACGCGAGCTGCGGCGGCGCCACGCCGTTCTGCGACGTCGCGAACCAAATCTGCGTGCAGTGCCTCACCGACCCGCAATGCGCCGCCGGCAAGGTCTGCACCGCCGGCACCTGCACGCCGGGCTGCTCGGCGGCGAACCCCGCGTGCCCCGCCGGTCAAATCTGCAAGGTCGCCGCGGGCCAGTGCGTGCAGTGCATCGACGACGCCCAGTGCGGCGGCGCCACCCCGCGCTGCGAGACCACGACGAACCGCTGCGTCGCGTGCCTGCCCGGCGCGAACGACAACTGCCCCGTGAACCAGTACTGCCGGCCCGACTTCGTCTGCGAGCGCGGCTGCAAGACGGGCGCTGACTGCCCGAGCGGCGTCTGCCTGCCCGACCACTCGTGCAGCATGTGCACGATGGACAACCAGTGCGCCGCCGGCCAGGTCTGCCAGGGCGGCACCTGCACCGCCGCGTGCGGCGCGGCGAACCCGTGCGGAGCCGGCAAGCAGTGCTGCGAGATGCGCTGCGTCGACTTCACGAACGACCGCAACAACTGCGGCGCGTGCGGCAACGTCTGCGGCGCAGGCCAGTCGTGCTGCAACGGCACGTGCTCGGGCCTCAACACGAACAACAACTGCGGCGCGTGCGGCACGACCTGCGGCGCGGGCACCGGCTGCTGCGGCAACACGTGCCGCAGCACCACGACGCTCACCGACTGCGGCGGCTGCGGCATCACGTGCACGGCGAACCAGTTCTGCGACGGCACGATGTGCCGCAACATCACCTTCCCCGAGTTCTGCGCGAACTCGCGCGTGTACGTCATCTACGACGGCATCGCGAACGACGACGCGGCCACCAACATGCTCGCCTCGACCATCGCGACGAACTGCCCGACCACCACCATCATCGAGTACGGGCCGCAGTCGAACCCCGCGTGGGTCGACCAGACCACCGGCGCCCTGCTCTTCGGAGGCGGCTCGACCGTCGTCACCGCCGGCGGCCCGTTCGCCAACAAGCCCGTGAAGTGGATGGAGCGGACCTCGCAGACCACCAAGGTCTACTTCCACACCAACGGCATCGACACGTTCTCGTTCAAGCGGCGCAGCGATGACCTCACGCTCGTCTCGCAGCCGGCCTCTTCGTGCAGCTCGCACCACGACGTGCTGCTCGTCGAGCTCGCGCGTGACCCGAGCAGCGGCACGCTCGCGCTCATCGCGTACGGCGTCTGCGGCGGCGGCTACGGCACGCAGGCGGCCGGCTGGTACTACGCGAACGTCATGCTGCCGAACCGCACCGCGTACCCCGACAGCTGGTACCTGTTCGAGTGGAACGACACGAACAACGACTCGCTGCCGAACGCGGGCGACTCGTTCGTGCGCATCACCAGCGGGCTGTGACCCGGCCGCTCACTCGACCCGGTACTCCCAGCCGACCACCGCCAGAGAGCCCAGCGGCGCGACGCGCGTGACCTGAAGAACCGGCGCGACAGCCCAGGCTCACGCGGGCGGAGCGGCCTCGAAGCTGTCGAGCCGGTACATGCGCGTGACGATGTCGTGGCGGCGCGGGTCGGTCGACTCGGGCACCTTCATGCCGAAGTTGTTGAGCGTCACGGTGCGCTCGTTCTTCTTGCCGTCGACGGGGTTGCGGTACTGCAGCACGGCCTCGAACGCCGATTTTTTGCCGGGGCCGACCTTCAGAATCTGCATGCGCTCGGGGTCGTCTTTGCCGAGGCCGTCGCCGAACACCGACTGGAAGAGGCCGAGCGCGAAGCCGGGCAACCCTTTCAGGCCCTGCTCGAGCGACTTCACCGACTTGAACTCGGCGCCCTTGAGCACGCCGCGGGCGTCGACGATGACGGCCTGGCGTTTGAGCGCCTCGGCGCCCGACTTGAGGCCGACGCCGATCTCGAAGAGGTGGCCCTGCTTCAGCTTCACCGACTTCGGCGGCACCGTGAACGCGTACTCGGCGAGCGGCTGCTTCAGGTCGAGAATGGGCGCGAGCTGGCGCTCGGGCGGGTCACCGAACTTGATGATCTTCCACGGGTTGCCGGTCACCTCGGGCGCTGTGCCGCTGCCGAGGCCGAACAGCTTGGCGTCTTCGACTTGAGTGGCGCCGTAGCCGAGCTGATCAGCCCCCTGCTTGAGCGGCTCCGAGATGACGGCGACGGGCTCGGCGGCCTTGGGCTCGAACACCTCGGCGGCCTGCTTCATCGCGATGGGAGCCGACTTCTCGGTGTGCTGCACATGCGTCGGCTTCGCCGGGTTGGCGGCCGGCTGGGTGTTCAGCGGCTGCTCGGCCTGGCGCTGCAGCTCTTGAATCTGGCGCGCGCGCTCGAGCGGCGTCTTCGCCTCGGCGCGGCCGAGGCCGGCGACGGGGTTCTGTTTCGGCTCCTGGCTCATGTGGGTGAATCTGCCCGTGGCGGCGACCCGACGCAACCCAAGGCCGGCAGCCCGTCACCGCGCGGGCACGCGCTGCTTCACCCACGCGCGCCACGCGTCGACCTCACGCGGGTGCTCGGCGCACCACAGCTCGGCGGCGGCGTCACCTCCGGCGCGAAAGACGTCGTGCGCGAGGGCGACCAGGTGCTCGGGCGCGTCCCCGAAGAACGGGTCGCCACTCTCCTTCAGCATGCGCGCGAGCTGCGACGGGGTGCTCGCGAGCTCGCGCACGCGCTGCGCCGAGGCCTTCACGCGCGGAGGAGGCGAACGCGCGAGCACGGCGTGCGTCTGCGCCGCGACGGCGCGTGCGGGCTCGTTCGTGGCCTCGTAGGCGCGGGCGAGCCCCGCCCACCCGCTGGGGCTCTCGGGGTCGGCGCGGGCGCAGGCGGTGAGCGCGTCGATGGCGCGCGGCCAGTCTTCGCGCGCGCCGTGATGGGCGCCGAGGCCGTAGAGCAGCTCGGCGTTGTCGGGCGCGACCTTCAGCCCCCGCTCGAGGGCGGCGAGCGAGAGCTCGGGCTGCGACTTCGCGGCGTGCGCGCGGGCGAGCACGGCGTACAGGCGCGGCGACTGGGCGCCGTTCTTCAGCTCGGCCTCGATGAAGGTGATGCCCTCGTCGTACTGGCGATCGGCGACGAGGGTGAGGGCGAGCTCGAAGACGGCGGCGGGCTCGTGCGGGTGCTCGGCGAGCAGCTCTCGGTAGAGCGCGATGGCGGCGCCGAGCTTGCCCGCGTCATGCAGAAAGACGCCGGCGCGCAGCCGTGGGTCAGGCGCTGCACCCAGCGACAACGAGGCGACTGCGACGACGACTGCGACTGCGAGCTGCATCAGCGACTCCCGACGAACAGGAGTCTAACCGCGGTGGCGACCGCGTCGCTCGGCGCCGGCCAAGTCCGCAGCAGGACGAGACGTGGGATGTCCGGGTACCCCTGCCCGAGCGCCATTTCCGAAGGAGACATCCCATGGGATGTCTCTTTCTGAAACGGGACCGCGGAGGGGACACGGAGTCATCCCATGTCTACCGTCGAGTCGAGTCGCTTCGAGCGTCTACCGGCGGGAGCGGCGCCGCAGCACGAGCAGCATCAGCGCGACGAACGGCAGCCCCGGCACCTCCGAGCAGCCCCCCTTCGCCTTCATGTCGTCGGTCTTCCCACCGGCCGTCAGCTTGCGCGTGACGTTCAGCTTCGCGGTCAGCACCTCGCCGTCGACGCCGGTCACCTCGGCCGTCAGCACGTTCGCGCCCTCTT
>JAEUJP010000897.1 GCA_016793725.1 Myxococcaceae bacterium | reverse complement strand
TGCGGTGGTCGCCTGGCATCTCTGGCAGCGAACCGAACCCCTCACGTCGTGCACGTCAGCACGCTCTCGGCACGAGCCCAGCCGCACCCGACCACCGCTTCGCATTCGCCGGCGATCAGCGCACCAGGCGTGCGGTGCTCCCCTGGCATCTGTGGCAGCGAACCGAACCCCGCACGTCGTGCACGTCACCACGAGCTCGGCACGAGCCAGCCGCACCCGACCACCGCTTCGCATTCGCCGGCGATCAGCGCACCAGGCGTGCGGTGGTCGCCTGGCATCTGTGGCAGCGAACCGAACCCCTCACGTCGTGCGACCTACCGCGAAGGCTTCAAGTCCCGCAGCTTGCGCTTCGGCCCTTCGACCTCGGCCCTGATCCGCGCAGCGTCTTTCTCGCGGCCGTGCCGCTCGTACAGCTCGAGCAGCTTCCGCGTCCCCAGCTCGTGCGTCTTGTGATCGTGCTGCAGGGCCTTCAGCTCTTTTTCGGCGAGCGCCACCTCGCCTGCCCTCTCGTGCGCGAGCGCCTGCTGCAGCCGCGCCCCCGTCGCATCGGGGTGCGTCTTCACGTACCGCGCGTACGCCTGCGCGGCCTGGGCGAACGCGCCCGCCTGAAACAGCAGCCCCGCGAGCCGAAACCGCGCGTCGTCGAAGTCGTCTTTCAGCGCCAGCGCCGTCTCGTACGAGCCCCGAGCTTCGGCCACCTGCCCGCGCTCTTCCATCAGCTGCCCGAACAGAAAGTGAATGCGCGCGTTCTCGGGCTCGAGCGCCCGCGCCACGTCGAGATCGAGCAGCGCCCGATCGAGCTGCTCGCCGTTCTGCACACGCAGCAGCGCCGCCTCGACCCGCGCCTTCGCATCGGTCGGAGCCGCCGCCACCCTCTGATCGAGCTCGCCGATCGTTGCATCAGCAAGCAACAGCGATGTCACCGCAAGTGCCAGCAATCTGGCCGCGAGGATAGCTTGCTTTGACCTCGGGCCGGCGTAGGTGTTTGTACCTGACGTGACCCGGCTCTGGCCCCCCGCCCTGCTTTGCCTCGCTGTCGCAGCCTGCGGAGGCAAGTCGGCCCCCACCTACGAGACCCACAAGGTCGACAGGGGCCGCATCGCGCCGAAGGTCACCGCCACCGGCACCGTCTCGGCCACCGTCACCGTTCAGGTCGGCAGCCAGGTCTCGGGTCGCGTCGCCGCCCTCTACGCCGACTTCAACAGCGCCGTCGACGCCGGAGCCACCATCGCCCGCATCGACCCTCAGCTCTTCGAGGCCGCCCTCGAGCAGGCCCGCGCCAACCACATGGCCGCCCAGGGCAACCTCGCCCGCTCTCAGGTGCAGGCCGCCGACGCCGACCGCCAGTTTCAGCGCGCGAAGAGCCTCGCCGACCGCCAGCTCGTCGCGCAGGCCGACCTCGACACCGCCCGCGCCACCGCCGAGGCCGCCAAGGCCCAGATCGACGTCTCGCGCGGCAACCTCGCCCAGGCCAAGGCCGCCCTGCACCAGGCCGAGGTCAACCTCACGTACACCACCATCGCCTCGCCCATCAGCGGCACCGTCATCTCTCGCAACGTCGACGTCGGCCAGACCGTCGCCGCCTCGCTCTCGGCCCCCACCCTCTTCGTCATCGCCGAAGATCTGCGCAAGATGCAGGTCGACACGGCGGTCGCCGAGGCCGACGTCGGCAAGCTCCAGCCGGGTATGGACGCGACCTTCGTCGTCGACGCGTTTCCCGGCGAGCGCTTTCGCGGCAAGGTGCGCCAGATTCGCAACGCGCCCACGACGGTGCAGAACGTCGTCACCTACGACGCCGTCATCGACGTCGAGAACCCCGAGCTGAAGCTGCGCCCCGGCATGACCGCCAACGTCACGTTCATCTGGGCCGAGCGCAACGACGTCATTCGCGTGCCGAACGCCGCGCTGCGCTTCAAGCCCTCGGCCGAGGCGCTCAAGAAGTCGCAGAAGGGCGATGCGCCGCCGGCCCCCGAAGAAGGCAAGCGCCCGCGCGGCCCGAAGGGCGCCTCCGACGAGAAGACGGTGTACCTGCTGAAGAACGTCGACGAGCTCTCGCCCGCCACCGTGAAGATCGGCGTCACCGACGGCACCGTCACCGAGGTGCTCTCGGGCCTCAGCGAAGGTGACCTCGTGATCACCGAGTCGAACGACCCGAGCGCACCGAAGCCGCAGCGCGGCAGCGGCGGGCCTCCAGGCGGCGGCATGCGGCGCATGTTCTAGAAGCCCGACCATGACCGCCGTCATGAAGCTCGAGAAGGTCGTTCGCACGTACGTGATGGGCGACCAGACCCTGCGCGCCCTCGACGAGGTCGACTTCGAGGCCAACGCGGGCGACCTGCTCGCCGTCATGGGCACCTCGGGCTCGGGCAAGAGCACGCTGATGAACGTGCTCGGCTGCCTCGACCGCCCCACGAAGGGCCGCTACCTGCTCGCCGGCGAAGAGGTCTCGTCGATGTCGCGCGACCAGCTCGCCCGCGTGCGCAACAAGACCATCGGCTTCGTCTTTCAGTCGTTCAACCTGCTCTCGCGCACCTCGGCCATCGAGAACGTCGAGCTGCCGCTGCTCTACGGCGGCGTGCCCACCGCCGAGCGCCACCGCCGCGCCAAAGAAGCGCTCGAGCAGGTCGGCCTCGGCCAGCGGCTCGACCACAAGCCGAACCAGCTCTCGGGCGGCCAGCAGCAGCGCGTCGCCATCGCGCGCGCCATCGTCGGCCGGCCCAAGGTGGTTCTCGCCGACGAGCCCACGGGCAACCTCGACTCGCGCACCAGCATCGAGGTGATGGCGATGTTCCAGCGCTTGTGGCGTGAAGGCATGACCGTCTTGCTCGTCACACACGAGCCCGACATCGCGGCCTACGCGTCGCGGGTCATCACCATGCGCGACGGCAAGATCCGCTCGGACGTGAAGCAAGAGCCCAGGGTCGCCGACGTCGAGGAGGCCGCGTGAACCCGCTGCAGATCTTGCGTGTCGCGGGCCGCGCGCTGATGCGCAACAAGCTGCGCTCGCTGCTGACCACGCTCGGCGTCGTCATCGGCGTCGGCGCCGTGATCGCGATGGTCGCGCTCGGCGAAGGCGCGCGCGCGAAGGTCGAGGCCAGCTTCGCCTCGATGGGCGCGAACCTGCTCATCGTCTTGCCGGGCAGCGTGACGTCGGGCGGCGCCCGCGGCGGCTTCGGCTCGGCCTCGACGCTCACGTGGGACGACCTTCGCGCCATTCAGAACGAGCTCGGCTCGAGCGTCGCCTACGCCGCCCCGCAGCTGCGCGCGCAGGGGCAGGTGGTCAGCGAAGACACGAACTGGTCGACCTCGATCACCGGCACGTCGCCCGACTACTTCCTCATTCGCAACTGGGCCTGCACCGACGGCACGACGTTCTCGAAGAGCGACGTCGAGGGCTCGAACAAGGTCGTCGTGCTCGGCGCCACCGTGGCTGAAAACCTGTTCGGCGTCGGCGTCAGCCCCGTCGGCGAGACCGTGCGCATCAAGAACAACCCGTTCACCGTCGTCGGCGTGCTCGCCCGAAAGGGCCAGTCACCCATGGGGCAAGACTACGACGACGCCACGTTCGTGCCGTACACCACGTTTCAGACGAAGGTTCAGGGCGGCCCGCAGAAGTTCATCGCGGGCGGCATCTTCATCAGCGCCGCGCCCGGCCAGGTCAGCCGCGCTCAAGAGCAGGTCTCGGCCCTGCTGCGCGACCGTCACCGGCTCGGCGAAGGCGCCGACAACGACTTCTCGATTCGCAACATGGCCGAGATGGCGAGCGAGCAGCAAGACAGCGCGCAGACGCTCGCCATCTTGCTCGCGAGCATCGCCGCCGTGAGCCTGCTCGTCGGAGGCATCGGCATCATGAACATCATGTTGGTCAGCGTCACCGAGCGAACCCGAGAGATCGGCATTCGAATGGCGATCGGCGCGCGGCCCCGCGACATCTTGCTGCAGTTTCTCGTCGAGGCGCTCACGCTCTCGATGTTGGGCGGCGTCTTGGGGCTCGGCCTCGGCATCGGCGGCGCCGCGATCGGCGCGAAGTTCGGCTGGCCCACCGAAATTCAGCCCGAGGTCGCCATGGTCGCGATCGCGTTCTCGGCGCTCGTCGGCGTCGTCTTCGGGCTGTACCCGGCGCGCAAGGCGTCGCAGCTCGACCCCATCGAGGCCCTGAGGTTCGAATGAACACGCTCCTGCTCGCCACCCTGCTCTCTGCGTCGCGCGTGCTGACGCTCGACGAAGCGCTCGAGACGGCCCGCCAGCACCAGCCCTCGCTCCGTCAGGCCCAGGCCGACGTTCGCGCAGCGCAGGCGCGCGTCACCCAGGCCCGGGCCCCGCTGCTGCCGCAGCTGAACGTCTCGGCGCGCTACAGCCTCGGCACCTCGAACCTGGTGCCGCAGCAGGGCCTGGTGGTCGACCCGACGATGGGCGGCACGTCGCCGAGCAGCTCGCCCGTCACGAACTTCACGAACGGCAGCGTCACGCTGAGCCAGCTGATCTGGGACTTCGGCCAGACGTGGAACCGCTTTCAGGCCGCGCAGTTCAACGCCGACGCCGCGAGCCAAGACGCACAGACCCGGCTCAACACCGTCGTGTTCGGTGTGCGCTCGGCGTTCTTCAGCGCCCTCGCCGCAAAAGAGCTGCTCGTCGTCGCGAAAGAGACGCTGGCGAACCAAGAGCGGCACTTCGGCCAGGTGCAGGGCTTCGTCGAGGTCGGCACGCGACCGGCCATCGACCTCGCGCAGGCGCGCACCGACCGCGCGAACGCGCGCGTGCAGCTGATCTCGGCGCAGAACGGCTACGCCTCGGCGAAGGCCGCGCTGAACCAGGCGATGGGCGTCGAGGGCCCGACCGACTTCGACGTGAGCGGCGACCGCCTCGGCGCGGTGCAGGAAGAGAACCGCCCCCTGGCGGAGGTGGTCGACGTGGCGCTCTCGAACCGCCCCGAGGTCGAGGCGCTCGCCAGCCGCCTGCGCGCCCAGCAAGAGCTCGTCACCGCCGCGCGCGGTGCCTATGGCCCGTCGCTCTCGCTGCAGACGGCGGCGTCGGGCGGCGGCCGCGATACCCGCCTCTCGGGCAACGTGACGGTGTTCGGGCTCTCGATGAGCTGGAACCTGTTCAACGGCCTGGGTGACTGGGCGCGCGTGCAAGAGGCCGAAGCGAACGTCACCTCGCTCTCGGCACAGGTCGATGCGCTGCGGCAGCAGGTGCGCCTCGAGCTCGAGCAGGCGCAGCTGGGTGTGAGCGCCGCGGTCGAGTCGGCGGCCGCGACCGACGAGGCGCTGCAGGCGGCGCGCGAGCGCCTCAAGCTCGCCGAGGGCCGCTACGAGACCGGCGTCGGCAACATCATCGAGCTCGGCGACGCCCAGCTCGCGCTGACGAACGCGGCCGCCCAGCAGGTGCGCGCCGACTTCAACGTCTCGACCGCGCGCGCCCAGCTTTTGCGCACGCTCGGCCAGCCGTGAGTTGCTGCGGCCGGTGCACCCCTACGACATTCGTGAGCTCATCGACCGGGGCTGGCCCGACGTGCTGACGGTGACGCCGGAAGATCTGGCGAAGCTCCGGCGCTTCGAGCGGTGGGTGCGCGACCGCCGCCGTGACGCTGCTCACGGTCGCTGCGATCACGGCGTCGAGTCGACGGGTGCCAGACGCGTCGCACGCCTACGCGCCCGCGCCCCGCAAGGTGATGCAGCCGTTTCAGACTCCCCCCCCGAGACCGACGGCTGGCCGAAGCCGCCCCACGCGTTTCAGGTCGACCGGGACCTCGTCATGGAGCTGCGGGCGAAGTTCTGACGGCGTCAGCGGCGCGAGGCACGTTCGTCTGCTAGAGCCCCGAAAGAGACGACCGTGGAAATCGCCGATCGCACCCTCATCGCGCTGGGCTTCGACCAGATCCGCAACGCCATCGCGGGGCGCTGCCGCACCGAGATGGGCAAGGCGCGCGCGCTGGCCCGGCCTTTTCTGCCGGGCGCCGACGAGGTGCTCGCGTCGTACCAGCTCATCGGCGAGGCCCGCGCGCTCAAGCACGAGCCGCTGAGCCTGCCCCTCGGCGGCCTCACCGACGTGCGCACGAACGTCGATCGCGCGCACCGCGGCGCCTTGCTCGAGCCGAAAGATCTGATCGCGATCACACACGTGCTGTTCGCGTTCGAGAAGACGCTCGAGACCCTGCGCGCCCGCCGCGAGCGTCTGCCGACGATGTTGTCGCTCGCCCAGGCCATGCCCGAGCTCGAGAAGGTCGCGACGCGGCTCGATCGCAGCTTCGACCCGAGCGGCGAGATCTCAGATCGCGCGAGCCCTGCCCTTCGCGACGCCCGAGATCACGCGCGCGGCCTGCACCGCACCATCAAGGGCCGGCTCGACCGCATGCTGCACGACGAGAAGTTCGCGTCGAACCTGCGCGAGGGCTACTACTCGGTGCGCAACGACCGGTACGTCGTGCCGGTCATGTCGAGCTCGCGCAGCGAGGTGCCCGGCATCGTGCACAACGCCTCGCAGTCGGGTCAGACGCTGTTCGTCGAGCCGCAAGATCTCATCGGCCTCGGCAACGACCTCGCCATCGCGCAGTCGCTGGTGCTCGAAGAAGAGCGCCGCGTGCTGATCGAGCTCTCGGGCGACATCGGCCGCAACGCCACCGCGATCATTCGTGGCGTCGACGCCGCAGCCGTGCTCGACGAGGCCGAGGGCATCGCCCGCCTCGCCGACGAGCTCCAGTGCACCTTCCCCGAGCTGCAGCCTTCGGGCGGCACGCTCGACCTGAAGGGCCTGCGCCACCCGCTGCTCGTGCTGCAGGGCACGCAGGTGGTGCCGAACGAGGTCACGCTGCACGACGAGTCGAAGGCGCTGGTCGTCTCGGGCCCGAACGCGGGCGGCAAGACCGTCACGCTGACGGGGGTCGGCCTGAGCGCGCTGATGGCGAGGGCGGGCCTGCCGATACCCGTCGACGAGGGCTCGAAGATGCCCCTCTTCGATGCCGTGCACTCGTCGATCGGCGACGCACAGTCGCTCAAAGAAGGCCTGTCGACGTTCAGCGCGCACGTGGCGGCGCTGCGCGACATCGTGGCGAGCGCGAAGCGCGGCTCGCTGGTGCTCGTCGACGAGATCGCGGCCGACACCGACCCGCGCGAGGGCGCGGCGATCGCCATCGCGGTGCTCGAAGACCTGATCCAGCGCGGCGCGCTCGTGCTGGTGACGACGCACCTCGAAGAGCTGAAGGCGCTCGCCCACCTCGACCAGAGGTTCGTGAACGCGCGCGTCGGGTTCGACAGCCGCAAGATGGCGCCCACGTTCAGGCTGCAGCTCGGCCAGGCGGGCGCCTCGTCGGCCATCGAGATCGCGCGCCGCGTGGGCCTGCCCGACGCGCTCTGTGCGCGCGCCAGCGAGCTCGCCCAGAACGCGGGCGGCGCGCTGTCGAAGGCGCTGGCCGCGGCGCAAGACGAGCAGCGCAGGCTGTGGGAGGCACGCGACGCCGCCGAGAAGCAGGCCCGCGAAGCCGAGGCCCTGCGCGAGAAGCTCGAGGCCGAGGTGGCGGCGCTGACGAAGAAGCGGCGCGACGAAGAGGCCCAGTTCCGCACCGCGCTGAAGGCCGAGCTCGAGTACGCGCGCACGCAGGTGCGCGAGCTGCTCGAGAAGCTCGAGGCTGCGCAGTCGCTGAAAGACACGAAGGCAGCGGCGAAAGAGCTCGCGGCGCGCATCGACGAGCAGACGGTGGCCACGAAGGCGCTGAGGCCGGCGCCGGCCGAGCTGCCGCTCGAGCTCAAGGTGGGCGGCAAGGCGCGGCACAAGGGCCTCGACGCCGAGGTCGAGGTGCTCGAGGTCGACGGCGACCACGTCACGGTGCAAGCGGGGGCGCTGAAGATGCGGGTGAAGGTGTCGGAG
The DNA here is from genome assembly GCA_016793725.1 of Myxococcaceae bacterium. Taxonomy (GTDB): domain Bacteria; phylum Myxococcota; class Myxococcia; order Myxococcales; family Myxococcaceae; genus Xiheicaenimonas; species Xiheicaenimonas phototrophica. The sequence goes on along the minus strand of JAEUJP010000897.1, from coordinate 10,629 downwards.
CTTGCCGGCTCACGCACCGCTCGCGCTGCAGCGGCGGCGCCTTCGAAGCCCGCGCCGAAGGTCGAAGAGGTGAAGGCGGCTGTGCTGACGCTGGCGGCGCCGAAGCTCGACGTGCGCGGCGAGCGCGCCGAAGAGGCGCTGCGGCAGCTCGAGCGGTTTCTCGACCGCGCGGCGCGCGACGGCGAGGCGGCGGCCCTGGTGGTGCACGGGCACGGCACGGGCGCGCTGAAGACGAGCGTGCGCGAGTACCTCGAGGCGTCGCCGTATGCGTCGTCGTTCAGGCCCGGCGACTCGCACGAGGGTGGCGACGGCGTGACGGTCGTGTCGCTGCGCTGAGCTCACCGCAGCCAGAGACACCGGCGCGACGACCGCACGTCTGTGGCGCTGCTCGACGGCCGACGGCGATGCGGCAGACGTTCACGTTCGCGTCGCCGAGAACGAAGTGATCGCTCGCGAGCGCCAGACGAACCACGCGGCCGCCACCGCGAACAGCACCGTCGCGACCACCGACACGTACCGCAAGAGGTACCCACAGTCGCCCGAGCGCGCGCTCAGCCACCAGCCCGGGTGCACGACGACGCCGGCGAAGAACAGCCACCTGCGCCGCGAGCGGGCGCCGACCATCACGGCGATCGCGAGCATGAGGGCGCCGCCGAGGGCGAGCAGCCCCACGAGCTCTGAGTGAGCGATGGCTTCGGCTGCTCCCGGCCCAGAGCAGCCGAACAGCATCACTGCTGACCGGCGCCCGACGCCTTCAGCTCAGCCCGCTGCTCGGCGAGGTTCCACGTGTCTTTTTCGTACACGTCGTCGAACAGGGTATCGATGCCCGGCGGAGGCAGCGCCTCGGCCTCACGAATCGCCGCGTTCACCTCTTCGAGCAGCTGCGCGCGAAGGGCCTCGTCGCGCTGCGAGTCCCACACGCCGAGCCCCTGCAGCCGCTTGAACGTGCGCACGATGGGGTCGCGCTTCTTCCACTCCTCGACCTCGTTCTGGTCGCGGTAGCGGGTCGGATCATCGGAAGTCGAGTGGGCGCCCATGCGGTACGTCTCGCACTCGACCAGCGTCGCGCCCTCACCTGCGCGCGCGCGCGCCACGGCCGCCGACACGGCGGCATAGACCGCCTCGGGGTCATTGCCGTCGACCTTCACGCCGGGCAGGCCGTACGCGGTCGCCTTCACCGCGATCGACTCACTCGCCGTCTGGTTCTTCGTCGGCACCGAGATCGACCAGTGGTTGTTCTGGCACACGAACACGATCGGCACCTTGAACACACCAGCGAAGTTCATCGCCACGTGAAAGTCGCTCGAGCTCGTCGCGCCGTCGCCCATGAACGCCATGGCCACCGTGTCGTCGCCCTTCAGCTTCGCGGCCCAGGCGGCGCCGACGGCGTGCGGCAGCTGCGTGCCGATGACGCTGCTCCAGCTGACGTGGTTCACGTCGCGCGACGCGGGGTGCGACGGCATCTGCCGGCCCTTGGTCAGGTCGCCCGAGTTGCCGAACACCTGCGCGATCAGCGGCACGAGCCCAAGGCCGCGCATCAGCGCGACGCCCTGCTCGCGCAGCGCCTGAAACACCCAGTCGGTGGGCTTCAGCGCGTAGCCCGACGCGATCGTCGCCGCTTCCTGCCCGCTGCACGCGCCGTAGAAGCCGACCCGGCCCTGGCGCTGCAGCGTGATCATGCGGTCGTCGAGCACGCGAATGCGCAGCATCGCGCGATACACCTCGAGCAGCTGATCGCGAGACAGCGTGCCCGCCTTCGCCGGGGCCGCCGCCTTCGCCGTCGAAGCGCCATTCTTCGACTTCGAAGCCTTCGGCCGGGCCTTCGAAGCCGCCTTGCCGCTGCGCTGAACGGCCGGCATCACGACATCTCCAGCATGAGGTTCGCCGGGGCCTGCAGGTACTTGATCACCTCGTAGGCGAAGTCGGCCCCGACCGCCCCGTCGATGACGCGGTGATCGAACGAGAACGACAGGTACATCATCTGCCGAACCTCGATGCGGTCGTCGTCGCCGACGACCACCGGGCGCTTGCGCATGCGGTGCACGCCCATGATCGCCACCTCGGGGTGGTTGATGATCGGCGTCGCGAACAGCCCGCCCGTCTGACCGAGCGAGGTGATCGTGAAGCCGCCGCCGGTGAGCTCTTCCATCTTCAGCTTCTTCTCGCGCGCGGCCGTGCCGAGCCGCGCGATCTCGCTCGCGAGCTCTTTCAGCGTCAGCCGGTCGACGTGCTTCACGACCGGCACCGTCAGCCCGTCATCGGTCGCCGCCGCGATGCCGATGTTCACGTCACCCTTCTGGACGAGGTCTTGGGTCGCCTCGTCCATGTTCGCGTTCAGCTGGGGGTACTTCTTGAACGCCGCGACCAGCGCCTTGCAGAAGAACGGCAAGAACGAGATCTTCACGTCGCTCACTGCGTCGTGCCGCAGGGTCTCGTTCAGCTGCGTGCGCAGGTTCACCAGCCCCGTCGCGTCGATCTCTTCGACGAACGTGTAGTGCGGCGCGGTGAACTTCGCCTTCACCATCTTCTCGGCGATCTTCTTGCGCAGCCCCCGAATCGGAATGCGCGTGTCGCCCTTCGACACCGCGAGCGCCTGGTGCGCGATGGCCGGTCGCGCCGCCGCGGGCGCCGCAGCCCCGCCGCCCTTCAGCGCCGCCTCGACGTCGCTCTTCAGCACGCGGCCCTGAGGCCCGGTGCCCGCGAGAATGCCCAGGTCGATGCCGTGCTCGCGCGCCATGCGCCGCGTCACCGGCGTCGCGAGCACCTTCGAGCCCGAAGCCGACGCCGGAGCAGCGGCAGACGCCGCAGGCGCAGCAGCCGCCGCCGGAGCAGCCGGCGCAGGCGCATGCCCGTTCGTGCCGTGCCCGTTCGCGCCCGGCGCCGCCGGAGCCGCACCGTCGAGCTCGAGCTGCACCAGCGGGTGATGCACCTTGGCGATCTCACCTTCTTTGCCGAAGGTCTTGAGCACCTTGCCCTTCTTCGGCGAGGGAATCGTCACGGTCGCCTTGTCGGTCATGACCTCGACCATCGGCTGATCTTCTTTGATCTCGTCGCCGGCCTTCACCAGCCACTTCACGATCTCGCCCTCGACCACACCTTCGCCGATGTCCGGAAGCTTGAAATCCCAGGTCGCCATGTTTGTCAGGCCTCGTAGCCAGCGGTCTCTTCGATGCCACGCAAGATGCGCGGCGCCAGCGGCAGGTACTCTTCGTCGAGCGTGTACGGAAACGGCGTGTCGAAGCCGGTCACCCGGCGAATCGGGGCGCAGAGCGACGTGAAGCAGCGCTCCTGAAGCAGCGACGAGATCTCGGCGCCGAAGCCGCACGTGCGCGGAGCCTCGTGCACGATCACCACCCGCCCCGTCTTCTGCGCGCTCTGAACCAGCGCGTCGATGTCGAGCGGCCACAGCGTGCGCAGATCGATGAGCTCGCAGCTCACGCCCTTCTCGGCCGCCTGCTCCACCGCGATCAGCGCCTCATGCACCATCGCGCCGTACGTGATGACCGTGATCGCGTCGCCCTCGCGCAGCACCGCCGCCTTGCCGAGCGGCACCTCGTAGTCACCCTCAGGCACCTCGCCCTTCGCCGCGCGGTACACACGCTTCGGCTCGAAGAACAGCACCGGGTCGTTCTGCCGCAGGCACGAGAGCAACAGCCCCTTCGCGTCGTACGGGTTCGACGGCGAGACCACCTTGAGCCCCGCCTGGTGAATGAACAGCGCCTCGGGGCTCTGCGAGTGGTACAAGCCGCCCTTGATGCCGCCGCCGTACGGCGTGCGAATCACGACCGGCGCCGTGTACATGCCGCCCGAGCGGTACCGCATCTTCGAGAGCTCAGAGACGATCTGATCGAACGCGGGGTAGATGAAGTCGCTGAACTGAATTTCGGGCACGGGTCTCAGGCCGTACAGCGCCATGCCGATGGCCGTGCCGATGATGCCCCCCTCGGCGAGCGGGGTGTCGATGACCCGCTTCGGGCCGAACTCTTCGTACAGACCCGCGGTCGCGCGAAAGACGCCGCCGAACTTGCCGACGTCTTCGCCGAGCACGACGACGTTCGAGTCACGGCGCATCTCCAGCCTGAGGGCATCGTTCACTGCCTGAAGCAGATTCAGGGTGGGCATGCAGTGCGTTCGCGCTCCATCAGCCCCTTCATGAAGAACTCCGCCGCACGGTAGCTTGACCGCACGAGAGGGCCGGACGCGACATAGAGGAAGCCGTAACCTTCCGCCACCTTCTTGTACCGCTCGAAGTCGGCCGGCGGCGCGAACCGCTCGACACGCAGGTGGTACTGCGACGGCTGCAGGTACTGCCCCAGCGTGAGCACGTCGACACCGACCTCGCGCAGATCTCTGAACGCCTGCTCGAGCTCTTCGTCGGTCTCGCCCAGCCCCACCATGATCGACGTCTTCGTGTAGAGCTTCTGAGGGCTCTGCTTCAGGTACTCGAGCACCCGCAGCGACTGGCGGTAGGTCGCCCGGCGATCGCGCACCCTCGGCGTCAGGCGCTCGACCGTCTCGATGTTGTGCGCCACCACGTGCGGCCGCGCCTCGGCCACGATCTGCAGCGCGTCTTCGCGGCCCTGAAAGTCGGGGATCAGCACCTCGACGGTCGTCTTCGGGCTCTCGCGGCGCAGCGCCTTGATGGCCGCCGCGAAGTGTGAGGCGCCGCCGTCGGGGCGGTCGTCGCGGTTCACGCTCGTCACCACGATGTACTCGAGCGCGAGCTCGCGCACGGCGGCGGCGAGGTTCTCGGGCTCCATCGGGTCGAGCGGCGGCGGCGCCCCGACCTTCACGTGGCAGAAGCGGCACGCGCGCGTGCAGACCTCGCCCATGAGCATGACGGTGGCGGTGCCCCCGCCCCAGCACTCGGCGATGTTCGGGCAGCGCGCCTCTTCGCAGACGGTGGCGAGGCCCGTCTTCTTGACGATGTCACGAACGCGCTCGAAGCCTTCGCCGTGCGGCAGGCGCACCTTCAGCCAGTCGGGCTTGCGGGTGCTCTGACCGAGTTGGGGGAGCGGGAAACGATCGGGAGTAGCCATGACGCGTAAGCCCGTGAGTAACCCAAAAACAAGAAGGGCGCAGCGCCCGCGAAAGTGGTTCGCGAACAGCCCTACCGTTCGCGATCGGGAGGAGCCGTAGAGCGCGACATAAAATAACAGCGGGTCGATCTCGCTTTGAGACCGACCCGCTCGCTATGAAACGTCGGTGTCTGGGGACCGACGAATCAGCGATTCCGCCACGCGTTCCAGAAGTTGTCCCGCAGGTCGACCGGCAGGTTCTTCACTTCGGCCGACGTGATGAACCCGTCGTTGTTCTTGTCGGCCTTCTTCGCGTGCACCGCCACGTAGTCGGTGTATTTCTGAACGAACTTGCTCGCGACGACGCTCTTGTTGCCCTGCGCGGCGCGGTGATTCTCGTAGTTGTTCCGGAGGTCGGCCGGCAGCTTCTTCGCCTCGGCCTTCGTCAGGTACGTGTTCTTGTCGGCATTCGCCTTCGTCACGTTCGCGCGCACGTAGGCGGCGCTGCGGGCGATGAAGTCGGCGGTCTTCAGGGCAGGAAGGGGCATGAAAATTCTCCGTATTTCGAGGGGAAAACTGCGCTGCGACCTACACCGACATTGTCGGCCCATGTGGGCGATGGTTGCGCGTTTCCCGTCGAAATTCGAAGACTTACGTTCGCGCTTTCTTGGAGAATGGGAAGCGTTGCACTCGTACCAAGACAGACGCGTCTAATGACCGGGAGGTCACGCAACGCTCATGGGCTACCCACTCTCGATTGTTCGTCTGAAGAAGGGCCTGGTCAATGCGCTGCCGCTCGACGTGAGCGGCGATGGGCCGAGCCCGCTGGCCGGGCCGTTCGACGGCTTCACGCGCGCGCGGCTGTCGTACACGGTCGGCAAGTTTCCGTTCGCGCAGAAGCTGCCGACGAACGTGCGCGACACGTACGAGATCGAGGCTCCGGGCGGGGGCCGCCTCGAGGTCTGGCTCACGCCCGACGGCCACATCTTCATGGACAGTCAGGCCGGCCTCGAGCTCGTGCTGTCGCTCTACATCGAGCTGCGCAACGTCTGCCCCGACATCGCGATCGAAGACCCTCAGCGCGGCGTGATGCACAACGCCATCAGCTTCAAAGAGTTTCTCTGCGGCGAAGACACCGCAGAGAAGCCGCTGAAGGCGTTCGTCGACGAGACCGCCGCGTAGTCGTGACCACCTCCGCTCGCCCTGAGCGGAGCGCGAAGTGCGAAGTCGAAGGGGGACCGCAGCGCCTGCGCGCGCCTCCGCTCACCGCGAGCGGAGGCATTCCGAACGTCACGAATCAGATGTGAATCGGGTGGCCCAACGTCAGCTCGGCCGCTTCGTGCATCACCTCAGAGAGCGTCGGGTGCGCGTGCATCGTGCGCGCGAGCTCTTCGGTGGTGGTCTCGAGCTTCAGCGCCACACACGCCTCGGCGAGCAGCTCGGTCGCGTGCGGGCCGACCAGGTGCACGCCCAGCACCTCGTCGTACTTCTTCTCGCTCACGATCTTCACGAAGCCGATGGCCTCGCCCGAGATCGTCGCCTTGTGAATCGCGCTGAAGGGGAAGGTGCCGGTCTTCACGTCGAAGCCGCGCTCTTTCGCCACCTTCTCGGTGAGGCCCACCGACGCGACCTCGGGGTAGCAGTACGTCGCGCTCGGCACCCGGTCGTAGTTCAGCGGCGGCGGGTTCTTGCCGGCGATGTGCTCGACCGCCAGCACGCCCTGCGCCGACGCCACGTGCGCCAGCATCGGGTGCGGCGTGATGTCGCCGATCGCGAACACGTTCGGCTCGGTCGTGCGCTGCAGCGCGTCGACCTTGATCGCCCCGTTCTTCTCGAGCTTGATGTTCGTGTGCTGCATGCCGAAGTCGTTCGTCAGCGGCGCGCGGCCGACGGCAGACAGCAGAATTTCGGCCTCGAGCTCGACCTTCTCGCTGCCCTTGGTCGCCTGCACCTTGATGCCGTTCTTCGTCGGCTCGACCTTCTCGACCTTCGTGCCCGTGTAGACGTCGATCTTGTCTTTGCGCCGGGTGAAGTGCTTCTCGAGCTCCTTCGACGCGTCTTCGTCTTCGATCGGCAGCAGCCGCGGCATGTACTCGACCAGCGTCGTCTTCGACCCGACGTGGTTGAAGATCGACGCGAACTCGCAGCCGACGGCGCCCGCGCCCAGCACGATGATGCTCTTGGGGATCTCGGGGATCTCGAGAATCGAGTCGGAGCTCAGCACCTTCTTGTGATCGATCGGCACGTTCGGCAGCGCACGCACCACCGACCCCATCGCCAGAATGATGTTCTTCGCCGAGAGCGTCTCTTTTTTGCCGCCCTCGTTCAGCTCGACCTCGACCTTGCCCTTGCCCGCGATGCGACCCGTGCCCTTGAACACCGTCACGTTGCGCTTCTTCATCAGGTAGTCGATGCCGCCGGCGCCCTTGTCGACGACCTTCTGCTTGTGCTTCATCGCCTGCGCCCAGTTCACGCTCGGGTTCTTCAGGTCGACCCCGAAGTCGGCCGCGTGCTGAATGTGCGAGTAGAGCTCTGCCGTCCACAACAGCGCCTTCGTGGGAATGCAGCCGCGGTGCAGGCACGTGCCTCCGAGCCGCTTGTCGCGCTCGATCAGCGCGGTCTTGAGGCCCAACGAGCCAGCGCGGATCGCGGCCACGTAGCCGCCGGGTCCCGAGCCGATGATCACGACGTCGAAGGTGTCTGCCATGGCCTCGTGCCCATAGCATTCGCGATTCGCGACGCAAGCCTCTCGTCTTCGCTATAGAGGCGGCGACCGTGAACACCCTCATCGTCGGCGGCGGCATCATGGGCATGAGCATCGCGCTCGAGCTCGCCGCCCGCGGCGATCGCGTCACCGTGCTCGAGAAGGCCGTGCCCGGCGCCGAGGCCTCGAGCGCCGCCGCCGGCATGCTCGCCCCCCAGCTCGAGGCCCACGGCGCGGGCCCCGCGCTCACGCTCGGCCTCGAGAGCCGCAAGCTCTACCCCGCGTGGGTGCGCCGCATCGAGCAGCTCGCAGGGTCAGGCACCGGCTATCGCGAGTGTGGCGTCTTGCGCTTCGGCCCGCCTGAAGCGCTCGCGCCCGTCTACCGCTGGCAGCGCGAGCTGGGCCTGAACGTCGAGCAGCGCGACGGCGCCCTCTTCTTCCCCGACGATCACCAGGTCGAGCCGCCCCGCCTCATGCGCGCGCTCGCCGGCGCCGCCGCGAAGGCCGGCGCCCAGGTGCGCTCGGGCCAGGTGCACGAAATTCTGCCCCACGCGGTCGACCTCGGCACCGAGCGGCTCGAGGCCGACGCCGTCGTCGTCGCCGCCGGCTCGTGGACGAGCCTGGTCAAGGGCGCCCGCGTCTCGCCCCGCGCCCTGCAGCCCGTACGCGGCCAGCTCGTCGAGCTGCACTGCCGCCTCTCGCCGTTCGACGAGACCCGCACCGACGGCACCGTCTATCTCGTCTCGCGCGGCGACGGCCGCGTCGTCTGCGGCTCCACCATGGAGCGAACCGGCTTCGACAAGCGCGTCACCGCCTCGGGCATCGCGGGCATCTTGAACCGCGCCATCGCGCTCGCGCCCCAGCTCGAGCACGCCGAGCTTCATTCGTCGTGGGCGGGCCTGCGCCCGTGGACGGAAGACGAGCTCCCCATCATCGGGGAAGGCCCTATGCCTGGCGTGCACCTCGCCACCGGCCACTTCCGCAATGGAATTCTGCTGGCGCCCATCACCGCGGCGCTGATTTCGCGCCGGTTGCACGGCGAGGCGACGGGGGTCGACATCAACCCCTTCCGATTCGATCGGTTTCCTACGTAAGCTCCCGCCGAAAGCCGAACCACGTGGAAGCGATCCCTCCCGTACCCCCACGAATTTTGATCGTCGATGACGACGAGTCGGTGCGCGACGTCATCTCGGTGCTCCTCAAAGAAGAGGGCTACCAGTGCGCCACCGCGCCCGGCGCCGACGCCGCCCTCGACATCGCCAGCCAAGAAGACACGCCCCTCGTCATCAGCGACATGAAGATGCCGGGCAAAGACGGCCTGTGGCTGCTCGAGAAGTTCCGCGAGAACCACCCCGACACCTCGGTGATCATGCTCACCGGGTTCGGCGACACCGAGGCCGCCGTCGACTGCCTGCGCCGCGGCGCCGTCGACTACCTGCTCAAGCCGCCGAAGCTCACCGACCTGATTCGCGCCATCGAGCGCGCGCTCGCCAAGCGCCGCATCGAGCTGGCGAGAACGCGCTACCAGAAGAAGCTCGAGCGCAAGGTTCGCGACCGCACCACCGAGCTGCGCTCGGCGCTCAAAGACATCGCCACGACGTACCAGCACACGCTGCTCGCGCTGGTGTCGGCGCTCGACGCGCGCGAGCACGAGACGAGCGATCACTCGCAGCGCGTCGTCGAGTACACCACGGCCATCGCGCAGCGCCTCGGCATTCGCGGCCCCGAGCTCGACGAGATCGGCCGCGGCGCCCTGCTGCACGACATCGGCAAGATCGGCGTGCCCGACGCCGTTCTTCTCAAGCCCGGCAAGCTGACCCCCGAAGAGTGGGTCGACATGAGAAAGCACCCCGACATCGGCTACAACATGATCAAGCCGATCAAGTTTCTCGCGACGCCTTCCGAGATCGTGCTCTCGCATCAAGAGCGGTGGGACGGTCAGGGCTACCCCCGCTCGCTGAAGCGCGAAGATATTCACATCGGCGCGCGCATCTTTTCGGTCGCCGACACGCTCGACGCGATGACCAGCGACCGCCCGTACCGCAAGGGCACCACCTTCGCGAACGCGATCACCGAGATCAACCGCTGCGCCGGCACCCAGTTCGACCCCGAGGTCGTTCGCTCGTTTCTCGACATCGGCGAGGCCGGGTTGATGAAGATTCGCGACGACATGGTCGCGCGCAAAAAAGAGCTGCACGAGAAGAACCAGCGGCTGCTCACCGACCCGAACGAGAAGAAGCCGCCCGAGGGTGGCAGCAGCGGCGGAGCGACCCCTGCCGCCGGCACCCCGCCCGTTCCGGCGCCGGCGCCGTGACCCCCGACACGCTGGTTCCCGACCAGCTGTCGCGCCCGCTGCGCAACCTGCGCATCAGCGTCACCGACCGCTGCAACCTGCGCTGCGCCTACTGCATGCCCGAAGAAGACTACGTCTGGCTCCCGGGCAGAGAGATTCTCTCGTTCGAAGAGATCGCGTCGCTCGTCGATCGCTTCATCGCGCTCGGCGTTCGCAAGGTTCGCCTGACCGGCGGCGAGCCGCTCTTGCGGCGCGACCTGCCGAAGCTCGTCGCGCTGCTGGCCGCGAAGCCCCTCGATGATCTCGCGCTCACCACGAACGGCGTGCTGCTCGCCGACCACGCCCGCGCCCTGCGCGACGCCGGCCTGCACCGCGTCACCGTCTCGCTCGACACGCTGAAGCCCGCGCGCTTCGTCGCCCTCACCCGCCGCGACTACCTGCCGAAGGTGCTGGCCGGCATCGAGGCGGCGCGCTCCGCCGGGTTCCCCAAGGGCATGAAGGTCGACACCGTCGCGCTGAAAGGCCTGAACGACGACGAGCTGCCCGCCCTGCTCGACTTCGGCGCGCAGGTCGGCGCCGAGGTGCGCTTCATCGAGTACATGGACGTCGGCGGC
>JAEUJP010000866.1 GCA_016793725.1 Myxococcaceae bacterium | reverse complement strand
GGCGTGAAGGCGTCGTTCGCGACGAACCCGAACTGGTTGATGCCGGGCTTGAACTCGCCGAAGCCCTGACCGTCGCCGAACGCCGAGTAGTCGCTCTGCGAGAGCCCCATCGACAGCATGATGCTCTGCAAGAGCTGCTTGTATGGCCGGCCCGGGTGGTAGCCCTTGAAGTTGCGCAGCGGCTTCTGGCGGTAGTCGATGAAGTTGCCGGTGCGGAAGTAGCCGCCGCCGCCGCCGAACGTCACCGCGGGCAGGTTGAGCGTGCTGTGCGCCGTCGTCCACGCGCCGAGCTCGTTCGTCCAGAACATGATGCTGTTGTCGAGCACCGTGCCGCCGCCGAACGGGTCGATGGTCGCGTCGAGCGTCTTCGCGAGCTCGAGAAAGCGCTTCAGGCCCCACTGCTGGCGGTCGGCCGCGTCTTCGCTGGTCGGGCACTCGTGGTGCAGCCCGCCGGGGGGAATCATCTTCGGGTCGTCGTAGTAGATGCCGTTCTGGAAGAAGACGACGCGCGTCAGGTCACAGACGAACGCGAGCCGCAGCATCTCGTTGTAGTTGTCGAACAGCTTCTTACAGTCGGCGACGCCCCACTTCGTCTCGGTGGGGAACTGGTAGCCGTTGCCCTGCGCGTCGACCTCGAGCGCCGGGTTCGGCTTCACGCACTGCGCCGCGCCGGGCACCGTCATCGCCGGCATCGTCGACGGGTTGTTCGCGTTCACGCGCTGCTGCAGCTCGAACACCGCCTGCACGTACGGCTCGAGCACCGTCTTCCTGTCTGAAGTCCCGAGCCGCGGGTTCGACTCCAACGCCTTCAGGTCTTGGTACACGCGGTCGACGACGAGCTTGTCGTTCTCGTAGCGCTGCTGCACCACCGGGTTCACGCCTGCGTCGGGCCCCGACGGCTGCCCCGGCAGCGCGCCGCCGAACAGCGTGTTGAAGAGCGCGCGGTCGCCTTGAATGCCCGAAGAGAGCGAGATGGCTCCGTTGACGCGGTCGAACGAGAGCGCGTCTTGAACGCTGGTGCGCAGCCGAATCGCGCGGTGCGGCACGGCCTCGTCGGCGCCATACACCTTCGACGACTGGGCGAGCACGACGTCGACGCTCTTGCCGTACGTCGGCGACCGCCCGCCGCTGTGCGTGCCCGAAAGAATGCTGCTGTTGTGCCCCTGGTACAGCCCGCCGCACAGCGACAGGCCCTGCATCAGGTTCATCTTGGGGAACATCGGCGCGAAGTCGGCGTCGATCATGCGCGACACCGGCCCCGTAAACGACGACAGCGGCTTGTACCCCACGCTGTACGCGCCCTGCACCGGCGTCAGCGAGATGGGTTCGGCGGGGAACAGGTGCTGCTGGTCGATGCCCAGCAGGTTCGCCATGATGACCGCGCGCTTCGGCTTCACCATCGCCGCCTTCGCGACCGACGGCGACATCAGCGAGAGCAGCGGGGGCAGCGCGAGCGTGGCTCCGCTGCCCATCAAGAACTGCCGGCGTGAGACGAAGCGGCGGTTCGACATGGGTCACTCTCCTCCGATGAACTTGGTCGCAGCGTGGGTGTTCGCCGCGACGCGCGCGATGGCGTCGACGACGGCGCGGTCGGGGCTGCTCACCACCTGCTCGAGGTCTTCGAGCTCACACGCGTCGGCGTTCGTCTCGAGCTTCTCGTTGAGCAGGCGGTAGAGGTTGGTGCTGAAGCACGACGCGCCGGTCTTCGAGGTCGAGAGCCACGTGACCAGGTCGTACGCGTCGCCGACGCTCAGCGCGGTGCCGTCGGGCAACGGCACGTCGGCGCGCGAGTCGACGGGCAGGGTGCGCACGAACATGCCGTTCGCGTCGTAGATGCGCTCTTCGGTGCGGTAGCGGCCGAGCGCGTCGAACGACTCGAACGCGTTGCCGGTCGGGTTGATGACCTTGTGGCACGCCTGGCAGACCGCGCTCTTCGTCTGGTGCGCGACCGACTCGCGGTTCGTCGAGGCGAGCTGCTGCTCGACGGTGAGCGCGTCGGCGTCGCGGTTGTCGACGATGTCGACGGTCGGAGCGGGAATGGTGTTGCAGAGGAAGTACTTCTGAAAGTCGACGCCGCGGTGAATGATGCTCGTGCGCGGCAGCGAGTGGGTGAGGTAGCCGGCGCGCATCAAGAGGCCCTGCCGCCGGTCGGGGAAGGTCTGCGCCACGCCGCCCGCGACGGCAGCGTGCCCGTAGATGTTCGCGAGGCCGGGGTGGCTCGCGAACGACGCCTTCGAGGTGAGCAGCGCCTTGAAGCTGCCGCGCTTCACGTAGACGGTGTCGTCGACGAACGCCTTCGCCTCGAGGCCCATGGCCTCGGCGAGGCCGTCGGTCTGCACGGCCGCGAGCATCTCGCCGGGCAGGCCGCTGAAGTCGGTCGGCGTGGTGGTGCGGGCCCACCGCGCGAGCAGCTCGACGGTCTTGGTGCGGCCCCGCGGCGTGTCGACGAGGCGCTGTGCCTGGGCGCGAATGCCGTCAGGGGTGGCGAGCTCACCGGCCGCGGCGGCCGCGAGCAGTGTGTCGTCGGGCGTGGTGTCGGTGAGCGAAAACGAGAGGCGGGCGGCGACCTCGTACGGCGTCAGCGCCACGCGGCCGTCGGTGGGGTCGGCGCTGCCGAGCTCCTGGCGCCAGAGAAACGAGGGCGAGAAGAGGTGTGCCGTGAGCACGGCGCGCAGGTTCTCGAGCTTGTCGCCGGGGCGCGCGACGAGGCTCTTGGCGAAGGCGACCTCGTCGGGGGTGAGGGGGCGGCGCAGCAGCTTCGGGGCGAACGTCGAGAGGTACGTGTCGACGCAGGTGGCGGCGGGCGCGGTGCCCATGGCGCAGGCGCCGAAGACGCGGGCGCGCAGTGCGGGCTTCGACAGCACCTCGTTCGAGAGGGCCTTGGCGACGTTGAACCAGGCCGAGACGAGGGCCGGCGAGACGACGCTCAGGCGGTTGAAGGTCTCGGGGTGATGCGACTCGTCGGTGACGGTCGAGAGCGGAGCTTCGACGGCGAGCACGACGTCGGCGCCGAACAGGTCTTCGAGCGCGTTGTGCAGCTGCGGCTTGCTGAGCGTGAGCGTCTTGGTGGGCGAGGCGGCCGTGCGGTCGACGCAGCGCGAGGTGGGCTTCGCCGGGTCTTTCGGGTCGAGCGGGTTGCCGGGCACGTCGATGGGGTCGACGGAGCTGCCTGGTGGCGCCACGATGACGCCTTCGGTGCAGGCCGCGGTCAGGAGCGCAGAGAAGATGAGGGGGGCGACGGGTCGCATGCGGGCCTCCACCCGAGATGACGGGCCTCGGCGGAAACGCGACACAAAAAGCCTAAGCGGTTGAGCTCACGAGGCAATCTCCGTTCGCCCGGAGCGGAGCGAAGCGAAGTCGAAGGGGTTTTCTGCCCTATTTGCGAGGCAAGAGCCGCGCGATGCTGACGTCGACGCGGCTCTTCAGCTCATTGAGCAGGCTGTCGAGCTGCGACGGCGTGAGCCCCAGCTCGGCCTGCAGGCGCCGGTGCACCTGCTCCACAATCGACTCGCGGGCATCGAAAATCCACCGCTGAACCGTGCGGGCGTGCACCTGGTACATCGCGCCGATCGCGGCGGCGCCGAGCCCCTCGAGAAAGTGCAGCTGCAGCACGTTCGCCTCGCGCGCGGGCAGGCCCTCGAGCACGGCGCGAAACGCGTCGGACAGCTGCTTCGCGTGCCGCTCGCGCAAGAGCTGCAGCTCGGGGTCGTCACCGCGGGCGGCGGGCAGGTCATGCCCCTCGATGCCGGTCTGCGGCGCGCGCACCCGGGACAGGTCGATCGCCGCGCGCGAGACGATCATGCGCAGCCACGCCTGAAGCGGCCCATCGCCGCGGTACTGCGCGATGCGCGGCGTCTCGCCCGGCTTCGCCACCAACAGCCGCTCGAGCACCATCGCCAGCAGCTCGTCGCGCTGATCCACCGGCACCCGCGCCCGCGCCACCACCTCGGGCAGCACCACGTCTCTCAACGCGCTCAACGCATTGCGCTCGCGCTGCACGCACGCGCAGACCAGGTACAGGTCGGCCGGGTGCTGCAGCTCGCGGCCCTTCGCGAACGCGGCGAACGCCTCGGCGCTCAGCTCGACGCGCGGCCACGCGGCCCGACCTGCGCTCAGCGCGTCGCTCATACGCGTTCCATTTGTCCCAGTCCTGAACGACAATTTCAACGAATGAGCTGTCTCGGCGACGAGAGCATCTTTCGCCTCGCGCAAGGCACGCTCACCGGCGCCGAGCTCGCCGCCGCACAAGAGCACCTCGTCACGTGCGCCGACTGCCGCCGCGTGCTCGCCGACACGGCGTCGGAGCTGCACCCGGCCGAGACCGTCAGCGACCGCCCCAGCGCGCGCGCCGCCCGCGAGCTGCCGCGCGGCGCCCGGCTCGACCGCTACGTCATCGACTCGGTGCTCGGCCGCGGCGGCATGGGCATCGTCTACGCCGCACAAGACTCACGGCTGCACCGGCGCATCGCGCTGAAGGTCGTCGCGTCCGAGCTCGAGGCCGGCGCCTCGAGCCGCGAGCGCCTCGTGCGCGAGGCCCGCACCATGGCCCGGCTCTCTCACCCGAACGTCGTCGCCGTGCACGACGTCGGCACCGTCGGCGACGAGGTCTTCGTCGCGATGGAGCTCGTCGAAGGCACCACCCTGCGCGCCTGGCTGAAAGCCGAGCCGCGCTCGACGGCGCAGGTCGTCGACGCGTTTCTGCAGGCCGGCAGCGGGCTCGCCGCCGCACACCGCGCGGGCCTCGTGCACCGCGACTTCAAGCCCGAGAACGTGCTCGTCGGCAACGACGGCCGCGTGCGCGTGACCGACTTCGGGCTCGCGCGCGCGCCGGCGTTGGCTGATCAACTCTCGGCGCGCGCCGCCGACCTGCCGGCGACGGGCAGCCTGACCCGCACGGGCACGCTGCTGGGCACGCCGGCGTACATGGCTCCGGAGCAGCTGAACGCGCAAGCCGTCGACGCCCGCGCCGATCAGTTCGCGTACTGCGTCGCGTTCTACGAGGCGCTCTGCGGCCAGCGGCCGTTTCACGGCGCGACGGTCGCCGAGCTCTCGGCCTCGGTCGTCACCGGTGAGGTCGCCGCGCCGCCGCGCACGGTCGACGCGCACATCTTCAAGGTGCTGCGCCGCGGCCTCTCGGTCGAGCCGCGCGACCGCTGGCTCTCGCTCGAAGACCTGATGGCCGAGCTCGGCGCGAAGAAGCCGTCGAGGCGCCCGCTCGTCGCCGCGCTCGCCGCCGCCGCGCTCGGCCTCGGCGGCGTCGTCACGTACTTCGTCACCACGCCGCCCCCGCCTGTGCCAGCGCCGGTGCCCGTGGTGGTCGTCGAGCCTCCGCCGCCTGCACCGCCGGAGCCCGAGCCGGTGCCCGAGCCCGCGCCGCCGCCCGCTCCTGTGCCCGCGCCCGTCGTGAAGGCGAAGGCGAAGCCGGCCCGCCCGCACCGCGCGAAGCCGCAGGCGACCCCGGCCGCGCCCGCCGTCGTCGACGACGACGCGGCGCTCGCGCCGACCTTCAAGAAGGGCAACCAGCGGTGATGGTCGCGGCGCTCAGCCTGCTCGTGCTGACCGCCGCAGGCGACGAGCGGCGCGCGACGGCGCTCTACGAAGAGGGGCTCAAGTTCTACAACGTGTCCGACTACGGCCACGCCATCGAGAAGTTCAAGGCGGCGTACCTGCTCGTCGAGGCGCCCGAGCTGCTCTACAACATCGCGCAGGCGTACCGGCTGTGGGGCGGGCACTGCGAGGGCGCGCTGCAGTCGTACCGCAGCTTCTTGCGCGCGCAGCCGTCGTCGCCGCGGCGCGCGAAGGTCGAGCAGCACATCGCCGAGCTGCAGAAGTGCCTCGAGCCTGCGCCGCCGCCCGAGGCGCCCGCGCCCATCGTCATCGTGAAGGTGCGCGAGAAGCGGCTGGTGCGGCCGTGGGTCGGCCCGGTGGTGATGGGCGCGGCCGGCGTCGCGCTCGCCATCAGCGGTGCGGCGCTGCTCGGCTGGGTGCAGCGCGACTGGGGACGCTTC
>JAEUJP010000547.1 GCA_016793725.1 Myxococcaceae bacterium | reverse complement strand
ATACACAGCCATCGACCCTCTTTCCCTACACGCCGCTCGTCCGATCTGTGGTGACCGGGTGACCCGGTGACCCGGTCACCAGGGGCAAAGGGCACTCCGGCGCGGCCCGCCTCGCGGCCGAGCGCGTTCGAGGGGTGGTGACCGGGTGACCGGGTGACCCGGTGACCCGGTCACCAGGGGCAAAGAACACTCCGGCGCGGCCCACCTCGCGGCCGAGCGCGTTCGAGGGGTGGTGACCGGGTGACCCGGTCACCGGGGGTTGAGGAGGCTCGGGCGCCGGGCCACGGCTACTCGAAGTCTTCGGGCATCTTGGCGAGCTTCGCGCGCTGGGTGCGCAGCTGGGCGCCGTACGGCGGCGACTTCGGGTCGAGCACCATCTTCCACCCGCCGCCTTCCCACGCGGGCGGCTCATCGGCCGACAGCACGCGCGTGCGCAGCTCGACCTTGCCGTCTTTGCGCACGGTGACGTCGCCGCTGAACTTGCCCGAGGCCACCGCGATGTCGTCGGCGCTCACCTTCGCCACTGGCGACGGGTTCACCAGCGCCTCGGGCGTCTTCACCACCCAGTGACCGCCGCCGCCCTCGCCGTCGTGCACCTGCACGAAGCGTGTCTCGGGCCCGAGCGCCGCGCCGCGCGCCTTCAGGTTCGCGACCATCGCCGCCATCTGGCTCGTGTCGAGGCCGTCGTCGGCCGCGGGCGAGTAGCTGCGGCCGAGCGCGTACGCCGCCTGCTGCAGCACGTTCACGTCGCCCGGCGTCGTCGTGCCCGCCGCGAACCGCTCGAACGCCGCCTTCACGTCGGCCTCTTTCACCGACGCCGGCAGCAGCTTCGCAGCGCCGGCCGCATCGAACGCGCCCTCGAGCGCCTTCGCGTTGGCCTTCATCGCCGCCGGGGTGCCGCTGCGCAGCAGCAGCGCGCTCACCACCACCGCACCGCCGCACACGCGGTCGGAGTTCCCCGCGGCCGACGACACCGGGTTCATCTGCGACGCCTTCGTCGCGAGCATCACGTTGCTCGTGACCGCGGGCAGCTCGCTGCGGCTCGTCGTCGGCTTCGCCGCCCAGCCCTTCTTCGCCTCGTCGGCGGCGACGGGGACCTGCTGCTGCTTCACCTCGCCCGTCGTCGTGCGGGTAACGGGAATCTGCGTGTTCGAGAACGTCTTCTTGCTGATGGGGGGCGCGCCCATGAGGCCTCGAGTCTAGCGTTTCGTCTTCATGAAGTTGATGAGCACGGCGGTCACGGCAGGTACGACGCCTACCGTACCGGCGAGCAGCACCCCATCGCCGCCATTCGATGCCCCTTCGGTGCCAATCGTCGCTCCGTTGCGGGTGGCGAAGTAGGCCGAGAGCACGAGCCCCTCGGCGGCGAGCGCGGCGAGCGCCGGCAGCCACGCTCCGATGGAGTACCAGCGGCTGCCGTTCGCGATGGCGACCTCGATGGCCGCGACCGCGAGCGGCACGAGCGCGAACGTGGTCACGAACACCGCGGTGCTCGCCGCGTCGCTGCCGAACAGCGCCGAGCCTTCGGCCATCGGCTTGAGCGCGAGCTGGTACGGCAGCAGCGTCAGGCCGGCGGCCGCGAGCGTGCCGACCGCGGTCTCGGCGGTGGCGCGCTGCCACTCGAAGACGGGCTCGGGCTCTTCGACGACGGCGGCCACCAGCGGTGGAGGCGGTGGCGGCGGGAGGTCGTCGCCGATGGCGGGCGCGGGCGAGAGGACGGCGAGCAGCAGGGCGAGCATCATGCCCGTCACGTGCTCGGCAACGTCACCGAACGATCAAACCAGACTACGGCGCGTGCGTGCGGCTCGGCAGAAACCGCCGCAGCGCCAGCGTCAAGAGCGCGAGCACGAACACCGGCGCCAGGTGAAACACCACCTGGTGGTCGATGGAGCCGTCGGGGCAGTGCAGGTGCACCGCGAGCATGCCCGCGGCAGAGGCGGCGACTCCGGCGGCGAGCGCGCGCGTCGCATCGAAGGCGAAGCCAGTCAGCACGCCGAGCGCGGCGAACATCGGCAGCGCGGCGACGGCGGCCTCGATGAGGGCGCACTTCACGCCGGCTCCGGCTTCGTAGCCGCTGGCGGCGGCGAGGGTGAGCGCGAAGCAGGCCGAGACCGATGCGAGCAGCAGCGTGCGCAGCGTGCGCGAGCCGGGCATCACGGCGAGCAGCGCGGCGGCGAACATCGTCGCGGCCCACGCGAGCGTGCTCACGTTGCGCATCAGCATCGACGCGTGCTGCGTGGTGCTCGACGACATGCCGCCGACGCCGGCGACGGCGGCGAGGCAGACGATGACGGCGAGGCCGGCCGCACCGAGCCACCAGGGCTGCGTGCGCGGCGAACGCTCGATGGCGTCGAGCGCAGGGCCCTTGAGGCGATCGAGGTCGACGGCAGGAGCAGGAGCGTTCATGGCTTCGGCAAAAGCGCGGCACTCGGCGCAGGTCTCGAGGTGAGCGGGCTCGACGGGCTCGAAGAGGCGGGGGCAGGTCACGGTTCGTTGCCCCCCGCTTCGCGGGGCCCCGAATGCGGCTCCGGTCGCTGCGCTTCCTCCGCCGTCCACACGCCGCGCAACAGCTCGCGCAGCCGCTCGTAGCCGCGGTGGGCGCGCACCTTCACGGCGCCCTCGTTGACGCCGAGCGCGACGGCGATCTCGGCGAACGACATGCCCTCGAAGCGGTGCATCACGATGGCCTCACGCTGGGCGTCGGGCAGCTGCACCAGCGCTTCACGCACGAGCTTCTCGAGCCCCGCGTCGCGCACCTTCGGCTCGACGGTCTCGGTCGAGGTGGGCTCGGCCGAGAGCTCTTCACCGCGGCGGCGGCGGTGCAGATCGCGCGCGGCGTTCGTGGCGATGGCGAACAGCCACGGCTTGAACGCCGACCCGCGCACGTAGCGGCCGCGCGCCTTCACGACCGAAAGAAAGGCGGCCTGCGTGAGGTCGTCGGCCGAGGCGCCGCTGCCGGTGACGCGGTGCAGATACCCCCGCACCGCACCGGCATGCCTCGCGAAGAGAACGTCGAAGGCCTTCGCGTCGCCGTCACAGAACCGGACCATCAGGGCCTCATCGGTCTCTTCGGCGGCCACGTGTGGCCGCGCTCTTTACTTCTTCTTGGCGTCGGCGACGACAGTTCCGCCCTTGGCCTTGCAATCGGCGTCGCTCATCGCGGTCACGCCCTTGCCCTTGCACTCGTTCTTGCCGGCGCACGCGTTGCCGGCGCCGTGACACGAGCCCTTGCCCTTGCACTCGTTCACGCCCGTACACTTCACGTTGGCGGCGGCGGCTTTGTCGTCCTTGGCGGGGGCCTTGGAGTCGGCCGCATAGGCGCCGAAGGCGAACATCGAGGCAACGGCAGACGCGACGAGGGTGCTCTTCTTCATGTGGTGTTTCTCCTTGTGAGGGGATTACGCGAGACTCGGTTTGCGGTTACGCAGTGAAGCAGTTACCGGAAAACACCCGCGTCCGTACACCTTCCATGAGAACAGCGTCCCTGTTGTTGTTACTCGCACCTACACTGGCCCTCTCGGCCCAGCCCCCCATGAGCTACAGCAAACCCCCTGAAGATCAGCTGAAGAAGAAGCTCACCCCCGAGCAGTACGCCGTGACGCAGCAGTGCGGCACCGAACGCGCGTTCACCGGCGCCTACTGGAACAACCACGAGCCCGGCATCTACGTCGACGTCGTGACGGGCGAGCCCCTCTTCTCGAGCCTCGACAAGTTCGACTCAGGCTCGGGCTGGCCGAGCTTCACGAAGCCCATCGAGAGCGGGCACGTCACCGAAAAAAAAGACGTCTCGCACGGCATGGTGCGCACCGAGGTGAAGAGCAAGTCGGGCGACTCGCACCTGGGCCACGTGTTCGACGACGGCCCCAGCGACAAGGGCGGCCTGCGCTACTGCATCAACTCGGCGTCGCTCCGCTTCATCCCCGTGGCGAAGCTCGAGAGCGAGGGCTACGGCCAGTTCACGAAGCTGTTCGGCGCGACGGCGGCCTCTGCCGCGGCCGGCGCGGGCGCACAGAAGCAGGCGAACAAAGAGGTCGCGGTGCTCGCCGGCGGCTGCTTCTGGGGCATGGAAGACATCATTCGTAAAATCCCGGGCGTGCTCGAGACCGAGGCCGGCTACACCGGCGGTCACCTCGAGAACCCGAAGTACGACGACACCCACGACTCGAAGTCGGGGCACGCCGAGTCGGTGCGCGTGACGTTCGACCCGGCGAAGCTGTCGTACGAAGACCTGCTCGAGAAGTGGTTCTTCAAGATGCACGACCCGACGACGCTGAACCGACAGGGCAACGACACCGGCACGCAGTACCGCAGCGCCATCTTCTACACGTCGGAAGAGCAGAAGAAGGTCGCCGAGGCGGTGAAGGCGCGCGTCGACAAGTCGGGCAAGTGGAAGAAGCCCATCGTCACCGAAATCACCGCCGCGTCGAAGTGGTGGCCCGCCGAGGACTACCACCAGGACTATCTGGTGAAGAACCCGGGCGGCTACACGTGCCACTACATGCGGCCGTAGTGTTCCCCCCTGGCTCGCTTCTGAGCTGACCGGGGCGATTTCGAAGTCTGGCGCGTTGCACTTCAGCCGTGACCTCGGGGTATGCGGGTCGCATGCTCATCGGTCTCGCGCTGCTCGCCCTGCTGTCGATGCCCGAGGGCGCTGATTACGAGGCGCCCTCGGAGGCGCTGAAGGGCCCCTCGTCGTCTCGTCTCGCCCTGCCCGTCTCGGTTCGCTTCGACGAGACGATGACCGACGACGTCTCGAAGCTGGTGAAGCAGTCGACGGGCTCGGCGGCTCCGGGTCATGCGACGCGCGAGCCGGTGTGGGCCGTCGCTCGCTACGCGCCTTCCGTCGCGCGCCGGCACTTCGAGCAGGCGGCGTGGGGCGGCGCCGACAAGAAGCCCGAGCGCAGCGTCGTCGTGAAGAGCGTCGGCTGCAGCTGGCGCGAAGGGCCGCACTACGAGTGCAAGGTGGTGGTCGACCGGTACGAGGGCGCGCGGCGGCTCGGGCAGGCGACCGGCACGGGCTACGGCTACGCCGACCGCACCGAAGAGCGCACCGGCGCCGCGTGGGCGGGCCCGTTCGGCGCGGGCGTTCGCGCCGAGGCCGACCAGCCGAAGCCGGAAAAAGACGGCGTCGTCATTCGGCACGCGACGGTCGCGGCGCTCGACCAGGCGCTGTACCAGCTCGCGGCGGTGTGGGCGGGTGAGCAGCAGGCGGCCGAGCTGATGAAGAAGGCGCGCGGCGGCAAGTAGCGCTATTTCAGCCGCCGTTCTGAGCACGGCCCGGCGACCCAGTGCGTTGCGCGTGAAGGGCTACGTGCCCTTTCTCGCGACCTTCATGCTCACGATGATGGCCGACAACGTCGAGCACGTCGTCAGCTACTGGGTCGCCTTCCAGAAGTTCCACTCCGAGGCGCTGGGCGGGTTCGCGGTCGTCTCGCACTGGCTGCCGTTTTTCGTGTTCTCGGTGCCGGTCGGCGCGCTGAACGACCGCTTCGACTCGCGGCGGCTGATTCAGGCGGGCATGGCGCTGTTCATTCTCGCGTCGGCGGGCTGGGGCTTCTTCTTCGTCACCGAAACGCTGACCCTCGAGGCGGCGATGGTGCTGCTCGTGCTGCACGGCTGCGCGGGCGTGCTGTGGTCGACCTCGAGCCAGATGTTGCTCTACGACATCGTCGGCCCCGAGTCGCTGCAGAGCGCGGTGCGGCTCAACGCGACGGCGCGCTACCTCGGCGTGCTGATCGGCCCGGGCGTCGGCTCGCTGATGCTCGTGTGGCTCGGCCCCATCAAGGGCATCTTCTTGAACACGCTGTTCTACCTGCCGAACGTGCTGTGGCTCGCGTGGGCTCCGTACGGGCGGCACTTCCGCGGTGACGCGCCGGCGCAGAAGCGCGCGGTGAAGGGGCTCGCCGACATCGTGCAGACGATTCGTGACGTTCGCGGCCTGCCGGTGGTGGGCGCGCTCATCTTGCTCGCCGGCGCGACGTCGTTCTTCATCGGCAACAGCTACCAGGCGCAGATGCCGAAGTTCGCGACCGACCTGGGCCAGGGCGACCCGGGCACGGCGTACACGGCGCTGCTCGGCGCCGACGCGTTCGGGGCGCTGGCCGCCGGCGTTCTGCTCGAGTGGCGGGGCGGCGGGCTGCTGCCGCTGCGGCCGTCGTCGGCGATGGTGTTCTCGCTGCTCTGGGCGGCGAGCCTGCTCGGCTTCGCGCTGGTGAGCTCGTACCCCCTGGCCCTCGGCCTCTTGCTGCTCGCGGGCTTCTTCGAGCTGTCGTCGAGCTCGATGACGCAGGCGCTGGTGCAGCTGAACGCCCCGAACGAAATTCGCGGGCGCGTGCTCGGGCTGTTCAACATGTCGGCGTCGGGCCTGCGCACGTTCAGCGGCGTCAACGTGGGGCTGCTCGGCAGCCTCATCGGCGTTCACCACTCGATGGCGATCTCAGCGGGGCTGTTCGGGCTGGTGACGGTCGTGCTGCTGCTGAAGTTCGGCCGCGCCGGCGCGCCCACAGCGCGCTGACGTTCACAGCTGCTTCGAGAGGTGCTGCGTGAACAGCTTCTGAAACTCGAGCACGGTGCGCCCCGTCGCCTTCTCGAACGCGGCGTCGAAGCGCGCGCCGCCGCGACGCAGCGCGAAGAGCCGCTGCACGCCGTCTTCACCGAACTGCTCGATGAAGAAGCGCACCGCCGCGGTCGCGATGGTGTACGCGAGAAGCGTGTTCGCGCCGCCGCTGAACGCGCGGTCGAGAGGCAGCGGCCCGCCTTCGTTCACCACCCAGTGTGCGACCTGCAGCTGCGTCGCGTAGCCCTCGAAGTCCGACACGTAGTTCGCGAAGCCTTCGGCGAACCACCGGGGCCTCGAATCGGAAGCCCACTGGTGCTCGAGAATGTGACCGAGCTCGTGCAGCGCCGTCTTCTCGTAGGGCAGCGGCAGCGTGTGCAGCCCCGCGCTCGACGGCGCGAGCAGGAACACGTGGTCGAGGCCCATCGCGAGCCCGAACGCGCTCGTGCCGTCGCAGCTGCCGCGGCTGTTCATCTTCGCCTGGTCGACGATGTCGACCCGCACCGACTGCTTGAGCCCACCCCAGGTCGCGAGGCGCGGCGACGACGCTGCCGCCGTCAGGCTCTTCTCGACGTACGCGCGGTCGTCGGCGCTGAGGTCGGCCGGCGCCTCTGCGATGGTGACCGTCACGGGCCCGCTGCGCGCCTCTGGCTTCGAGGTGCTGCTGCTCTTCGTTGAGGGCGTCGGGGCGGGCGCGGGCGCGTCACCCGTCATCACCGTCAGCGGCACGCCGTCGGTGGTCTCGACGCGCGCACCCTTCGGCGCCTTCGACGGGTCATCGCCGAAGTGGAGCTGCCCGTCTCGACCGACCCATTTGTAGAGGGTCTGACTCGCGAGCAGCAGAACCAGCGCGCCACGAAACATGCGCCACGGAGTCTACACACGTCGCGTCGCGAGGTCGGAGCGGATCTCGAACGACGCGTGCGTCGACTTCGCCCCACCCGGCATGTCGATGGAGTCGACGACGCGGTAGTCGACGCGCCACCCGTCGTGCGTCACCTCACACGCCGTGTACCCGCGCCGGCCTTCGTACGCGTACATCCACCCCGGAATCGCGCCGATGAGCGCCTCGAACAAGACGCCGTCGCCGCCGCCCATCGAGCCGCCGCTGCTGATGGAGTTCGTCACGATCTCGACCGCCGAGTGTGTCGCCGCCCCGGCGCGCTGCACCCGCGAGAAGCACCCCACGTGAATGTCGCCCGTCAGCACCACCGTGTTGCGCCTGGGCAGCGCGTCGACGACGTCGAGCACCCTGTCGCGGTCGA
>JAEUJP010000842.1 GCA_016793725.1 Myxococcaceae bacterium | reverse complement strand
TGCGTGACCGCCATGTCGGGCCGCACGCACGCGCCGTCGAAGCTCGGGTTGAAGACGCCCGACGCGACACACACCAGCGGCAGCTCGCAGAGGTGACCGACGCCCGTCGGGCAGCCGCGGGTGCAGTACTTCACGGGCGGGCCGGTCACCTGCGCCTGGGTGACACACTTGTTCGTGCCCGCGCAGCCGCCGCCGTCGGGGCACGGCGCGCCGACCGCGCCCGCCATGGGGTAGCGCTCGCACAAGAGGTTCGTCTCGAACGCCGACAGCGTGTGCTGGTTCTGGCCCGGCAAGATGGTGGCGTACATCACCGAGTCGCGGTCGTTCGGGTGATTGAGGCCGAGGCAGTGCCCCGTCTCGTGCAACATCACGGTCTCGACGTCGAGCGCGTTCGCGGGGGTCGAGGCCATCGCCGACCACGGCACGCCGAGCGTCGCGTTCAGGTAGACGTCGCAGTGCTCGACCACGCCGCTGTACTGCAGCGGCAGCGTGACCGCGGCGACGCCGGGCCCGAAGATGTTCGAGTAGTACATCTCGGCCTGCGAGGTCACGAAGACGGGTGTGACGTTGAACAGATCGTACGGGTCGTTCGGCGTCGGCACCGTCGGCAGCGCCAGCCCCTGCCCTTGCGCCTTCGGCACGGCGCACGACACCGCGTTCCACCTGCCCCACGCGTTGTCGGCGGCGGTCTTCACCGCCGCCACCGCGATGCCCGCCGGCGCCGCCTGCCGGTTGTCGACCCAGTACGGAAACGGGTTCTGCGCGTCAGAGAGGTTCTTATACGGCAGGTACCGCGTGTTCTCGTCTTGCGCGAGCACCGGCACCGCGCACAGCGCCGCCACCACGAGCGCCCGCCTCACTTCGTGACCCCGGCCGGCTGCGCACCCGGAGTCAATGTGGCCGGCGCCGGAGGCACGGCGGCGCGCACCTGGGCGATGACGTCGGTCGCAGGGCGCCGCGTGTACTGGCTCGACGCGAGATCGAACACGAAGGCGTCGTTGCCGATGAGCGGCACCTTGCCCTCGTTGAAGCTGACCAGGCCACACTGGTCGGGCGTCGGCGAGCAGCGCAGCAGCAGGAGCGCCGTCTCACCCGGCGTGAACGTGGCGTCGCCGGGCACGTGGGCCTCCCAGTTGCCGTGCTTGCCGCCGAGCTGCGTGACCGTGATGCGGTCGCGACCGAGCCCCGCAGCCGGCCCCTTCAGCACGTCGCCGACCAGCAGCTCGGTGTGGGTGAACATCTTGCGCACGTTGCCGTTCTTCACCTCGGTGCGCACGCCCAGCACCTGGGCGATGACCACGCGGTCGGCGGCGCGAACGCGCGCCTCGAACGACATGGGCAGAAGGCTCGTGCCGAGCACGAGCGCCGGTAGGGCCGCCTTGAGCATGGTGCTGATCCTCGCTGAAAAACCGGCCGGGTTTAAGGCCTTAGAGCTTGTCGAGAATGAACGCGGCGAGCAAGTCGGCCTCGGGCGATGTCGCCTTCTTCTTGGCGTCGCCCTTGGCTGCCGCGGGCGCCGGCGCCGGCACGTCGGCGATGTAGCCCGGCGTCACTTCGTAGGCTGCGTCGCCGAGAATCACCGAGTCCATCATGTGCTCGCAGCCGAGCTGATCGAGCTGCGACATCGTCTTCACGCGACCGACCAGCTGCCCCTGATCGACCCCCGACACCAGCTTCACGAAGTGCACCGCCGGAGTCACCGCGTGCGACGCTTTACCCTCGGTGACGACCAGCTTGCCGTCTTGAAGATCAGCCTTCTCGCCGGAGGACCACTCCTCGAGGGTTTTCTGGGGGAGGAAGAGCTTCACACCCACTTCTTATACCGTCCGGCCTTGCAGGGCACGCATCGCAGTATTATTGGCGCGTTATGGGCAAAGACACGGTCGCGGTGGGTGATGCAGATTTCCAGACGGCGGTGCTCGACTCCACCGAGCCCGTGCTGGTCGACTTCTGGGCCACGTGGTGTGCACCGTGCCGCGCCATCGCGCCTGCCCTCGAAGAGCTCGCCACCCAGTACAAGGGCAAGGTGAAGATCGCGAAGGTCGACGTCGACGAGGCCCAAGAGGTCGCGCAGAAGTTCGGCATTCGCTCGATTCCCACCCTGCTGATGTTCAAGGGCGGCAAGGTCGTCGATCAGATCGTCGGCGCCGTGCCGAAGGCGAAGCTCGAAGAGTCGCTCAAGAAGCACATCTGACCCGAAGGCCCCGCTCGTGCTCGGCCACTTCCTCAAGCCCGAGTACGAAGAGCTGATCGCCCAGAAAGACTGGGAGTCGCTCCGCATCGCCTTCGAAGACCTGCACCCGGCCGACATCGCCGAGGTGCTCGACGATCTGCCGCCCGAAGACTCGGGGGTGATCTTCCGCATTCTGCCGCGCGACGCCGCCGGCGTGGCGTTCGAGTACCTGCCCCTCGAGCGGCAGGCGAACCTCGTGAAGACGCTCGGCAGCGAGTCGCTGGTGAACGTGCTGAACAGCATGTCGCCCGACGATCGCATGCGCCTGTTCGACGAGCTGCCCGCCGAGGTCACCCGACGCGCGCTCACGAGCCTGAACCCCGACGAGCTGAAGGCCGCGCGGCAGCTCCTCGGCTACCCCGAGGGCACGGCCGGCCGCTTCATGACGCCCGAGTACCTCACCATCAAGCCGTCGATGACGGCGCGTGAGGCGATCGACTGGGTGCGCGCGAACGGCCGCGGGCGCGAGACCATCAACGTGCTCTACGTCATCGACGAGAAGGGCGTGTTTCGCTTCGATCTGCGGCTCGGCGACGTCGTGCTCGCGCCCGGAGACCAGCAGGTGACCGACATCGGCGAGAAGCACCACGTGTCGCTGCCGGCCACCGCGCCCCGCGCCGACGTGATCGCCGCGTTCGAAAAGTACGACCGCGTCGCGCTGCCCGTCGTCGACTCGAAGGGCGTGATGCTCGGCATCATCACCATCGACGACGTGCTCGACGTCGCCGAGCAAGAGGCCACCGAAGACATTCAGAAGCTCGGCGGCATGGAGGCCCTCGAGGCCCCCTACCTCGAGATCTCGCTGTGGGAGATGCTCAAGAAGCGCGGGCCCTGGCTCACGATTCTGCTCGTCAGCGGCACGCTCACGGCCACGGCGGTCAGCTACTTTCAGGGCGCGCTCGACCGCGCCGTCGTGCTCGGCATCTTCATGCCGATGGTGATCGCCTCGGGCGGCAACTCGGGCTCGCAGGCCACGTCGCTCATCATTCGTGCGCTCGCGCTGCGCGAGCTCGAGCTCACCGACTGGTGGAAGGTGGCGGTGCGCGAGCTGCGCGTCGGCGCCGCGCTCGGCGCGTTTCTCGCGTTCATCGGCTGCATGCGCATCGTGCTGTGGCCGACCCACAGCGAGCTCTACACGCCACACTTCTTTCTCGTGGGCATCGTCGTCTCGTGCAGCCTCGCGGCCATCGTGCTGATGGGGGCGCTCGTCGGCGCGATGTTGCCGTTCGTGCTGCGCCGCCTGGGGTTGGACCCCGCGACCGCCTCAGCGCCCTTCGTCGCCACGGTCGTCGACGTCACCGGGCTGGTCATCTACTTCACCGTCGCGATGGTCATCTTGAGGGGCACGCTGCTCTGAGCAGCCCTGCTCCCAGCCCTTCACGCGCGCCGTGAGCACCCTCGCGAGGCCCTTCGAGCCGTGGCCCAGCAGCTCGAGCGCCCGGCGCCCCGCCGCGACCGCCTCGGGGCAGCGGTTCAGCTTCGCGAGGCTCTCGGCGTTCGACCACGCGGCGCGCGGGTCATAGGGGGCCAGCTCGGCGGCGCGCGTCGAGAGCTCGAGCGCGCGGTCGCGCTGGCCGTCGACCCGCAGGGCGTCTGAGAGGTCGACCAGCGCGGGCACCAGCGCCGCGTCGAGCGCCACGGCCTGCTCGAGGGCGGCGATGCGCGCAGGCCGCTGCTCTGCTTTGCGGCCCAGGGCCTGCGCGAGCAGCCGGTAGCCGACGGCGGTCGGCCGGCGCGCGGTGAGGGCCCTCGCGAGCGCGAGCTTCTGAGGTGGTCTTCGCTCGGCGTGCGCCTGCTCTTCGAGCGCGAGCGCGTTGTCGGGGTCGAGCTTCAGCGCGGCCGAGATCTGCTCGCCCTTGTCCCGGGGCGGC